>NZ_JBIVRD010000004.1:91984-257267 GCF_044755565.1 Kitasatospora sp. NPDC092286 | reverse complement strand
GCCCCTCAAACGCGCCCAACACCGCAACTGGCCACCACCCCAACCAGCCACCGTCACGATCACCAAGCGAGACACGAATTAAGTCACCGGCATTGGGGCTAGACCATGAGTCAACATCAATCATTTCGCGAAAATAAACCCGTCTCATCTCACCATCCCAAGCTACAGGAACCACAGACAGGTTTACTTTTTCCTTTGGTTCGTTATTATTCATCACCAGACAGTCCACATTGAGACCGAGCATGCCGTGCGCCTCAATATGAATAGATTTGGGTACTCCCGACTTCTTCCCGTCATAGATGGCCAGGACTTCATATTTCACTTCCTGTCCACCCTCCTTAATCACTCCGGCCACATCCATCTCGACACCCTTCATGACGTCGCGGTTGGCGATCGCCCAGAGCGGCACCAGATTGCGCAGATTATCACCCGAACCACCATACTGCCTGCCCATCAGGTGGCCACGAGCTCGCCGCCCTTCGGGCAGTGTCCAAAAATCCGGAGGAGCCACCATAGGCCTCTGCGGAAGATTTCTCCACGCCGCGCCTGTATCGTCCTCCATATCTTGCGCTCCCGAAAAGTAGCCTACTGCGCCAGTCGCCCTGCACCCATCAAGACCAGGCCTGAAGCGCTCCCTGGGAAAATAAGTGATATTCCCATGCGCATTTTGAGCGGTGTCTCTCGGGCCATCGTCGCAACGATCCTCAGAGCCCGGCTACTGGGGCCAACAGCCGGAACCTCCTGATCCTCGGCCTCCACATCGGGAGTGGCATTCTGATCCGAACTCGTCGCGATCAGGGAACTGCCGAGCCACGCCCACATCAGCGTCACCGCCACGGTGTACGCCCACGTCCGCCTCCGCCTCCGGCGCCAAGCCATCGACCTCCTCGGCCGCGCACTCGGCAAGCCCGCGCAGGCTGCCACAGACCCTGCCGACGGTGACGGCCCGCCTGCTTGTGCAGCTCCCGTCCGCTGACGTTGCCGTCAGCTACTGCCGTCAGACGCCACAGAGGCCCCGCGGGAAATAAATCCAGCGGGGCCTCTGTCAATCCTTCATGAAGCTAACAATCCCTATAGTTCCCAGGCTCCTACAAGCTGTGGCCTGGATCCATCGACGAGCTTCGCAAAGAATTCGTCGGCACAGCCCGAATATGCGAATACCGAAGAATCCATTCCGGCAAAGAACTTGCCGGAAGGCGACATGTAGATAGTGAAGTGAAACCCATCAATTCCCAATGGGCACAGCGATCCACCGGCCACCCTTGAGCATAGGGTTGCAATTCTCGCATCGCGCTCAGTGCATACCCGCATCGGATCGAATTCGGTCCAGCAGAATATGTCTTTGCCGTCTATGTTGATGCTTGGCAGATGCTCGATCCGCAGGCGCCAGAACACTTCTAGGAACCTATGCGCTGCAGTTGATACGTCGAAGCCAACGCGTCTCATCTCATGGATAAGTCCAGAGATGTCGACCGCGCGCTCCGGGCTCCAGCCTGCTGCTTCAGCCAGGCTGCGACCTCGACCGCGGACAGCGAAGTCCATGCTCACCCTCTCGATAGGTCGGTCGCGCCACGCCGCACAAGCGCGCTCTGACAGGATAGGCATGCTGGCTCTGGTGCGCCAGTAGAGCTTCTGACCGTCAGAAATTCGATGTCACTGAGTTGTAGCGGGCGCCCGAACGCTTCCTCGAAATCTGCTGCATGATTAGCAAAAAGGGCACTGCACGCGCGCATCTCCGCGCAGTTTGCCGCGTCGCCCCCGAACATCTGCCCGCCGTCGGCGGCGGCCTCCTCGATCTCAGGCTCAAGAAAAGCAGGACGAGAGGAGGGTCCGGAGTAGCCGGGTTCGGTGATGTTCGTGTTCCTCCACAGGCCGACGCCGGACAGATCACCGCCAACTACGCCGAACGGGAACCGGAATACGGCATCCAGACACACCGTGCCGAAGTCAGCACCCGCTTCTCACACTGGCTCAGCAACCAAGCCCGCCGGCACGCCCTGCCCGTAATCGACTGCCGCCCCTGGGACAACCTGCCCAACCGCCTCCACACCGCCGGCTGAAGCCTGCGGGCTGAAACTGCCGGGTGAAGCCACCGAGTAGGGCCGCCAGGTGAAGCCGTGGCCGAAGCGGTGCTCCGGAACGCGGCGCCCGGAAGCCGGTGACCGGAACGCGCCGGCTGCGGCCCGTTGGCGCGGGGTCCGGGGGTTTTGTTCGCGGGGGTGAACGCGAGGGTTCACCGTCCGGTGGCGCGGAGGCCTTTCGTGGGCGATTGGCTTCGGTCGGCCCGGTGATCATGGACCCGGGCCCCGCCGTTCGCGGCGGCCACCGGGTGCGCCCTGCGCGCGTGCCCGGCGGCCGCCGCACCCGCAACCGTCCGAGGAGCTGAACCCCCCGATGCCACCCCCCGTCACCGGCACGCCCCGGTCCCGCCGTCCCGCCGCCGTGCTCGCGCTGGGCGCGCTCCTGGTCGCGGGCCTGCCCGCGCTCGTCCCCGCCACCGCGCACGCGGCGCCCGCCGTCTCGGCGGGCACCCCGGAGCTGGTCCTGGACCGGCCGGGCGAGTCCGTCGTCACCCGGCGCGAGGTCACCCCGGTCGCGCCGGGCCTGACCATGACCTCCTTCGACCGGCTCGGGGCCGGCGGCTGGATCCGCGGCAAGGTGCTGGTCGCCGACCTCACCACCCAGGGCCTGAGCGTGGACTACCTGTCCTCCGGCAAGGTGACGACCCGCCAGGGCGTGACCGAGATGGCCAGGAACGCCGGCGCGGTCGCCGCGATCAACGGCGACTACTTCGACATGAACGCCTCCGAGGCGCCGCTGGGCGTCGGCGTCTCACGCGAGGGCGGCCTGATCCACGCACCCGTCGAGGGCTGGAACCAGGCCGTCACCGTCGGCACCGACGGCCTGGCCCGGATGGCCGAGGTGTTCCTGGCGGGCCACGCGAACCTGCCCGGCGGCCGCGAGGTGACGCTGGCCGGCGTCAACACCTACGGCCTGCCCGCCGACGGCGTCGGCCTGTTCACCCCCGCCTGGGGCAACGCCTCGCGCGCGAACTCCACCGGCGGCTCCGGCGAGGTCGCCGAGGTGGAACTGCGCGAGGGCAAGGTCACCGAGGTCCGCGACCACGTGGGCGCCGCGGTGCCCGAGGGCGCCACCGTCCTGGTGGGCCGCGAGGCCGGCGCCCGGGCGCTGCGCGACCTGAGGCCCGGCGACCGGGTCGACGTCGGCTACCGCCCGCGCGCCTCCTTCGGCGAGGTCGCCGTCGCCATCGGCGGCTACCAGGTGCTGGTGGCCGACGGCGTCGCCCGCCGCCCCGGCGACAACGACGGCAACGAGCTCAACGCCCGCACCGCGGTCGGCTTCTCCGCCGACAACAAGCGCATGTACCTGGTCACCGTCGACGGCCGCCAGGCCGACAGCCCGGGCATCAGCCTGCCCGACCTCGCCGTGCTGATGCGGGACATGGGCGCCCACAACGCGCTCAACATGGACGGCGGCGGCTCGGCCGCGATGGCCGCCCGCCTGCCCGGCACCGAGCGGGCCGGCACCGTCAGCAGCCCCTCCGACAACGGCGGGGAGCGGGCGGTGGCCAACGGGCTCGGCCTGTTCAGCGCCCCCGGCTCCGGGCAGGCCCGCGGCCTGCGGCTGCGCCCGGCCGAGGCCGTGTCCACCGCCACCCGGGTCTTCCCCGGCCTGCACCGCACGGTGCGCGCCCTGCCCCACGACGAGACCTACGGCCCCGTCACCGGCGCGGCGCCCGCCGTGCGGTGGTCCACCCCCGACGGCGCCAGGGCCGCCGTCGACGGCCGGGGCACCGACGCGGTGGTCACCGGCCGCGCCTGCGGTCCGGTGACCGTCACCGCGAGCGCCGACGGCGCCGAGCCGGCCGCCCTGGCGCTGACCGTGCTCGGCACCCCGGTGCGGATCACCGCCGGCACCGACCCGGTCGCCCTGGAGGCCCCCGGCGCCACCGCCTCCGTCGCGGTCACCGGCTTCGACGCCCAGGGCCACGAGGCGCCCGTCGAGGCCGCGGACCTGACCGTCACCGGCGGCGAGGGCGTCGTCGAGGCCACCCCCGCGCCCGACGGCACGCTCACCCTCAAGGCGCTCGCCGACGGGAGGTCGGCCACGCTCAAACTGACCGCCGCCGGTCTGGAGACCGCCGTCGCCGTCACCGTCGGCATGGCCGAGAAGCCGTTCGCCGACTTCTCCGACGCCGCCGCCTGGACCTCCGGCAACGACCGCGCCCCCGGCGGCGGCGTCGCCCCGGCCCTGGGCCACGACGGCACCGCCGGCCTGCGGATGACCTACGACTTCACCCAGTCCACCGGCACCCGCGGCCAGTACGCCATCGCCCCGCAGGGCATCACCCTGCCCGGCCAGCCGCGCTCGCTCACGATGTGGATCGAGGGCGACGGCAACGGCGCCTGGCCGCGCATCCAGTACCGCACCGCCGCCGGCGTCACCGCCAACCTGGACGCCCCGATGGTCACCTGGACCGGCTGGCGCAAGGTCGAGTTCCCCGTCCCGGCGGGCGTGCAGTACCCGCTGACCTTCCAGCGCTTCCGGCTGATGGAGACCGGCGCCGGCCGCTCCTACACCGGCGCCCTCACCCTGTCCGACCTGCGCGTCAAGGTCGCCCCCGACGTCGAGCTGCCCGCGCGCCCGTACGTCACCGACCCGGTCGTGCTCACCAGCGGCACCGTGGACCACAGCCCGCTGCGGGTGGCCGTCATGTCGGACGCCCAGTTCATCGCCCGCAGCCCCGACAGCGACATCGTCCAGGCCACCCGCCGCACCCTGCGCGACATCGCCGCCGCCAAACCCGAACTCCTCGTCATCGACGGCGACTTCGTCGACGAGGCGGCCCCGGCCGACTTCGCCCTGGCCCGCACCCTGCTCGACGAGTTCGACCAGCTGACCGGCCACAGCGTCCCCTGGCACTACGTGCCCGGCAACCACGAGGTGATGGGCCCCGGCACCATCGACAACTTCAAGGCCGCCTTCGGCGACACCAAGCAGGTCTTCGACGTCAAGGGCACCCGCTTCGTCACCCTGAACAGCTCGCTCGGCAGCCTGCGCGCCGGCGGCTTCGACCAGGTCGCCGGCCTGCGCTCGGCCCTGGACGACGCCGCGAAGGACCCGGACGTCACCGGCCTGCTGCTGTTCGAGCACCACCCGACCCGCGACCCGCTGCCCGACCAGGGCAGCCAGCTCGGCGACCGCAAGGAGGCCGCCCTCGTCGAGCAGTGGCTGGGCGACTTCCGGGCCGCCGGCAAGTCCGCCGCCATGGTCACCGGCCACGTCGGGGCCTTCCACGCGAGCAGCGTCGACGGCGTGCCCTACCTGATCAACGGCAACGCGGGCAAGGGCCCGGCCTCCGAGCCCGGACGCGGCGGCTTCACCGGCTGGACCATGCTCGGCGTCAACCCCGCCGCCGGCAAGGTCACCGACCCCTACGCCGTGCCCGACGACGCCTCCGCGTGGCTGCGCGCCGAGGTCAGGGCCCGCGCGGACGCCGTCGCCCTCCAGGCGCCCGCCGCGCTCGGCCTGCTCGACAGCGCGCCCGTCACCGCGACCCTCACCCAGGACGGCGACCGCACCGTGCCGGTGGCCTGGCCGGTCACCGCCCAGTGGGGCGGCGAGCGCGTACACATCGGCCCCGCCGCCGGCGCCCCGCGCACCGCCGTCGCCGCCTACGACCCGGCCGCCCGCACCCTGACCGGGCTGCGGCCGGGCACCGCGACGCTGACCGTCACCGTCGGCGGCATCACCGCCCGCCAGGACGTCACCGTCGGCACCGCGCCCGTCTGCACCACCACCGTGCGCGGCACCCGCAGCAAGCCGCTCGCCGTCACCTCCGGCGTCACCTGCCTGGACAGCGCCACCGTCACCGGCCCCGTGCTCGTCCAGCCCGGCGCCGCCCTGGTGGCCACCGGCTCCACCGTCGAGGGCCCGCTGTCGGCCCGCGGCGCGGCCGCCGTCGTGCTGAGCGACACCCGCATCACCGGACCGGTCTCGGTCAGCGGCAGCACCGGACCGGTCGCCGTCCTGTGGTCCACCGTCACCGGACCGGCCCACCTGGCCCTCAACCAGGGCACCACCCTGCTCGCCGGCACCACCGTGAACGGACCGCTCGACTGCTCCGGCAACACCCCCGCCCCCACCGACGGCGGACACCCCAACACCGTGCACGGCCCCGTCTCCGGCCAGTGCGCGGCACGGTGACACCACCCGCGGCCGGCTGAGAACGGCCCGCCACCACCGAGGCCCGTGCGGGCGCCGTCCCCCGGCACCCGCACGGGCCCCGACCGTTCGGGCCCCGCGTTCAGGCCCCGCCCGTTCGGGCGACGGCCCCGGCGCGAAGGGAGCGGGGGTCACAGACCCCAGAAGGAACCGGTCAGCCCGACCGAACGCAGGTAGCCGGCCGCGGCGGCGGGTTCACGGCGCACGTACGGGCTGTGGAGGCGGCCCTCGTACCAGTGCGAGGCCAGACGCCACAAGGTGGGCAGGTTCAGGACGTAGCCGCGGTCGCGGCCGGTGGCGGCCAGCCAGCTGTCGACGCAGTCGGTGGAGCAGAAGAGACGCTGGTGGGCGCAGGTGTGCCGGACGTCGTCCCACATCCGGGTGGTGGGGACGAGGAAGTGGGCGACCTGGTCGCCGGCGGGCGGGGCCTCGCGGGTGACGGTCCAGGCATGGGGCCGGTCACAGGCCGGACAGGTGGTGGCGACCAGGGCCGGGGAGGCGCCGCGGACCAGGTGCGGCAGCGCGAAGGCGTCCCACGCGCAGCCGCCCCACCACAGGGTGGAGCCGCTCATGACGGAGAAGGCCGTCGGGACCGCCGAGAACGGGTGGGCCATCACGATCTCGTCGCGCTCGTCGATCACCAGGTGCCGGGTGAGGGCGAGTTGGCGCAGCCCGTTGCGCAGGGTCGATGAGTTCAGCCCGAGGGTCCTCACCAGTTGGTCGGGCTGCGGAGGGCGCCCGGTCTCGGCGAAGGTTCGATAGATGCTCTGGCGCAGCCGTTCCAGTTCCACGGCGCCAGCATGCCACAGGCGTGGCAGGCGTGGTGACAGTTCGTCAGAGTGTGTGGTCTCCGGCGGGGTGGACATCGGTACGGGTGGGTGTCTGCGCGAACGTGCTTGGGTGGGCGGGTGGTTGAGGCGGGGCGCCTCGGGTCTCCGGGGTCCTGGCGGGCGGGTGTCGGAGCCGGAGGTCCGGGCCTGCTGTCCCCCTGTCCCCCGCCGGTGGCGGTGGCCGCTGCCTCCTTCGACACCGGTCCCGTGCATCCCGATCGTTCGCAGGACCCCCTGTGCGCACAAAACGGCTGCGCCGTGTATCGGCGCGGCAAGCATAACGGGAACTGGTTAGCAGGCGGAAGGGTTCTCATCAGAATCCTTGTATTCCAATCCAGTTGACCGATCGGGGGGCACCTGGACGGCATCAGGCACTTCACCGCAATGCCCGATATTGACCGATGATCCCCCTTGCTCCGATTGTGGATCTTTGACCGCCGGCCAGGACAAAGTGACTCTCCTTCACATCCGTTGGGGGGCTTGCCAGGTGATCTAGACTTTGGCCCGGCATTACCGACTTGATGGATCAGGCCGACCGGAAGGGCAGGAAGGTGCTGGAGAGTTCGCTTCACCATGCCCGTCGGACCGGTTTCCACAAGGCGGGAATCGGCCGTTTCCAGCCCCCGCCCTCTCCGACCCTCGTCAAGCCGAACCGGAGGGATATGTTTGATGAACAGTCGTATACGCAGGTGTGTGGCGACCGGGTGGGCCGGCAGTTCCCGCGGCCGCAGCCGCGCTCAGTGTGTCGGCCTTCGTATCCGCCGGTACCGTGCCCGTGGGCGACACCGCCACCCGGGCCCCGGACGTGCCCCGTGGGCGGCTTCCCGGAGCGTCGGTAAGAGCCCCGGAAATGCCCCGGCCGCCGTCGTCGGACGCGGTGTCACCGGCTGGCCGAAATCCTTCCTTCATCATCTGACTTCGTAGTCACTCTGTTTCTAGGAACTGAACTCATGCTTCGTAAGACCTCATCCCGCACCTGGCGGGCGGGCATACTGGCCGCCGCCGTCGGCGCCGGTGCCCTGACCACCTTCTCCGCCGCTCCGGCCGGTGCCGTCACCGGCACCCCCGCCGCCGACGGCGCCTACGCCTACACCGCCCGCCTGGACATCGGCAACAACGTCCGTGCCTGCACCGGCGCGCTGATCGACCCGTACTGGATCATCACCGCCGCTTCCTGCTTCGCCGACAACCCGGCCCAGCCCACCGCCCTGGCGGCCGGCGCGCCGAAGTGGAAGACCACCGCCACCGTCGGCCGCACCGACCTCACCACCACCGGGGCCGGCAAGACCGTCGAGGTGACGGAACTGGTGCCGCGTCAGGACCGTGACCTGGTCATGGCCCGCCTGGCCACCCCGGTCGACGGCATAGCCCCGCTCGCCCTCGCCACCACCGCCCCGGCGACGGGCGAGAGCCTGCGGGTGGCCGGCTACGGCCGCACCACCACCGACTGGGCGCCGGTCAAGCTGCACTCCGGCCTGTTCACCCTCAACACCGTCAAGCCGACCGCCGTCGACACCACCGGGGTCAACGGCGCGGCCGTGTGCAAGGGCGACACCGGCGCCCCCACCATCCGCGAGGTGAACGGCAGGGCGGAGCTGGTGGCCGTCGCCTCCCTGTCCTGGCAGGGCGGCTGCCTCGGCACCCCCGCCACCGAGACCCGCACCGGCGCCACCAGCACCCGCACCGACGACCTGGGCGCGTGGATCAACAAGACCCGCCACACCACGCCGTCCGGCACGGTCGTCACCGGCACGCCGTTCACGATCGCCGACCCCGCCGACGGGCACCTGGTCACCTACCTCCAGGACAGCAAGAACCACCTGTGGTCCGTCGACCCCAACGACGAGGGCTGGACCGACCTCGGCGTCTACGCCGCGTCCTCGCCCACCGCCGTCGTCAACCCGGCCGACAACCACGTCGTGGTCTACGTCAACGGCCCGGACAACAAGCTGTACTCGTACGACACCCGGACCGGGCAGTGGACCCCGTTCGTCCTCACCACCTCCGGTACCGCCCTGGCGCCCGACGCGGTGCCGCGCACCGTCGTCGACCCCGCCGACGGGCACCTCGTCACCTACGTCCGCGACACCGCCCACCACCTGTGGTCCGTCGACCCGCAGGGCGAGGGCTGGAAGGACCACGGGGCGCTGGCCGCCACCGACCCCGTCCCGGTGATCAACCCCAACGACGGGCATGTCGTCGTCTACGTCAACGGGCCGAACAACCAGCTGAACTCCTTCGACGAGCGCGGCGCCGGCCGTGTCGAGTTCGTCCCCACCCCGGCCGGCACCGTGATGGCCCCCGACGCCGTCCCGAGCACCGTCGTGAACCCCGCCAACGGGCACTTCACCACCTTCGTCCGCGACACCAACAGCACCCTGTGGTCCGTCGACCCGCTGGGCTCCGGCTGGGTCAGCCACGGAACGATGGCCGCCACCGACCCGGTCGCCGTCGTCAACCCGGCCGACAACCACGTCGTGGTCTACGTCAACGGGCCGAACAACCAGCTGTACTCCTTCGACCTGCAGACCGGGCAGTGGACCCCGTTCGTCCGCACCCCCGCCGGCACCGTGCTGGCCGCCGACGCCGTCCCGCAGACCGTCGCCGACCCGGTCACCAGGCACCTGGTCACCTTCGTCCGTGACACCAACAGCACCCTGTGGTCCGTCGACCCCCAGGGCCCGGGCTGGATCCGCTACTACGGCGGCCCCTCCGCCCCCTGACCCGGCCTCACACACCACCTCCGGGCCGGTGACCACACGGCCACCGGCCCGGCACCAACCGGCTCTTCGTGTCCCGAGAGGAACTGAACTCATGTCTCGCACGGCTTCGCCCCGCATCTGGAAGGCGGGCATGCTGGCCGCCGCCGTCGGCGCCGGTGCCCTGACCACCTTCTCCGCCGCTCCGGCCGGTGCCGTCACCGGCGACGCGGCCGCCGACGGCGCCTACGCCTACACCGCCCGCCTGGACATCGGCAACAACGTCCGTGCCTGCACCGGCGCGCTGGTGGACCGCAACTGGATCATCACCGCCGCTTCCTGCTTCGCCGACAACCCGGCCCAGCCCACCGCCCTGGCCGCGGGCGCGCCGAAGTGGAAGACCACCGCCACCATCGGCCGCACCGACCTCACCACCACCGCCGGGAAGACCGCGGACATCGTCGAGCTGGTACCGCGTCAGGACCGCGACCTGGTCATGGCCCGCCTCGCCACACCCGTCGACGGCATAGCCCCGCTCACCCTCGCCACCACCACCCCCGCCGCCGGCGAGAGCCTGCGGGTGGCCAGCTACGGCCGCACCACCACCGACTGGGCGCCGGTCAAGCTGCACTCCGGCCTGTTCACCCTCAACACCGTCAAGCCGACCGCCGTCGACACCACCGGGGTCAACGGCGCGGCCGTGTGCAAGGGCGACACCGGCGCCCCCACCATCCGCGAGACCAACGGCAGGGCGGAGCTGGTGGCCGTCGCCTCCCTGTCCTGGCAGGGCGGCTGCCTCGGCACCCCCGCCACCGAGACCCGCACCGGCGCCACCAGCACCCGCACCGACGACGTCGCCGGCTGGGTGCAGCAGGTCCGCGCCACCGCGCTGGGCTGGAAGACCCAGGCCCTGGTCAAGGGCGACACCGGCCTCTACCAGGCCACCCGCCTCTACGACGGCTCCTGGACCCCGTTCGAGGACGTCCAGGCCAAGGCCGGCAGCACCGGCGGCGTGCGCGTCGCCTCCACGGCCGGCATCAACGGCGACACCCACATCGTCACCCTCGGCGGCGACGGGCGCCTGCACCACGCCATCCACCGCCTCGACGGCACCTGGCAGCCCTTCGGCGACGTCAACACCGTCGCCGGCAACCTCAACGACATCACCCAGGTGGCCACCGCCAGCGTCGGCGGCGACCTGCACGTCGTCGTGGTGGCCGAGGGCGGCCAGGTCTTCCACACCGTCCGCCTCGCCAACGGGACCTGGGCCGGCTTCGGCCCGGTCTTCGGCGCCACCGGACCGCTGAGCGGCATCACCACCGTCGCGGCCGCCGGCGTGGGCAACGACCTGCACGTCGCCGCCGTCGCGGACGGGAAGCTCTACCACACCCGGCGCACCGGCGACGGGACCTGGAGCGGCTGGGGAGCAGTGGCCTCCGAGGCCGGCGCCACCGGTCCCGTGACCTCCGTCGCCATGGCCCGCCAGGGCGACGCCGTCAACGTCGCCGTCCTCACCGACAACGGCGCCAACCAGTACCACACCATCTGGTTCCCGAACCAGACCTGGCAGCCCTTCCGCTCCCTGAGCGGCGTCCTGGGCCAGGTCACCGCCACCTCCATCAGCGCGGCACCCGTCGACCAGGACGTCCAGTTCGCGGTCGTCACCAACGACAACCGCGTCCTGACCACCGCCCGCCTCGCCGACGGCGGCTGGAACCCCGCCACCGCCCTCAACCTCCAGGGGATCACCGGCAACCACACCGGCACCGCCCTCACCGGCACCCTCTGACACCGCCCCACGACAGGCCCGGGGGCGGACGGCCACACGGCCGCCCGCCCCCGGGCGCACCGAACACACCGAACGCGCCGACATGGCCCCGGGCCCGGGTACGGGCCGCCCCGGCCACGGACCGGGCGCGGCCCGGCAGGACACCGCGCCCGCGTGGCCGGGCGCGGGGGGCCGTGGCACTGCCCGGCCGCGGCGCTGCGTTCCGGCAGGCGTCGCCGGCCCCGGGACTTCCCGGGGCTCCCGGTCCGCGTGGCCGGGGGTGTTGGAGGCGCGGGCGGGGCGTACGCGTCGCCGACGCGCTACCGGGGCCCCGGTGGTGCGGGCGGAAGAACGCCCGCCCCGGGGCCTCGGTCGCCGGCCCCGCGCCGCCGGTGGCGGGCGGCGGGCGGCCAAACCGGCGTGTGAGAGCCCACCGGTGGCGCCCCGCACCACGAGGCGCCGGCGCACCGGTCTTGGCCCCGTCTCCCGGCAGGCCGCAGGATGTGCGCTGTTCAGCCGACTTCAGGCTCTCGTACGGCTTCCACCTGGGAGGATCCCATGCTGACCTCGCGCGCCTGCGCCGCTGCCGTCACCGCCGTCCTGCTCGCCGCCAGCACCGCCGCGACGGCGCTGCCGGCCCACGCCGCCGGTCCGAGCGGCCGCCTGGCCGCCCTCAGCCGCTTCGACGACGGCAGCTTCGAGACCCCCAAGGTGGCGGCCAACACCTTCCAGGACCTCGTGGCGGGGCAGACCATCGGGCCCTGGCAGGTCACGAGCGGATCGGTCGACCTGATCGGCGCCGGATTCTGGCAGGCCGCCGAGGGCGACCAGTCCGTCGACCTCAACGGCTCCGCCCCCGGGTCCGTCTCCCAGGCCTTCACCACGGTGCCGGGGGCGGCCTACACCGTGACCTACTCCCTCGCGGGCAACCCGGACGCGGCACCGGCGGTGAAGACCGGCCAGGCCCTCGTCGACGGCCAGGACTTCCAGGACTTCACCTTCAACACCGCCGGCCGCAACCGGGCCGCCATGGGCTACGTGACCCGCCAGTTCACCTTCGTGGCGACCAGCGCCGCCACCACGCTGGCGTTCGCCAGCACCACCCCCAACAGCGCCGCCGGACCGGTCGTGGACAACGTCCAGGTCCAGCGGTGCGCGCCCTGCCCCTCCTGCAACTGACCGTGCCCCCGGGGGCAGGCGGCACGGTCCGCCCGCCCCCGCCGGGAGCGGGGGACGGGGCACTTCGGTGAACGTCCGGAAAAGCGGAACCCGCAGTAGCGTTTCCGCGGATAGATTCGGGTACTGATCGACCGTCACCGGGGGGACGGCGTCCCCGGTTGCGGGCCGTGGCCTCCCACGTGCCGGTTTCGGCCCGCGCAGAACAGGACTGCCCATGACCCACGCCCAGCCCGCCCTGCCCCGGCGCACCGTCCTGGGGGCGATAGGCGCCGGCGCCGTCGCCCTCGCCGTCACCCCCGCCGCGTCCGCCGCCGCGCCCGCCCCCGCCGCCGGGACCCCGGGCGCCGCGGGCGGCGGGCTCGCGGGCGGTGTGCCGCAGACCCGGGCCATCTCGCCGGCCGGGACGGCCGCCACCCGCGTACGGGCCGGCTTCCCGATCCGCTACGCGGCCGTGAGCTGGCAGGGGCCGCGCCGCGGCGCCTCGATCCGCTTCCACCGCGCCGGCGAGGCCGGCCCGTGGCAGCCGCTGCCGGCCGGCTGCGCCGGCGGCCCGGACGGACACGAGAGCGCCGGCGCGGGCGCGCTGGTCGCCGCCGGCGGCGCGGACGGCTACGACCTGCACCTGCCCGACGGCGCCTCCCGGGTGCGCAGCGCCGCGATCGACACGGCGCACGGGCCGGTGCGCGCGCAGGCCCGTGCGGTGGCCGGTCCGCTGTCGTTCTGCGGGGTGGAGTACCTGTCGCGAGCGGCGTGGGGTGCGGACGAGTCGAAGCGGTTCAAGGACGGGGTGGAGAACTCCCCCGTCAAGTACTACCCGCTGCAGACGCTGACGGTGCACCACACGGACACCGTGAACGCCGACCCGGACCCGGCGGCGAGTGTGCGGGCGGTCTACGAGTACCACGCGGTGACCCTGGACTGGGGCGACATCGGCTACCACTTCCTGATCGACGAGGCCGGGCGGGTCTACGAGGGCCGCTGGTCGGGCGATGACGGCATCCCGGCACACGACGCGGCCGGGAACGTGGTGACGGCGTTCCACACCTCGGGCTTCAACTCGGGGAACCTGGGCATCGCGCTGCTGGGCACGCTGAGCGGGCAGGCGCCGACCGGAGCGGCCCGGCGTTCGCTGACGGTGCTGCTGGGCGCGCTGACCCGGGCGCACGGGCTGGACCCGCGGGCACACACGACGTTCGTCAATCCCGTCAACGGGGTGACCAGGCCGGTGGACATGATCAGCGGTCACCGGGACTGGCTGGCCACCGACTGCCCGGGCGGGGTGATGTACGCGTCGCTGCCGCAGCTGCGTGCGGACGTGGCGGCGCTGGGCCGAGCCGTTCGCGGGGGTTGAGCGGGGTGTGCCGGGGCCGCCCGTCCGTGGTCCGGGCGGGCGGCCCCGGGCCGGTTCAGCGCTGGAGGACGATCTCGGGGTAGCGCGGTGACGGGCCGTCGAACAGGACGGTTGGACGGTGGCGCAGCTGGAGGTCGAAGAAGGCGGCCAGGTAGGCGCGTTGGGCGGTGATGGCGTGCGGGCCGTCGCCGGTGCCGAGGAAGTGGTCGAGGTCGGCGGCGGTCCAGGCGATGGCGGGCCGGGCCCGGGGCAGCAGGAGCTCGAAGTCGGTGTAGGACAGGTGCCCGGAGCCGGTGAGGTTCAACTGGCGTCGCCAGCCGGTGAGTTCGGGCCACAGGGTGTCCCACATGGCGTCGCGGGCGGGGCTGTCCCAGGCGGAGCTCATGAGCAGGACGGGCCGGGTCAGGCCGTCGGTGGCGGGGGCGCCGAAGACGGGGCCGTCGAGGCTGGCGCCGGCCTGGACGCGGGGGTCGTCGTGGAGGGTCTGCAGGGTGGTGGCGCCGCCCATGGAGTGGCCGAACATGCCGACGGTGGCGGGGTCGAGGGCGGCGGCGAGGCCGGGGGGCGGGGGACGGTGGCCGGCGTCGGGACTGGTGCCGGTGGCGGCGAGGGCGGTCAGCCGGTCCAGGACGAGGCGGGTGTCGGCGGCGCGGTAGGCGACGATGCCGGCATCGGTCATGGCGTGGACGGCGGCGGTGTTGCGGACTTCGAGGCGTCCGCCGGGGAATTCGACCTCGCCGGAGTCGAAGGTGTGGTCGATGGCGGCGACGATGTAGCCGCGGGAGGCGAGTTCCTCGGCCAGGGCGGTGTCGAAGCCGCGGTCGCCGCGTGAGCCGGGTGAGTAGAGGACGACGGGGTGGCGGGTGGTGTGGTCGGCGGGGGCGTCCTGGTGGCCGTGGGTGAGCGGCCAGGTGAGGCGGCCAGCGGGGGCGCCGAGGTAGTCGGATTCCAGGTGGGCCGTTTCGGTGGGGGTCGCCCAGGGGGCGGCGGGGTGGCCGGCGGTGGTGGTGGCGGGGTACCAGAGCTGGGTCTTGAGTTCGCGGGGCCGGGGGGTGGGGGCCCAGAGGTCGGGGCGGGTGGGGTCGGTCAGGTGCAGGGTGGTGGTGCCGACGGGGTGGGGTCCGGTGGGCGGGGGCAGGGCCAGCTGGATCGACATGGCCCCGGCGGGTACGGATGCCGCAGCGGCGGCGGTGGCGGTGGGGAGGGTGGTCAGGAGGGCGGTGGCGGCGAGCAGGGCGGCGGTCAGGGTCCGCTCGGGCCTGTGGTGACGGGTCGTCATGGTGGTCTGTCCTCGGGGTGGCTGGCGCGTGGTGGCTGGCGCGTGGTGCGGGTTCCACCGTGCCCGGGGTGCGGGGGCGGGCGCGTCCGGCCACGGCCGGGGATCGGGGCGGCGGGTACGACCCGGGACATAGGCCTGTGGTGCGATGCGAGGGGGTGTGGGGCGTCGCCGGGCCGGCGCGACGGCCACCCCGGGGGCGGGGCCGGCCCGCGCGGCCGGGGCGGGGCGGGGCGGTGTGCGGGCGGGGCGGTGGGCGCCGGCGGGCCGGGCCTGACCGGTGGCCCGGGCCGGGGGCTCACGGCGTGCGGGGCTCGGCGGCGGCCGGGGGTTCGGCGGGTGCCAGGGAGGCCAGGAGGGCGTCGAGGAGGCCGGGGAAGCGGGCGTCGAGGTCGGCGCGGCGCAGGCTGACGAAACGGTTGCGCCCGGCCACACGGGTGCTGGTGACGCCGGCCTCACGCAGGACCCGCATGTGATGGGAGACGGTCGACTTGTGGAGGTGGTCCAGGCCGAGGTGGCGGGGGTCGCAGGAGTGCTCGGCGCCGTCGGCGTAGGAGGCGAGCAGGCGCATCCGGACGGGGTCGCCGAGGGCGTGCAGCACCGCGACCAGGTCGATGCCGTCGCTGTCGGGCTGGGGCAGCCGTTCGTCTTCCATGGCCGGTCGTCCTCCTGTGGCTCCTGCGGCGGCTCCCCGCGGCGCGGTGGTGGTGCGCGATGGTTTGACAATCATCCACCAATCCCTAATGTTTGACGAGCGTCAAACTGTTGCCCGTTCGTCCAACAGGGGGGAACCCATGCCCGTACGCCTGCTCCTGCTCGCCCTCGGCACCTTCGCCATGGGTACCGATTCGATGGTGATCGCCGGGATCCTCGGCCCGGTCGCCGGCGATCTGGGGGTCTCGGTCCCGGCGGCGGGCCAGCTGGTCACCGTGTTCGCGCTCGCGTACGCGCTGCTGGCGCCGCTGCTCGCCGCGCTGACCGCCCGCTGGCCCCGCCGGCGGCTGCTGCTGAGCGCGCTGGCCGTGTTCACCGCGGCCAACGCGCTCAGCGCGCTCGCGCCCGGCTACGGGTTCCTGCTGGCCACCCGGGTGCTGGCGGCGGCCGGGGCCGCCCTCTACACCCCGACCGCCAACGCGGTGGCCACCACACTGGTGGGCCCCGAGCGGCGCGGGCGGGCACTGGCCACGGTACTGGGCGGGATGACGGTGGCCACCGCGCTGGGCGTGCCGCTGGGCACCTGGGTCGGGCGCTCCGACTGGCGGCTGACGATGTGGCTGGTCACCGCACTGGGGGCGGCCGCGTTCGCCGGACTGGCGCTGCTGCTGCGCGGCCTGCCCGCGCCCGCCGCCGCACCCGGGCTGCGGGCCCGGCTGGCCCCACTGGGCGAACGCCGGGTGCTGGGCGCGGCCGCGACCACACTGGTGTTCTTCCTCGCCTTCCAGTCGGTCTACATCTACCTGGCCACCGCCGTCGCCCCGGCCACCGGCGGGCGCTCCGAGCGGCTGAGCCTGGTCCTGCTGGTCTCGGGCCTGGCCTCGGTGGCGGGCAGCTGGCTCGGCGGGCGTCTGGTGGACCGGATCGGCGTGCGGCGGGTACTGCTGTGGGGCTCGACGGTGGCGGCAGCCGCATTCACGGCACTGCCCTGGGCGTCGGCCAGCATGCCCGGCGCGCTCACATACGCGGCGGTGACCCCACTGGCCGGCTGGGCCGTGTCGGTGGCACTGCCACACCGGCTCGCCTCGATCGACCCGGCCAACGCACCCCTGCTGATCTCCCTCAACAGCAGCGCCCTCTACCTCGGCACCGCCGCCGGCGGCGCAGCCGGCAGCGCGTCCATCGCACTACTGGGCGAACGCTGGTTCCCGCTCGCGGCCACCGCCCTCGCCCTGACGGCCACAGCCACCGCCGCAGCCACCACCCGCGGAGAGAACCAGACCCACCCGTCCACCTCCACCCCGGCCACACCCACCCCCGCCCCCGCCGCCCGGCCATAGGGCCTGCGGCGGGCGGGCGGGCGGCGGGCGGACGGCGGAAAAATGCGTGCGTTACGCACGCTTCTCGCACCCTACCCGAGGAACGCGTGCGCCACGCACGCTACGATCGGGGGGTGGACCCCGCACACACCCCTGGCACCCGGACCCCCTCCCCCGGACCCTCGTCCTCGACCACTCCCGGGGACACCGTCGCCGACGCCCTCGCCGTCCTGCTCAAGCGCGGCACCCGCACCCACCTGTACCGGCAGCTGACCGAGGGCCTGGGCGAGGCCGTGGACGAGGCCACCTACCCCGTGCTGAGCGGCCTGGCCCGCACCGGGGCCCGCAGCGCCGCCGAACTCGCCACCGAGATCGGCCTCGACCGCTCCGGTGTCAGCCGGCGCGCCTCCCGTCTGGAGGCCGCCGGGCTGCTGCGCCGCGAGGCCGACCCCGGCGACCAGCGGGCCACCCTGCTGGCCCTCACCCCGGCCGGGCACGACGCCGTGTCGGTGATGCGCCGGCGCCTGGCCGGGCGGATCACCGCCACCCTCGCCTCCTGGCCCCCCGGGGAGGCCGAGGCGTTCACCCGCGGCCTGCGGCGCTTCGTCGAGCAGGGCCCGTTCACCGGGCCCTGAGCCCCCGCCCCCGGGACGTGCCGGCCCGAAGGACAGGGCGGCGGGGGTTCACGATCCGTTCCGGGCGGCCCGGGAAGCCCCCGCACGACAGGCCGGAGGCTCCCCGGGCCGCCGGCGCTCAGACGCCGCCGGACACGGTCCCGGGGCCAGGAGGGGTAGAGCGAGAAGAGGTCGGCCCGGCTCCTGTACTGGGCGGTCCGGTCGCTTCCACGGTCGCGATCCACATCCGGATCGTCGCGCCGACCCAGGCGTCTTCCGGCGGCGAGCCCCCATGGCGGGTGGGGCGACAGAGGGCGGGCCGCACGATCCGCCGGACGGATCCGGTCACGGAATCAGCAGAGTAAAAATCAATTATCTTACAGCATCAACGAGTTGAGCATCTTCGACGAACGAGGAGGCGCCGCATGGGCACCCGGGGGTGCGTGCAAGAATCACCTCGGAGCGGCGGGCAACCACCTGGACCTGCCCGCTCTTTGACTGCTATTCAGGGAGCCTATGGTGAGCTTGTCTGCAACAGTTGACCTTCAACTCGCCCGCTTTTCCAATGTTTTGATCTACTCTGCGGTATCCGTGTACCTCCTGGCCATGTTTGCTCACATCTTCGAGTGGACTTTCGGCAGCTCGGGCTCGGTCGCGCGTCGCTCGGCCGAGCAGACCGGCCTCGCTGACGCGGCTACCGCCCCGGAGAGGGCCGCGCGCCGCGAGGTAGCGGTGACCGTTGCCTCGTCCGATGGGGGAACCACCACCCTCGTCCGCCCTCTTCTGGCCGGTGCAGGAGCCGCCAGCGTGACATCGGGCCGAGGGGACGGCGGCGGAACAGACGGGCCCGGTGCGGCGGGGACGAGTGCCAGGGGTGACCTCGCCGGCCGGATCGGCGTCTCCCTCGCTGTGCTGGGGGCGCTGCTCCACGTCGGCGGGGTTGCCACCCGGGGCATATCGGCCGCGCGGTGGCCGTGGGGGAACATGTACGAGTTCTCCTGTGCCTTCTCCCTCGCGACCGTGCTGATCTATCTGGGCCTCCTCGCCACGAAGAAGCCCGTCAGGTGGCTGGGGCTGCCGGTCACGGGAGCTGTGGTCCTCACCCTCGGCCTCGCGGTGACCGTGCTGTACACGGACACAGAGCAGCTGGTACCGGCCCTGCACTCCTACTGGCTGGCCATTCACGTCACTGCTGCGACAGCGTGCGCCGGCGCCTTCTACACCGCTTTCGCGGCGACGTTACTGTTCCTGGGAAAGGATTCGTACGAGAGTCGGCGCGCTTCCGGCCGGCCGGACGGCCCATGGGGGACTTCGGCACATGTCTGGGAACGTCTGCCGGCCGCGGCAACCCTCGACAAGTTCTCGTACCGGATGAACGCCGTGGTGTTCCCTCTGTGGACCTTCACCATCGTGGCGGGCGCCATCTGGGCCGAGGCGGCATGGGGAAAGTACTGGGAGTGGGACCCCAAGGAGACGTGGTCCTTCATTACCTGGATCGCGTACGCGGCCTACCTCCACGCGCGTGCCACCAGTGGCTGGAAGGGACGGAAGGCCGCGTATCTGGCGCTGGTCGCCTTCCTCTGCATTCTCTTCAACTACTACGGCGTCAACATCTTCGTGACTGGCAAGCATTCGTACGCCGGAGTCGGCTGACGGCCGACGGGAGAGGGAGGCGCGCGTGCCTCCCTCTCCCGGTATCACCTCGACCCGGTGGAACCGGGTCTCAGGAATCCCTTCGCTGGAGCACTGCGCCGACACCCGCCAGCAGGACGAACGGATAAAGGACGGTCGCGATCCACGCGGGACCGGCAGGGTCCGCGCTCCGGGGGGCTTCAGGAGGCCGCCCCTCGAACTCCCGCCCCGGGTGCTGTCATGGCGGCCTCTCGGGGCGGGGCACCGCCTGCCGGGAAAGGCCCGCCGCGTGCCCTCCCGTGTGGTCGGCCGTGCGGCGGCGCGGGGCCGACCGTCCGCGGACCGGCCTGCCGGGCGGCCGGACCCCCAAGAGGCGACACCCCCCGCTGGAGGAAAGGTGCCGCTGCCGCAGACCGTCCGGTACCCGGCAGGCCGCGCCGGGCCGACCGGGGCACGGGGCGGGCGGGCCCGTTACCGTCGCGGTCCTGCCACGGCGTAGACCGCGGTGCCGGTCACCAGCAGGGCCCACGCCGTCCCGGTGGCCGCCGCCGTGCCGGGGGGAAAGATCATCCAGCTGGCCACCTCTCCCGCGGTGCCGCGCAGAGCCGGGACGAGGAGGGCGTACGCGAGCCAGCCGGTCGGCAGGGTCCACGCGAACTGCGCCCCGCACAGCACCGCACCGAGCGCGGCCAGGCCGGCCAGGCCCGCGCTGTCTCGGACGACGACCCAGGCGGGGGCGAGCTCCGCTCCCGCCGTCTGGACCGCCAGCAGCGCCGCACCGGCGGCCGCGCCGGTCAGCAGCACGTGCGCCGCCCGCCGGGGTGCCCACCGGATCGCGGCCGTCCGCTCCAGCGCGGCGTCCTGCCCGCCGAGCCCGACGGAGGCGGCCGCCACGTTCGCGGCCAGGACCAGGACCGCGATCCCCAGGTCCATCGGGCCCGGGCCGCCCCGGTTGAAGGCCCACACCGCCGACGCGACGAGCAGGACCGCGGCGGCCGAGGCGGGCACCTGCCGTGAACGCGCGTACAGCATCAGCCACCTCATCGCGACGCCTCCCCCGCCAGCACCGCAAGCTGCGTGTCCGCGCAGGAGAGCGCGGCGCCGTGCACCTGGGCGATCCGCGAGCGCTGCTCGGCCGGAGGCAGGGCCGTCAGCTTCTCCCAGGCGGCTTCGGCGTCCGCCCAGGCACGGCGCGCGTACTCGTCGGCCTCCGGCTCCCGCAGCGGCCGGAGTTCGTGATCGCCGAGGGCCCAGCTCGCAACGATGCTCTGGACCGGGACGCCGGCCAGCCCCCCGCCCTCCCAGACGGTACGCGGTCGGCAGTTCGGTGCCAGACCCTGGGCGACCAGCCGGCGGGTAAGTTCCGGCCCCGCCGCCCCGGTGAGCAGTGGGTCGTCGAAGTCGATCAGCACCACGTCGCCGGAGAGTTCGCGTTCGCCGGCGATCGCGCGCAGCGTGGTCTCCTCCCGCACCGAGACCGGCGCCCGGTCGCCCAGGGCGTCGTGCAGCACGCGCAGCGCTTCCCTGCCGCGCGGGGCGAGTTCGGGCAGGTGTGAGCGGTGCGCCCGCGTCACGCACACCGGGCCGTCGCAGACCAGGGTGGCGGCGGCCTTGTCGACGACGTAGGTGTCGCGCGCGGCCGCCGGGAGGATCAGCAGGGCCAGGGCCGCGCCGGCCAGGACGGGGGCCACCGCGAGGAGCCGGGCCCGGCGGGTCGCGGCGATCAGCAGTGCGATGCCGGTGGCGAGCAGGCCGAGCAGCCAGAGCGTCTGGCCGAGGTCCACGGCGCCGGACAGGGTCAGCAGCATCTGCCGTGGCATCTCGGTCACCGGGGACAGCAGGCAGAGCCGGTTCGGCAGGTGGCCCGACGGCAGTGCCCCGTCGGTGAACAGCCGCAGGAAGACGGTCGCCGCCAGAAAGAGCACCGCCAGGAGCGGCGGGGTGAACACGGAGGGCAGGGCCCGCGCGACGCCCATGCCGAACACGGCCCCCGCGACCAGGGCCAGCACCGCCACCAGCGAGATCACCGGCCAGGACGGCGGCGTGTAGGTGGCAGGGCCGAGCGCCACCTGGACCGCGCCCACCAGGACGAGGAGGCCGAAGCCCGACGCCAGTGTGATCGCCGTCGCGCCGACCGGCAGTGCCGCGCGGTGCCAGGGCGGCCGTGGTGTGGTCGTCAGCAGTTCGGTCATCCGTGAGCGGGAATCACGCAGCCCGTGCACCGCCCCGAAGCCCACCGCGAGTGGCCACATGAAGGCCAGCATGCACCGGGTCGTCAGCGCCATCGACGTCCACTGGGCCGTCCACGCGGCGGCGCCCCGCCACCACATTCCGTCGATCAGGCAGAGGAACGCCAGGCTGCCGCCCAGGACGACGACGCCGGCCCACGGGGCGACGGAGCGTTTCAGCTCGGTACGCAGGACACGTGTGTTCACCAGGTGCCTGCCTGCCGGCCGCGGGTGCTCAGCAGCGCCGAGTAGCCGCGCTCCAGGGGGCTGTCGCCCGGGTGCTCGGTGCCGCCCGCCGCGGCCAGATCGTCCGGTGTGCCCTGGAAGACGAGGCGGCCGTCGGCGAAGAGCACCACGTCGGAGCAGGCCGCCGCGACGTCCTCGACCAGGTGGGTGGAGACGACCACGCAGGCCTCGCGGCCCAGTTCCTGCAGCAGTTCGCGAAAGCGCAGCCGCTGTGCCGGGTCCAGGCCGGCCGTCGGCTCGTCCAGCAGCAGCAGGGCGGGGTCGTTGACGATGGCCTGGGCGATGCCGGCGCGGCGCACCATGCCGCCGGACAGGGTCTTCATCCGGTGGTCGGCGCGGTCCGCCAGGCCCACGCGTTCCACGGCGCGCTGGACGGCCGCGGGGATGTCCGTCTTCGGGACCTCCTTCAGCCAGGCCATGTACTCGACGAACTCGCGTACCGTGAAGCGCTTGTAGTAGCCGAAGTCCTGCGGCAGGTAGCCGATGCGGCGGCGCAGGGCCCGGTGGTCGCCCACCCGGCCCACCGGGGTGCCGAGCAGTTCCAGTTCGCCCCCGGCGGGGGGCAGCACGGTGGCCAGTGCCCGGATCAGGGTGGTCTTTCCCGCCCCGTTGGGTCCCAGGAGGCCGTGGGTACCGGTGCCCAGGCAGAGGTCGAGCCCGTCGACGGCCGTCTTCTTGCGTGCGGCGCGCACTTTCAGGGCGCCGGCGCGGATCTCCCAGGCGTAGGTCTTCGGCGCGGTGTCGGCCGCGCTCGTCACGGGTGTCATGCGGTGGTGCCTTTCGGGGGTCAGTGGTGGTTTCACAGCGTTGAGTACGCGTTCCTGCGGGCGATCACGGCGGCGGTGGCCAGCGCGAGGAGCAGTGCCCATACGGGCAGCCGGTCCGGCTGCAGGGCGAGTTGCAGGGCGTAGGGGGTGCGGCCGGTGGCCCAGGCGGGTGCCACGACGACGGCGCCCCACGCGGCCGCCAGGGCGGTGGCGGCGCGGGCGGGGCCGATCACGCTGCCCAGGGCCAGGGCGGTGGAGGTGAAGGCCAGGGAGGGCAGCAGCCACTGGGCGGCCGTCATGGTCCCGGTCAGCCACCCCCCCAGCAGGAGCCCGGGCAGGACGACGAGGAGGACCGCCGTGGTGCGCCGCAGGAGCAGGGGCAGGCCGGCCCGGGCGGTCGAGGCCGTCAGTTCGTGTGCCGGGTCCAGGGCGCGCGACCACGAGGCGGCGACGCCGCACAGCGGCAGCACGGGCGCGATCAGCAGCACGGGTGAGGCGTCGCCGAAGACCCTCGCCGGCGCGACCGCGTCCAGCAGCAGCGCCATCAGGGTGACGGCGGCGGTCATCGCCAGCCACGGGGTCATCACCGGTGTCAGCCACGCCGACACCCACCTCGGGCGGCGGCGCGCGGGTGCCGGCACGGCCGCGTCCAGTTGCGGTTCCAGACCGGCCCGGACGGTGTCGACGAGCGCGGCGACGCCGGGTACCCCGGTGGCCACGCTGGCCGCCAGGCGGCCACGGCACGGCGCGCACGTCTCCAGGTGGGCCTCCAGCGCCCAGACCGTGTCCGCGGCCATCGCCGTGTCACCGCGCGCGTAGTCGTCGATCAGCCGCCCCGACGCGTGTTCCCCGCTCATGCCAGCGCCTCCCGCATCGCGATCCGGGCCCGGCGGGCACGGGTCTTGACCGTGCCTTCGGGCAGTCTGAGCAGGACCGCGGTCTCCCGGACGGAGAGCCCGTCGAGGACCGTGGCCTGCAGTACCTGTCGCAGTTCCGGTGCCAGGCGCCGCAGGGCATCGCCCACGTCGCCGCCGACAGCCTTGGCGAGTGCCTCCTCCTCCGCCGCGGGCACCACCGCCCGTTCCGCGGCGGCGACGGGCGGCTCGGCGTGGTGGGCGCGGCGCCGGAACGCGTCGACGAGACGGCGAGCCGCGATCGTCCACAGCCACCCGACGGCCGACCCGCCGACCGCGCTGCCGGCGAACGCGCCCGCCGCGCGCCACACCGCCAGATAGGTCTCCTGCATGACCTCCGCGACGATCTGCTCGTCCGCGCAACGGCGGCGCAGCCGCACCGCCAGCCACGGCGCCGTACGCCGGTACAGCTCGTCGAACGCCCCGCGGTCGCCTCTGGCCACCAGCCGCAAGAGGTGTTCCTCGTCCAGCCCGTCCGGTGTTCTCCTGCGTGATCTCACACCAGCCAGACGCCGGACACGGCGCGCGGGTTCTGCGCCCGCCGTGATCTGCGTCACGACGCCGGGAGGGGTGGCCGAGGACAGCGGGGGGCGGCGGGGGGTGCGGTCCGTGACGGCGACCGGGCCGGGGCCGCCGACAGGGGCCGGTCACCGGGGAGGTGATGACGGGGGGTTGATGACGGCGGGGTGGTGTGCCGACCGGGGGTGTTCACGGGCGTGCGGCCGACCGCAGGACGCGGGACCCGGGCGTGCCGGCCGCCCACGGGGCGTGGGACCCGGGGGTACGACACCTGTCGGCCGCCACCGCGGGCTGTTGCCCGCGCGGCGGTTCCGGCAGGAGCGGGCGAGACCGCCCCGCCACGGGCACGGGACGCCCGGCCGGGGGTTCCGGCCGGGCGTCCCGTGCGGGCGGCCGCCCGGTTCGGCGGCCCGGGCGAGGGGGTGTCAGGTGGTGGGGCCGGTGAGGACCTCGCCGACGAGCCGGCGTGCCTCGTCCTGGACCCGGGCGAGGTGCTCGGGGCCGTGGAAGGACTCGGCGTAGATCTTGTACACGTCCTCGGTGCCGGAGGGGCGGGCCGCGAACCAGGCGTTCTCGGTGCAGACCTTGATGCCGCCGATGGCCGCGCCGTTGCCCGGGGCGTGCGACAGGACGGCGGTGACCGGCTCGCCGGCCAGTTCACCGGCGCGTACCCGCTCCGGCGACAGCCGGGCCAGCAGCGCCTTCTGCCCGCGGTCGGCGGGGGCGTCCACCCGGGCGTAGGCGGGGGTACCGAAACGGGCGGTCAGGTCCTGGTAGTACTGGCTGGGGGTGCGGCCGGTGACCGCGGTGATCTCCGAAGCCAGCAGCGCGAGCAGGATGCCGTCCTTGTCGGTGGTCCACACCCCGCCGTCGCGGCGCAGGAACGACGCCCCGGCCGACTCCTCGCCACCGAAGGCGATCGAGCCCTCCAGCAGCCCGTCGACGAACCACTTGAAGCCCACCGGCACCTCCACCAGCTCGCGCTTCAGGTCGGCGGCGACCCGGTCGAGCATCGAGGAGGACACCAGCGTCTTGCCGACCGCCGCGTCCAAGGGCCACTCGCCGCGGTGACGGTAGAGGTAGTCGACGGCCACCGCCAGGTAGTGGTTGGGGTTCATCAGGCCCCCGTCCGGGGTGACGATGCCGTGCCGGTCGGCGTCCGCGTCGTTGCCCGTGGCGATCGCGTACTCGTCACGGCGCCCGATCAGCGAGGCCATCGCGAAGGGCGAGGAGCAGTCCATCCGGATCCTGCCGTCCCAGTCCAGCGTCATGAACCGCCAGGTGGGATCCGTCAGGGGGTTGACCACCGTCAGGTCCAGGCGGTGCGTCTCGGCGATCCGCCCCCAGTACGCCACCGACGCCCCGCCCAGCGGGTCCGCACCGATCCGCAGGCCCGCCGCCCGCACCGCGTCCAGATCCAGCACCGACACCAGATCCTCGGTGTACGCGGTGAGGTAGTCGTAGCGGCCGGTGGTCGCCGCCGCCAGCGCGCGGGCGTACGGCACCCGCTTGACCCCGCGCAGACCCTCACGGATCAGGGCGTTGGCACGGTCCTGGATCCACCCGGTGGCCTCCGAGCCCGCCGGGCCGCCACTGGGCGGGTTGTACTTGAACCCGCCGTCACGCGGCGGGTTGTGCGAAGGCGTCACCACGATACCGTCCGCCAGCGCCTGCGGATGGCGGCGGTTGTGGGCAAGAACCGCATGCGAGAGAGCCGGAGTCGGGGTGTAACCGTCCGCGCTGTCCAGCAGCACACTCACACCGTTGGCCGCCAGGACCTCCACCGCGGTCACCCTCGCCGGCTCGGACAGCGCGTGGGTGTCCGCACCGAGGAACAACGGACCACTGACCCCCTGCTCCGCCCGGTACTCACAGATCGCCTGCGTGGTCGCGGCGATATGGTCCTCGTTGAACGCCGCGTCCAGCGACGACCCGCGGTGCCCCGAGGTACCGAACGCCACCCGCTGCCCCGGCTCCTGCGGATCCGGATGCAACGCGTAGTACGCCGTCACCAGCCGCGCGACATCCACCAGATCACCCGGCTGCGCCGGCTGTCCGGCCCGTGCGTGTGCCATACGTCTTCTCCCGCCAGTTTCCCTGCCCGCACGCGTGGCCCCCACGGCCCCGCGCATCCTTCCCCCGCGCTCACCGATCGTAACCAGCACACGACCCCACCCAACGCACGGGGCACCACAGCACACCAGGCCCGGACCCGGACAGAGTCCGGACGGGGCCCGGGCAGGGGCCCGGGCGGGTGTCAGGCGGGCGGCTGCTGGCGGTGGGCGTCCAGGGCGGGGGCGGTGGTGGTGGCGAGGAACTCCGTGACCCGGTACGAGGCCAGGCCCTCACGGGCGAACGGGTCGGTACGGGTGAGCTCCTCGACCGCCGCCCGGTCCCCGCCGACCGCGATGATGACACCGCCGTCACGGGGCACCTTACGGCCGGAAGCGAGAAACGTGCCCGCCTCGTAGTGCTCGCGCAACCAGTCGACGTGCCGCGCGAGCGCGGCGTCGACGCGATCCAGGGAAGCGGTATAGGTCAGCTCCAGAACGAACATGACACCAAGGCTAGCCCCCGTCGTCCGCCCGGAGGGCGGGCGTGACGACGCTGGGATGCGTGCATCGCAAGGGCGGAGGAGGGACGCGATGCGGTGGGGGCACCTCCCGGCCGAAAGCTGGGGGCGTCGGCGCGCAGGCGGGAGGTTTGACGACAGGCCCCCGCCCGCGACGCCCCGTCAGCCGGTGCCGCACCGGGCCCGCGCCGGGTCCGTGGGCCCGGCCGGGCGCTGTGCCGGGCGTTAGGCCGGGTGCCGTGCCGGGGGTTCGCACAGGGCGGTGTCCACGACGGCGACGAAGGCGGCGACGCTCTCCTCGGTGGTCGGGGTCTCGTTGACGGCGACCGTCAGGTGGCGGCCGCCGGGCGCCATCGCGGTGATGGCGTGATGCCCGGCCCGGGTCGACCCGGTGTGACCGCTCCACTGCCCGCCGCAGGACAGCGGGGAGGTGATCAGCCCGAGTCCGTAACGGCCGCCCGGGCCCAGCCGGCCGGGATCGCCGGGCACCGTGTCCCGCATCCGGGCGAGCTGCCGCGGGGACAGCAGCCGCCCGCCGAGCAGGGCGTCGAGGAAACGGTTGACGTCGGAGGGCGTGGAGACGAGCGCGCCGCCCGCGCCGCCCGCGGAGGTGTTCCAGCGGGTACCGTCCACCCGCACCGCCGCACCGTCCCGCTCGACGGTGAAGTAGCTGTGGGAATGCCGCCCGCGGATGACCTCGGAGCCACCGGGCCAGTAGGTGTCACGCAGCCCCAGCGGCCGGATGATCCGCCGCTCCGTCTCGCTCTCGTAACTGCGGCCGGTGACCCGCTCGATCAGCAGACCCGCCAGGACATAGTTGGTGGTCGAGTAGTGCCAGGTGGTGGCGGGAGGGGGAAGCCGCAGCGCCGCCTCGACGAGTTCCCTGGGCGTGAAGTCGTGGTGGCGCAGCCAGTCGGTGTCGGCGGTGGCGAACGCGTCGGCGTGGTCGGGCAGGCCGCTGGTGTGCTGGAGGAGCTGGCGCACCGTGATGGTGCGGCCGTCGTAGCCGTTGCCGCGGACCAGTCCGGGCAGGTAGTCGTCGACGGTGGCGTCGAGGGAGAGCCGGCCCTCGTCGACGAGCTGGAGGACCACGGTCGCGGTGAACGTCTTCGTGATGCTGCCGATCCGCAGACGGTCCCCGGCACTCGCCGGTCGCCCGGTGTCCAGGTCGGCCCGGCCGGAGGCCAGGCTCCAGCGTCCGCAGACGGGATCGGCCACCTCCACGACCGCTCCGGCCAGCCGGTACTCGCCGGTGAGCCGCTCCAGTGCATGCGCCACGGCACGGTGGTCGCCGCAACCGGGTCCGTTCGCGTCCGGTAAGGGCCCGGCGGCGGCCGGGGCGGCGCCCGTCACAAGACAGACGAGGGAGACAAGAGAGATGGCCAGTACGGGTGTCCTCATGGACGCCCACGCTAGACCCGGACACGACCACACCACACGGCAGCGAACACCCGGATCCACACGGCAGAACGCTGCCGCACCACACAACACCGGACACCCGCCTCCGCACCACAGGACGCTGCCGGGCGCCGGGCACCGAACCGGGCCCGGTGAGCATGTCAGGCCCCCTCCTGCCAGGTCACAAGGCTCTGGTGACAGGACACAGCGCACGCCGGTTCCGCCTTGCCCGGCAGTGGCGGGCAGGCGCGGACTCATCGTCACCCACTCCCCCGACCCCGTACCCGCACCCGCACCCGCCCGCCGGAAGCCGGCACGTGTGCCCTGCCGCCCGGCCCCGGAAGAGACGCGAAGGAACGAGGAGGAACATGACGGTGGACCAGGACCTGACGTGGCAGGCACAGACGCTGCTGCCCACGTGCGACCGGCGGGTGCCGCGCAGGCGGGCGCGGATGCACGGTGGGTGTACCGGCTGCTGACGGAGGTCAGTCCGCGGGTGTACGGGTCGAAGCTGGCGTACGTGCTGATGGGGGCCTGCGAGTGGCCCGAGGTACGGAAGCTGCCGCGGGCCCGGTGGGCGCTGCTGGAGGAGGCCGGGCGGGTGGCGCGGGCGCTTCACGAGGCCCCCGTACCGGGCGAAGGTGCTCGCCCGGGCGCTGGAGGCACTGGCGCGGCTGGAGTGGTCGGAGCGGCTTCAGCGACGCGGGGATTGCGCGGGTAGGTGCCTGCTGCGGTACAACAATCCCTCTTTGACGATTGATCGGAGGATCCTGATATGAGCAGGTCGGATCTGCCGCGCCGCGGTCTCCTCGCCGGAGCGGCGGCCGCGGTGATCGGCTGGAACACCGCCGGGCGCACATGGGCCCTCGCCCCCGGCACCCCCGGTGCCCCCGGTGGCGGGGAGTCCGGCGCGGGCGTGCCGCCGGGAGTCGCGGCACTGCCGCGCCTGGACGGGACGATGGTCACCGGAGGCACTGAACTCGCCCGGTTCGCCGGCGACTTCGGACACCTCGTGAACGCCGCGCCACGCGCCGTACTGCGCCCCGGATCGGTACGCGACATCGTGGAGGTGGTCGGCTTCGCCCGCCGCCACCGGATCCCCGTCGCCATGAACGGACAGAGCGGGAACCCGGACACCGGCACCGGCGCGGCGCAGTTGGAGTCGCACTCCAGCTACGGGCAGGCCGGTGCGCCCGGCGGTGTCGCGATCGACGCCCGGGGTCTGGACCGGATCGTCTCCCTCGCCCCGGGGCGGGCCGTGGTGGAGGCCGGTGTGACGTGGGCGCGGCTGACGGACGCGGCGCTGGCGAAGGGGTGGATGCCCCCGTGCCTGACGGACTATCTGCACCTGTCGGTGGGCGGGACGCTGAGTGTCGGCGGGATCGGCGGTGGTGTGCAGCGGTTCGGACTGCAGGCGGACACGGTCGAATCGGTCGACGTGGTGACCGGGCAGGGACAGCTGGTGACGGCCAGCGTGACACGCAACCGGGAACTGTTCGACGCGGTACTGGCCGGCGGCGGTCAGGTCGGGATCATCGTACGGGCGACGGTGCGGCTGGTACCGGCACGGGAACGGGCACTGGTGTTCAACCTGTTCTACGACGACCTGGGCACGTATCTGGCGGACCAGGAACGGCTGATGGCCGAGGAACGGTTCGACCTGCAGGTCGGCGAGGTGGTACGGGACACGGCCGGTACCCGGTGGCGGTACAAGGTGGAAGCGGTGGCACACTACGACGGCACGACGCTACCGGACCGGGATGCGCTGCTGCGGGGACTGCGGTGCGCGGCGGGTGAGACGACGGTGACGGACCAGGGGGTACGCGAGTACGCGTTCCGGGTCGACGCTTTCGCGGGATACCTGAAGGCGGCCGGGTACTGGGGGCTGCCGAAGCCGTGGCTGAGCCTGTTCCTGCCGGCCTCGCGTGCGGAAACGTTCATGCGGGAGGCGGCGGAGGTGTTGACGCCGGAGGATCTGGGAGCGGGGATCCTGTTGTTCTACCCGTACACGGCGAAACGGTTCACCCGCCCACTGGCGGTGATACCCGACGAACCGGTGGGCTGGCACTTCGACCTGCTGGCGTTCCCCGGCCCCGACACGGATACCGCAGCTATGCTCACCCGCAACCGACGGCTGTACGAACGAGCGGTAGCACTGGGCGGCAAACGCTACCTGATCGGAGCGATCCCGGGGATGACGGGCGCGGACTGGGGCCGACACTACGGGGCGCGGTGGTCGTCGGTGGTGGCGGCGAAGCGGCGTTTCGACCCGGCGGGGATCCTCACCCCGGGGCAGGGCATCCACGCCTGACGGGCGCGCCCTGTGTCCGCCCCGGCCGTTGGGCCGGGGCGGACACAGGGGGGTCGGACCAGGCGGTGCGTGCCCGCCGTGAGGTGGTCCCCGGGATGCGGACGTCGGGGTTGTGCCGCGAGTGGGAGCTCGGGCGTCGCGTGGTGCTGCCGTCCGAGTCGAAGATGCTCGTCCTCGGCGGGCACCCGGCAGACGGGATCGGCCCCGAAGCCGTCACGAAGGTGGTCGATCACCTGCTCGGCCTCGTCCGGGGACGGCCGATCTCCTGGGCAAAAAACACGCTGGCGGCCTTCAGGATCTCCTTGGCCCGCCTCAACTCGGCGGCTTCCCTGCGGAGTTCCTTCAGCTCGTCGCGCTCGACGGTGGTGAGGCGGTCGTCCCGCTCTCCGGCGTCGGCCTCGGCCTGCCGGACCCGGGACCGCAGGGCCTCCTGGTGGATGCCGAGGTCGCGGGCCACATGGGCGACTCGCGTACGGCGCGCTCGCGGAGTTCATCGGGGTACTTGCGTGGTGCGGGCACTGCTCGTGGTTCTCCTTACACCTGGATCGCAACAAACCCAGACATCAGGGACTCCACGAAGGCCGGAGCAGCTCACATCCTGCACCGGGAGAGCGCCCAGGACCCCGACGTCCTGCTCTCCTGCCGTGCCGGACAGGACCCCACGGGGGCATTCGCCGGTCCTGGGCCGCATCAGGTCCTGGATGGCGTCGAGGACTCGGTAGCACAGTGGCCCGGCCGCGGTCAGGCTCCGGAGGACTCGCGTACCGTCAGGGTCGGGAGGAGGTCCAGGTGGTGGACCGGCAGGGCGGGTCCGGTGGCGGCCAGGCGTCGGAGCAGGAGGTCGACCGCGGCGGCGCCGACGGCGCGTTTGGGCGGGGCCACGGCGGTCAGTGGCGGGGCGCCGAGGGCGGCGAACACGTCGTCGTAGGTGACCAGGGCGAGATCCTCGGGGACTCGCACGCCCCTGGCCCGCAGCAGGGGAAGCAGTTGCAGGGCGTCCTGGTCGTTGTGCACGAGCGCGGCGCCGACGCCGTCGGCGACCGCCGCGGCGAGCCGATGGGCGACGCCGTCGACGCCGTCGGCCAGGGTGCGGACGTCGATGACGGGTTCGGCGGGCAGGTCGAGCGTGCGGCAGGCCTCGGCGTAGCCCAGGCGGACCTGGTGGGCCGTCCAGGTGTCGGTGCGGGCCGCCAGGGCCACCCGGCGGTGGCCGAGGGCGGCGAGGTGGCGCAGGGCGAGCAGGACGCCGTGCCGGTGGTCGGAGCCGACCGCGTCGAGGGCGTCGGCGGGGCTGCCAGCGGCCGGCCGGCGTTCCAGCAGGGCGGCGGGGACGGGGAGTTCAGCCACCCAGGCGTGGTCCTCGGGGCGGTCGGCGGCGGTCCAGTTCGGGGCGAGCAGCAGGCCCTGGACGCCGGAGGCGAGGAGCTGGTCGACCTGGACGCGGTCGGCGCTGGCCTCGTACGAGGAGATGCCGAGGACCAGGTGGACGCCGGCCTCGGCGGCGGCGGTGCGCGCGCCGGTGATCACCTCGTCGAAGTACTGCACCACGGCGGGGACGAGCAGCCCCAGGGTGGGGGCCTCGGCGGGGCGGGCCGGCGCGGGGGCGGCCGCGGCCGCAGGGCCGCCGAACGAGACGGAGCCGTGGGTGCGGCGGAGCAGGCCGGCGTCGGCGAGGGCCGCGACGTCCCGGCGGACGGTGACGGCGGGCAGGCCCAGCCGCTCGGCGAGGTCCACCACCCGGACGGTGCCCAGGCCGCGCACCGTGTCGAGGATGCGGGCGCGGCGATCGTCCGCCGGGATCGGCATGGCACTCCCTGTCGGTGGGCCGGTCTGTCGAAGTGGACAGGAACCTACCACTCGGTCAGCGGACGGACGGCCGGTGCCCGCCCCGCGGGGCGGGCCGGCGCGCACCCGCGGGGCGGGAGGGGTCAGGAGCCGTACCGCTCCTCGGGGACGACCGGGCCGAGGTCGGGGCCCTCGACCAGTTCGACGTGGTCGCCCGGGCGGTGGAGTTCGAGGATCAGCAGGTCGTTGGCGCCGGCCCGCCAGAGCGGCGCCGGGGCGTAGAGGGTGCGCTGCGGGCCGCGGTCCCAGTAGCGGCCGAGCGCGAAGCCGTTCAGCCAGACCATGCCCTTGGTGAATCCGGGCAGGGCGAGGAAGCCGTCGGCGGGGGTGTCGACGGTCAGTTCGGCGCGGTGGAAGGCGGGCCCGTCGACGGTGGAGGGCGCGCCGAGGGCGAGGGCCGTCGGGTCGTCGAGGGGCAGCGGGCGCACCTCCCAGCCGAACTGGTACTGCCGGTCGACCCGGACACCGCCGGTGATGCCCTTGGGATCGCGCAGCAGCGGGCCGTAGTTGATCCGGCCCAGGTTCTCGACGAGCAGGTCGAGCACGGCGCCGCCCTCGGGCACCCGCAGCGGCAGGGCCTGCTCCGGGTGGTTGCGGTCGAGGACGCCGAGCGGCTCGCCGTCGAGGAAGACCTGGGCGCGGTCGGCGAGGCCGTCCACGCGCAGGTCGCCGTGGGCGAGCGGGCCGCGCAGGCGGGTGCGGTAGTGGATGAGGCCGAGGTTCTGGCCGAGTTCCTCCATCGGGCGGGGCTCGCGGAGGCGGTGCGCGGTGGAGAGTTCACCGAGGGCGCCGAGCAGCGGGCGGCTCGCGGTGACGGGGGCGGTGCGGGGGGCGAGGCGGGCGGGCAGCGGCGGCAGCGGATGGGGGTTGGGGCCGAGGTGGCGTTCGATCACCTCGCGGAAGCGGTGGAACTTCTCGGTGAGTTCGCCGGCCTCGCCGACCGGGGCGTCGTAGTCGTAGCTGGTGACGTCCGGCTGGTAGGTGGTGCCGTCGTGGTTGGCTCCGTTCCACCAGCCGAAGTTGGTGCCGCCGTGGCCCATGTACATGTTGACCGAGGCGCCGGCGGCGAGCTGGGCGTCGAGCACCGCGGCGGCGTCCTCGGCGTCGCGCACGTGGTGGGGCGTGCCCCAGTGGTCGAACCAGCCGCACCAGTACTCCATGGTGACCAGCGGGCCGACCGGCTGGTGACGGCGCAGGCAGGCGAGGGACTCCTCGGGGCGGGAGCCGAAGGTGCCGGTGGTGAGGAGTCCGGGCACCCGGCCGCCGAGCTGGAAGCCGTCCTCGGCGCCGTCGGCGGTGAACAGCAGGACGTCCACGCCGCGGGCGACCAGGGTGTCCCTCAGGTGTTCGAGGTAGGCGGTGTCGTTGCCGTAGCTGCCGTACTCGTTCTCCACGGCGACGGCGACCACCGGGCCGCCGCGGGAGGAGAGCAGCGGGAGCAGCACGGGCACCAGGTGGTCGAACCAGGCGTCCACGGCGGCGAGGAAGGGCGGATCCAGGCGGCGCAGCCGCATCGCGGGGTCGGCGAGCAGCCAGCCGGGCAGGCCGCCGAACTCCCATTCGGCGCAGATGTACGGGCCCGGGCGGACGATGACGTCGAGGCCGAGGTCGCCGGCGGCGCGGACGAAGGCGGCGAGGTCGCGGTCGCCGGTGAAGTCGGCACGGTCGGGCGTGGGCTGGTGGAAGTTCCAGGCGACGTACGTCTCGACGGTGTTGACGCCCATGGCGCGCAGCCGGGTGAGGCGGTCGGTCCACTGTTCGGGGCGGATGCGGAAGTAGTGGACGGCGGCGGAGACGATCCGGTGCGGACGTCCGTCGCGCAGGAAGGTATCGCCGTCGGTGGTGAGGGCGGGGTGGGGGGCCTGGTCGGCCATCGGGTCCTCCGCGGGAGGGGAGCGGGAGTGAGGGGGGTGACGAGAAGGCGGGAGTGAAGGGCGTGGGACCTCGGGTGGGTCCGGGCGCACGGCCGCGCGGGTGGCTGCGGGCGCGGCGGCCACCGGGGACACCCTAGGAGCTCGGTGATCGCACGGTCAATCGATCGGCAATCACCGGCATTATTGATCAATTTTCGATCGAACGATACTCTTCGATCGGAATATCATCGGCGGACCGCTTCCGGACGACGCTTCGGCGGGCACGAGAGAGGGAGGCCAGGATGGCCGTTTCGGGGGAAGAGCGCCGCAGGCTGATCGTGTCGGCCGTCGGCGAGCTCGGCGGGCGGGTCCGCCTCACGGAGCTGGCCGACCGGCTGGACATCCCGGCCGTGACGGTCCGCCGCGACGTCGCCGCGCTCGCCGACGCCGGCCGGCTCTCCCGCTCGCACGGCTTCGTCTCCCTGGAACGTCCGGACGCCGCCGGACCGCCGATCGCCCCCGGCCCCGGAGAGGGCCGCGCCCTCGGCCTGCTGGTGCCCTCGGTCGGCTCCTACTTCGACGAGGTGATCGCCGGGGCCCGGGCCGCCGCCGCGACCGCCGGGGCCCGGCTGGTCCTGGGCATCGCCCCGTACGGGGCGGGCGGTGACCGGCTGCAGGCCGAGCGCCTGCTGGAGTCCGGCGCCGAGGGCCTCCTGCTGGCCCCGGGGCTGGTCCCCGGCCGGGCGGTCGAGGACTACGCCTGGCTGGACACCCTGCCGGTGCCCGCCGTGCTGGTGGAACGCCGCTCCCCCACCCCGGACGGCCCCGGGTCCGGACTGGACACCGTGGCCTCCGACCACCGCCACGGGGTGCTGAGCGCCCTGCGCCACCTGGCCGGGCTCGGCCACCGGAGCGTGCTGCTGGCCGCCCGGGGCGACTCCTGGACGGCCGCCGAGGTGCGGGCCGGGTACCAGGAGGGCACCCGGCTGCTCGGGCTGCCCGCCCTGCCGGCGCTGGACACGCTCGGGCCCGGCAACGTGCCGGCCGACCCCGAGCTGCTGGTGGCGCGGATCGCCGAGGCCGTGCGGTCCGGGACCCGGGCGGCGCTCGTCCACAACGACCAGGACGCGCTGCGGCTGGCGCCGCTGCTGCGCGCGGCCGGTCTCGCGGTGCCCGCGGACGTGGCGCTGGTCGCCTACGACGACGTCTTCGCCGCGCTCGCCGCACCCCCGCTGACCGCCGTCGCCCCGCCCAAGCGCGCGGTGGGCGGGGCCGCGGTCGACCTGCTGCTGCGCCGTCTGGCGTCCGGCGCCGACCTGCCGGTGCACCGCACCGCGCTGCTCCCGGTCCTGCACGTGCGCGCCTCCTGCGGGGCCGATCGGGCGGCACCACGCGCAAACGCCGCGCCCCTGGTGTGAGGGGCGCGGCGGGCGGGTACCGGGACGCTTCGCGCACGGCACACCCGCACCGGGTGTGGCTGGCCGGGACGACCGACCCGGCCGGCCCCGCCGCCCCGGCTAGCCCGGAAGCAGCGCGGACAGGTGCCGCGCCCCGGGGCCCAGCTGCGGCGCGAGGGGCGCGGCGCGCGGGTGCCAGGGGGCCTCGTACTCCCAGGCCGCCCAGGCACCGGGCGGCAGCAGGTGCAGGCAGTCGGCGATCGGCAGCACGCCCGCGCCGAGCGGCAGCGGGGTGAGGTCGTCCGCCGAGGCGACGTCCTTGACCTGCACGTACCCCAGGTGGGGGCCGAGCGCCCGGTAGGTCTGCGCCGGGGTCTCGCCGGCCAGCCAGGTGTGCAGCAGGTCCCAGAGCGCGCCGACCGCGGGGTGACCCACCCGGCGCAGCAGCGGTGCCAGCGCGTCGCCGGCGCGGTGCGAGTCGTGGGTCTCGACGAGGATCCGCACGCCGAGGGCCGCCGCCTGCGGGGCCGCCCCGCGCAGCCTGCGGACCGCGCGTTCGTCGGCCTCGGCCGCCGGGCCGGGGCCGCCGTGCGGGAAGACCCGCAGGCGGCGGCAGCCGAGGTCGGCGGCCAGCCGCAGGTGGGCGGTCAGCCCGGCGAGCACCGGCGCGTCCGGCCCGGGGGCGGCGACACCGACGTAGGAGGCGAGGGTCAGCGGGACGACCCCGGCGGCGGACAGCAGCCGGGCCGTGCGCCGGCGTTCGTCCGCGTCCAGCCCGAGGCGGACCGGCTGGCCGTCGGCGCAGCGCAGTTCGAGGCCGTGCCAGCCGTGCTCGGCGGCGAGGGCGGCGGCCCGGTCCAGCGGGAGCCCGGGCAGGCCGAGGGTGGCGAGGGCGAGGGGCACGGCGGTTCAGTCCCGCTCGGCGGGGAGGACGGTGACCGCGCCGGGTGCCAGCCGGATCCACAGGCCCGGGGCGCCGGTGGGGCGGACGATCAACACGACGGCCGCCGGGTCCCGCTCGTCCGGCCGGACCTCCAGGGTGAGGGCGTCGGCGAGGGCGGGCGGCTGTTCGGCGACGGTGAGCCTGGCGGCGCAGGCGAACAGGGCGGGGCCGTCGGTGGGCAGTTCCCCGGTGAGCCGGGGCAGCGCCGCCTCCGGGCCGAACGCGGTGCCGCCGGGGACCCGTTCGCTGTCTGCGGCGGTGAAGCCGGACAGGGCGTGCAGCTCGGAGACGAGCCGACCGTCGGCCCGGACGCCCGCGCCGGCGTGTTGCCCGGTGCGGACGCCCGTGACGGCGTGCTGCTCGGTGCGCCGGCCCGCGACGGCCCAGCCGGTCTGGGTGACCGGGGTGCCATCCGGCCCGCCGGTGACCAGGTGGGCCCGGACCTCCTCGGCGCCACGGGCGAGGGTGAGCGAGGTGACGGTGACACCGGGCAGTTCACGGCCGCCGACGCGCGGGTGCCAGCGGGAGGCGGCCCAGCCGGGCCCGGTGCCCAGGGGGTGGACGCGGCCGCGTTCGGTGGGTCCGGCGTCCGTCAGCAGGGCGAGGTGGTTGTCGGCGGGGCCCTCGAAGGCCGGCCCGGTGGCGGTGGAGTGGGCGAGCCGCGCGTAGTGCGGGTCGTCGGGCCCGACGGCGTCCGCGGGCTGGTCGTCGCTGCCGTGGTTGTGCAGCCGGACCAGGCCGTCGGCGGCGGTGGACTGCACCAGCCAGCCGGGCCCGGGCAGGGCGAGGACGGTGTCGCGTTCCTCGGCGGGTGCGGGCCCCTCGGGCGCGGTCCACACCGGGTGGCCAGGCGGGAGCAGCAGGCCGAGGAAGGCGCTGCCGGCCCAGTACGGGGAGGCGGGGCCGGAGTAGACCTGGACGAGCCGGAGGTCGGGTCCGTGCCAGCCGAGGGTGAGCAGGCCCCGGTCGTCGACGGCGCCGCGGTCGACGAAGTGGCGCAGGGCGCCGGAGGCGAGGCGGCGGGTCGTGCCGGGGGCGAGCGGGGTCTGGCCGGTGAGGGCCCCGGCCCACAGGGGGGCCGTGGCGGCGAAGCGGTAGGTGAGCGAGCGGCCCTGGTGGACGGGCGCGCCGTCGGCCCCGAAGGTGTGGGCGTAGCCGGCCAGGTGGGCGGCGAGGCGTTCGCCGTACTCGGCGCGCAGGGCCCGGTCGTCGGCGAGGTGGGCGTGCAGGACGGGGTAGAGGTGCAGGGCCCAGCCGTTGTAGTGGTCGAAGGCGCGGGGGCGGCCGTCGGTGTACCAGCCGTCGCCGAGGTACCAGCGGTCGATGTGCTCCAGCCCGCGGCGGACCGCGGCGCGGGCCTCGGGTTCGGCGATGCCGGCCTCGGCGAGGAAGCCGCCGACGGACAGCGGGAAGAGCCACCAGTTGTTGTCGTTGGGCGCGCGGTGCAGGGCGTCGGCGAGCCAGCGGCCGACCCGGTCGCGGACGGGTCCGGGCAGCCGGTCCCACAGCCAGGGGCGGGTGAGGCGCAGCGCGAAGGCGATGGAGGCGGCCTCGACCATGGCCTGGCCCCGGTCGGTGATCAGCGGCCAGGACTCTCGGTCGCCGTCGGCGAGGTCGCGCTCGCCGGTGGGGGTCCGGGTGCCGGCGTCGAGTCCGGCGGCGTAGTGCGCCAGCAGGCCGTGCGGATCGGCGCCGCCCGCGCCCGCCACCCGCAGGGCGGCGGGCAGGAAGGTGCGGGCGAAGCCCTCCAGTCCGTCGGAGCGGCGCCCGGAGCGGCTCGGGCGGGGGCCGGGCAGGTCGATCAGCGCTCCGGCGGGACTGGCGTACGGGCGGACCGCGGTCAGCAGGGCGTCGGCCACCGCCTCCCAGTGCTCCCTGGTCCAGCCGGTGTACGGGCTGAGGTCGCGGTCCTCCGGGGGCAGGCGCATGAGGTCCTCCGTGATCGGGTGGTGAGCCGGAATCTAGGCAGCACTTGATCATTCGTCAAGCCACGGCGATCAAATGAGCGGCTTGATCGGATTGTGATGTTGCCGCCCCAGGGGCCATCTGCCCCGACTTTTCGGGATTTCCCGAGGTCACGGCGACTCTGCCGACGACCGGACGGGTCGATCAGGTCAGATCATTTGATCCAAATCTCTTGACTCCGATCGCCGACCTGCTCAGGATGACAGCCAATCGCCCCCACCCTCTGCGGGTCCCCGGTCGGAGCCGACCGTCCCGGGGCCCGCGCACCCTCGCCGTAAGGAGCCCACCCATGCGCTCGACCCCCATCTCCCGGCGCAGAGCCCTCCGCGCCGCCGCTGCGGCCACCTCGGCCGCGCTCTGCGTCACCCTGCTCGCCGCCTGCGGCAGCAGCGGCGACGGGGCCGCCGCCGCGGACGACGGCAAGCCGGTCAGCCTGACCTTCTGGGGCTGGGCGAAGGGCACCAAGGACGTGGTCGCCGCGTTCAACGCGAGCCACCCGGACATCCAGGTCACCTTCGAGGAGATCCCGGCGGGCGCGGCCGGCGGCTACGCCAAGCTCTCCAACGCGGTCAAGGCCGGCAACGCCCCCGACGTCTTCAACGTCGAGTACCCGCAGCTGCCGGACTTCGTCAGCCAGGGTGCCGTCCAGGACATCAGCAAGCTCGTCGGCGACGACCTCAAGGCCAAGTACCTGCCGCAGGCCGTCGAGCTCACCTCGCTCGGCGGCCGGACCTGGGCCCTGCCGCTGGACGCCTCCCCCCAGGTCTTCTACTACCGCAAGGACCTCTTCGCCAAGGCCGGCATCACCGTCCCCAGGACCTGGGACGAGTTCCGCACCGCGGCGCAGCAGCTGAAGGCGGCCCAGCCCGACACCCGCATCGCCACCTTCTTCCCCGACGACCCGACCACCTTCGAGGCGATGGCCTGGCAGAACGGCGCCCACTGGTTCGCCGCCGCCGACGAGGCCTGGAAGGCCGACCTGACCGGGCCGGAGACCCGCAAGGTCTCCGAGTACTGGCAGAAGCTGGCCGACGAGGACCTCGTGCGCGTCATGCCGTCCTTCAGCCAGCAGTGGACCGCGTCCCTGCAGAAGGGCGAGACGGCCGGCTACCTCGGCGCCACCTGGGGCGGCGGCGTCCTCAAGGCCAACGTCGGCACCACCCCCGAGGTCAACGGCACCTGGGCGGCCGCGCCGATGCCCAGCTGGGACGGCAGCCCCGCCAGCGGCATGCTCGGCGGCACCACCTTCGCCGTGTCCAAGGACAGCAAGAAGGCCAAGGCGGCCGTCGAGTTCGCCACCTGGGCGACCACCACCGCGGACGGCTTCAAGGCCCGGATCTCCTCCGGCACCTCCTCCGCCTACCCGGCCGCCGCCGAGCTGGTGCCGGTCGCCAAGCAGGCCTTCAACACCGACTTCTACGGCGGCCAGGACCTCTACGCCCTCTACACGGACGCCGCCAAGTCCGTCAAGCCGGGCTGGACCTGGGGACCGGCGATGGGCGTCACCAACGGCTCGCTGAAGGACTCCTTCGGCAAGGTCGCCGGCCGGACCGGCACCATCGACGAGTCGCTCACCACCGCGCAGCAGGCCACCCTCGCCGAGTTCAAGAACCGCGGACTGAAGGTCGCCCAGTGACCTCCGGCACCCATCCCGGCCGTACCGCCCGCGCTGCCGGCCGGCGGAGCGGGCGGTACGGGGCACCGGCCGTGCTGCTCGCCCCGTTCCTCCTGCTCTTCACCGCCTGCACGCTGATCCCGATCGGCTACGCGATCAGGCTCAGCCTGTTCACCGAACGCCGCTCCGGCCTCGGCTTCGGCGACGCCGAGACGGTCTTCACCGGGCTCGGCAACTACACCCGGGCCCTGAGCGACGAGGCGTTCCGCGGCGGGTTCCTGACCGCCGCGCAGTATTGCCTGCTCTACATCCCGCTGATGACCGGCCTGGCGCTCGTCCTGGCCCTGCTGCTGGACTCCACGCTGGCCCGCGCCCGGCGCTTCTTCCAGCTGACGCTGTTCATCCCGCACGCCGTGCCCGGCATCATCGCCGCCCTGCTGTGGATGTACCTGTACACCCCCGGCATCAGCCCCGTGCTCGACGCGCTGGAGGCCCTGGGCACCCAGCCCGATCCGCTCGGCCACCCGCTGCCCGCCGTGGTCAACATGGCGCTGTGGCAGTGGACCGGCTACAACCTGGTCATCTTCTACGCCGCGCTGCAGGCCATCGACCGCACGGTGCTGGAGGCCGCCGTCGTCGACGGCGCCGGACCGCTGCGCACCGCCCTGAGCATCAAGGTGCCGCTGATCCGGCCGTCGATCGCGATGGTCGGCCTGTTCACCGTCATCGGCTCGCTCCAGCTGTTCACCGAGCCGGTGATCCTCTACGGCACCTCGCCGGGCGTCACCTCCTCCTGGACCCCGAACATGTACGCCTACACGGCCGCCTTCGAGCGCCACGACTACGGGCTCGCCGCCTCCTCCTCGGTGCTGCTGGCCCTCGCCGCGGCGGGGCTCTCCTTCGCCGTCACCCGGCTCACCCGGGGCCGCTCCGGACCCCGGCGGGAGGCCGACGCATGACCACCACCGCCACCCGCCCCAACACCGCCCCGCCGGGCCGGCCGACCCGGGCGCACCGGCCGCGCCGCCCCTGGACGCTCTCCGGGACCGCCGTCAACGGCACCCTCGTCCTGGCCACCGTCTACACCCTGTGGCCGCTCGGCTGGCTGCTCACCGCCTCCGCCAAGAACACCGCCGACCTGCTCGGCGGGAACGCCCTGGGCGCCGACAACTTCCGGCTCGGGCAGAACCTGCACGACCTGGCCACCACCGGCGACGGCATCTACTTCCGCTGGTACCTGAACTCGCTGCTGTACGCCGGGATCGGCTCCCTGCTGTGCGCACTGGTGTGCGTCGCGGCCGGCTACGCCTTCCACGTCTACCGCTTCCCCGGCAAGGAGAAGCTGTTCGGCCTCGTGCTGCTGGGCGTGCTCGTGCCCACCACGGCACTCGCCCTGCCGATGTACCTGCTGGCCTCCGAGCTCGGCATCGTCAACACCTTCTGGGCGGTCTTCCTGCCCTCGCTGGTCAACCCCTTCGGCGTCTACCTGGCCCGGGTGTTCTGCGCCGGCTACGTACCGAACGAGGTCCTGGAGGCCGCCCGGATGGACGGCGCCGGGGAACTGCGCACCTTCTGGTCGATCGGGCTGCGGATGGTGATGCCCGGCTTCGTCACCGTGCTGTTGTTCCAGTTCACCGCCATCTGGAACAACTTCTTCCTGCCGCTGGTGATGCTCTCCGACAACCGGCTCTTCCCGGTCAGCCTCGGCCTGTTCAGCTGGAACGCCCAGACCAAGGCCTTCCCCGAGTACTACCCGCTGGTCATCACCGGCTCGCTGCTCGCCATCGTGCCGCTCGTGCTCGCGTTCGTGCTGCTCCAGCGGCACTGGAAGGCCGGACTGACCGCAGGGAGCGTCAAGTGAACCCGAACCCCGCCACCGCCGTGACCGGCACCGCCTGCGTGACCGGCACCCTCTCCGTGACCGCGCCCGCCCCTACGCCCGCCCCTACGCCCGACCGGGAGACCACCGTGCCCGACGGCCGGCCCGCCCACCGCCCCCGCGCCGTCCTCGCCATGCACCGCGAGCTCGCCGGCCGCCTGATCGACCCGCACACCCTGGCCCGGCTCACCGCGCTGGCCGACCTCGACCCCGCGCTCGTCCTGGACGACTTCACCACCCCCGAGGCCCGCGCGGCGCTCGCCGGCGCCGAGGTGATCGTCTCCAGCTGGGGCTGCCCGCCGATCGACGAGGAGGTGCTGGCCGCCGCCCCGCGGCTGAGCGCCGTCATCCACGCCGCCGGCTCGGTCAAGCACCACGTCACCGAGGCCTGCTGGCGCCGCGGCCTGCAGGTCACCTCCGCGGCCTGGGCCAACGCCCTGCCGGTCGCCGAGTACACCGTCGCCGTCGTGCTGCTCGCCAACAAGCGGCTGCTGCCGATCCGCGAGGAGTACCGGCGCCGCCGCGCCCCGCACGACTGGCAGCTGGCGTACGCCGCGGCGGGCAACTACCGGCGCACCGTCGGCGTCGTCGGCGCCTCCCGGATCGGCCGACGGGTGCTGGAACTGCTGCGCCCGCACGACCTCGACCTGCTGCTGCACGACCCCTACGTCGACCCCGCCGAGGCCGCCCGGCTCGGCGCGCGCGCCGTCGGCCTGGACGAGCTCTGCGCCGCCTCCGACGTGGTGAGCGTGCACGCCCCCGAACTCCCGGCCACCCTGCACCTGATCGACGGCCGCCGGCTCGCCCTGATGCGCGACGGCACCACTCTGGTCAACACCTCGCGCGGTTCCCTGGTCGACCAGGAGGCGCTGGTGCGCGAGGTCGCCTCCGGGCGCCTCGACGCCGTCATCGACGTCACCGAGCCCGAGGTGCTGCCCGCCGACTCCCCGCTCTACGACCTGCCGAACGTCTTCCTCACGCCCCACGTGGCCGGCTCCCTCGGCGGTGAGCTGCACCGGATGGCGGCCGCCGCCGCGGACGAACTCGCCCGCTACACCGCCGGGCAGCCGTTCGCTCACCCCGTCCTCGCCGAGGACGTCCACCGCACCGCGTGATCCCGCGCCGCGCGGCCCCGCACCACGTGCACACGCATCGCGTGCCCCCGCATCGCGTCCCCGCACCAGCAACGAATCGGAGAACCCCCATGCCCCGCAGGGTGATCGGCATCGTCATGAACGGCGTCACCGGCCGGATGGGCTACCGCCAGCACCTGGTCCGCTCCATCCTCGCCATCCGCGACCAGGGCGGCCTGCCGCTCGGCGACGGCGAGACGCTGTGGCCCGAACCGATCCTGGTCGGCCGCAACGCCGCCAAGCTCGAGGACCTCGCCGACCGGCACGGCCTCACCCACTGGACCACCTCGCTCGACGAGGCCCTCGCCCACCCGCTCGCCGAGATCTACTTCGACGCCCAGGTCACCCCCGCCCGGGAGACCGCGCTGCGCACGGCGATCGCCGCCGGCAAGCACATCTACACCGAGAAGCCCACCGCCGAGTCGCTGGAGGCCGCGCTCGACCTCGCGCGCCTCGCCCGCGACGCCGGGGTGTGCAACGGCGCCGTGCAGGACAAGCTCTTCCTCCCCGGCCTGCGCAAGCTCAAGCGGCTGGTGGACGGCGGGTTCTTCGGCCGGATCCTCTCCGTGCGCGGCGAGTTCGGGTACTGGGTCTTCGAGGGCGACTGGCAGCAGGCCCAGCGGCCGTCCTGGAACTACCGCGCCGAGGACGGCGGCGGCATGGTCCTCGACATGTTCCCGCACTGGCGCTACGTGCTGGACGGCATCATCGCCCCCGTCCGCTCGGTGTACGCGCACACCGCCACCCACATCCCCGAGCGGACGGACGAGCACGGGCAGGTCTACCGGGCCACCGCCGACGACGCCGCGTACGGCGTCTTCGAGCTGGAGGGCGGCATCACCGCCCAGATCAACTCCTCCTGGGCGGTCCGGGTGGACCGCGACGAGCTGGTGGAGTTCCAGGTGGACGGCACCGAGGGCAGTGCGGTCGCCGGACTGCGCGAGTGCCGCTTCCAGCACCGCGCGGCCACCCCCAAGCCGGTCTGGAACCCGGACCTGCCGGTGACCGAGCCGTTCCGCGCGCAGTGGCAGCGAGTGCCGGACAACGAGGAGTTCGACAACGGCTTCAAGACGCAGTGGGAGCTGTTCCTGCGCCACGTGACCACCGGCTCCCCCTACCACTGGGACCTGCTGGAGGGCGCCAAGGGCGTGCAGCTCGCCGAACTCGGCCTGCGCTCCGCCCGCGAGGGACGCCGGATGGACGTCCCCGAACTGTCCCTGTGACCGCCCGGCGGCCGCACCCGGGCCGGCCGGCCGGCACCCGGCCGCCGGGGACCCGACCGCCCCGCAGCCGCCCGCCGACGAGACGGATGCACTGACACCTTGACTTCCTTCCCCTCCTGAGGAGAGGGAGGTCCCCTCAGCCTCGCGGCTGAGCCGCTGCGCGCGAGCGCGGCGGTGGGACTACTTCCTGCTTCACCGACGACCGCCCGCCCGGAGTACTGCGTTGAGGTCTTGCACCGCCTCCACAGGCTGCAACCGCCAGCCCGGCGGCAACGATGTTGCGTGCCGCGTTCACGTCCCGGTCATGGGTCGCACCGCAGCCGCACGTCCACTCACGGACGTTCAGCGGCATCCTGCCCCGCAGGATGCCGCTGGCCGAACACAGTTCAGACGAGGGGAACCAACGGTCCACGGCCACCAGGTCCCGGCCGTACCAGTCGGCCTTGTACTCCAGCATGGACCGCAGTTCGGCCCAGCCCGCGTCCGAGACGGCACGGGCAAGCGTCCGGTTCCTGAGCATGTTCCGGACGGTCAGATCCTCGATCACGATCGTTTGGTTCTCACGAACGAGCCGCTCCCCCGGCCAAAGCCGAGAGTATCCACGAAGGAATTCCGATGACCGAGATCGACCTGCCCGGCCACGGCCGGATCCGGCTGCGCGAGCCCGCGGCCCTGCCCGCCTCGCCCGCCCCGGCCCGCTCGCGGGTGGCCTTCGCCGCCGCCCACGTGGTCGCCGACCCGCTGGGCGACAACGCCCCCGGCGCACCCGCCGCCGTCGACTGGGACGCCACCCTTGCCTTCCGCCGGCACCTGTGGTCGCTGGGCCTCGGCGTGGCCGACGCGATGGACACCGCCCAGCGCGGCATGGGCCTCGACTGGCCGGCCACCCGCGAGCTGATCACCCGCTCCGGGGCTGCGGCCCGCGCCTGCGGCGGCCGGCTGGCCTGCGGCGTCGGCACCGACCAGCTCGCCCCCGGCACCCACCCGCTGAACGCCGTCCGGGCCGCCTACGAGGAGCAGCTGACCGTGGTCCAGGAGGCCGGCGCGCAGCCGATCCTGATGGCCAGCCGCGCCCTGGCCGCCGCCGCGCGCGGCCCGGAGGACTACCTGGAGGTGTACGGCGCGCTGATCGCGGGCTCCGAGCGCCCCGTGCTGCTGCACTGGCTCGGCGAGATGTTCGACCCCACCCTGGCCGGCTACTGGGGCTCCACCGACCTCGACACGGCCGCCGCCACCGTGCTGGAGCTGATCGGCGCGCACGCCGACCGGATCGAGGGCATCAAGGTCTCGCTGCTGGACGCCGGCCGGGAGATCGCCCTGCGCCGCGCGCTGCCGGCCGGCGTGCGGATGTACACGGGTGACGACTTCCACTACCCCGAGCTGATCCGCGGCGACGAACTCGGCCACAGCCACGCCCTGCTGGGCGTCTTCGACCCGATCGCGGCCACCGCCGCGGCGGCGCTGCGGGCGCTGGACGAGGGCGACCTCGACCGCTACGAGGAACTGTTCGCGCCGACCGTGCCGCTGGCCCGGCACCTGTTCGCCGCACCGACCTTCCACTACAAGACCGGCGTGGTCTTCCTCGCCTGGCTGGCGGGCCACCAGGACCACTTCACCATGGTGGGCGGTGCGCAGAGCGGGCGTTCGGTGCCCCACCTGGTGGAGCTGTTCCGGCTCGCCGACGCGGCCGGGGTGCTCCCCGACCCCGACCTCGCCGCCGGGCGGATGCGCCGGCTGCTCGCGGTCGCGGGGGTGACGGCATGAACGGCGCCGACGCGATGAACGGCCTCGAAAGGCTGTCGCTCAACCAGATCACCACCCGGGGCTGGAGCCTGCCGCAGGCCGTGCGGGGCTGTGCGGACGCCGGCATCCCGGCCATCGGGCTGTGGCGCGACAAGGTCGCCGAGACCGGCCTGGCCCGCTCCGCGAAGCTGTGCCGGGACGCCGGACTCGCCGTCAGCAGCCTCTGCCGGGGCGGTTTCCTCACCGCCGACGGGCCCGGGGAACGCCGGGCCGCGCTCGCCGACAACCTCCAGGCCGTCGAGGAGGCCGCCGAACTCGGCACCGACACCCTGGTGCTGGTCGTCGGCGGCCTGCCGGCCGGCAGCCGCGACCTGGTCGGCGCCCGCGCCGCCGTCGCCGACCTTCTCGCCGAACTCGCCCCGCACGCGGGCGACTTCGGCGTGCGGCTGGCGATCGAGCCGCTGCACCCGATGTTCTGCGCCGACCGGGCGGTGGTCTCCACCCTGGGTCAGGCGCTCGACCTCGCCGCCCTGCACCCCGCCCGGCAGGTCGGCGTCGTCGTCGACAGCTACCACGTCTGGTGGGACCCGGCCCTGCGCGAGCAGATCGCCCGCGCCGGGCGGGAGGGCCGGATCGCCTCCTACCAGGTGTGCGACTGGACCCTGCCGCTGCCCGCCGACGCCCTGCTCGGCCGCGGCCACGTCGGAGACGGCCACATCGACTTCCGTGCCCTCACCGACCTGGTCACCGCCGCCGGGTACGAGGGCTGGATCGAGGTCGAGATCTTCAACCAGGAGATCTGGGACACCCCGGGCGAGCTGACGCTGCGCACCCTCATCGAGCGGCACCGCACCCACCTGGCCACGCCGTGAGGGTCGTCGTCGCGCCGGACTCCTTCAAGGGCACCGTCACCGCCCGGGACGCCGCCCTGGCGCTGGCCGCCGGCTGGCGCTCGGTGCGGCCGGGCGACGAGCTGCTGATCCGTCCGATGGCCGACGGCGGGGAGGGCACCCTCGACGCGCTCGCGGCGGCCCTCCCCGGCGCCGTCCTGCACCTGGTCCCCTGCTGCACCGGCCCCGACGGGCGGCCGGTCGCCGGACGCTTCGCGCTGTTGCCGGACGGCACCGCGCTGGTCGAACTGGCCGACACGGGCGGCCTGCCGCTGCTCGGCGACGCCCTCGCCCCGCTCACCGCCGGCACCCGCGGCACCGGCGAGACCATCGCCGCCGCGCTGGACGCCGGCGCGCGGCAGGTGACCGTCGCGCTCGGCGGCTCCGCGTCCACCGACGGCGGTGCCGGACTGCTGGCCGCCCTCGGCCTGCGGCTGCTGGACGACACCGGCGCCGACCTCCCGGACGGCGGCGGCGCCCTCACCCGGGCCGCCCGGCTCGACCGAACCGCCCTGCGCCCCGCCCCGCCCGGCGGCGTCCGGCTGCTGACCGACGTCACCAACCCGCTGCTCGGCCCCACCGGGGCGGCTGCGGTCTACGGCCCGCAGAAGGGCGCCGACCCGGCCCGGATCGCCCTGCTGGAGGCGGGGCTGCGGCGCTTCGCCGACCTGCTCGGGGGCGACCCGGACCTCCCCGGCTCGGGCACGGCCGGCGGCACCGCCTACGGCCTGGTGAACGCCTGGGGCGCCCGGGTGGTCCCCGGTGCGGCGGCGGTGGCCGGGCTGACCGGACTCGACGCGGCCCTCTCCGGGGCCGGCCTGGTGATCACCGGCGAGGGCCGCTTCGACCTCACCAGCCTGCACGGCAAGGCGGTCGGCGAGGTCCTCGCCCGCGCGGAGCGGGCCGGCGTCCCCGCCCGGGTCGTCGCCGGCGAGGCCTCCGACCCCGGCGCGCTCACCCTCACGGCACTGTCCGGCGACCCGGCCGACGCCCGCCACCGGGCGGCCCACTGGCTCACCGCCGCCGGCGCCCGACTGGCCCGCACCCACAGCGCGGGCTGACGCCCGAGCAGCGCCCCCGGGCGCCCCCGCGTGGTGCCCGCGGTGGGAGCAGCGGACCGGAAAGCGGGTCGCGTCGACCAGCACCCGGGCCGGCTTCGATCCGTACACCTCGGGCGAGACCTGCGTCAGCACCCGGTAGGCCCACAGCCCCCGCCGCCCCCGCAGCACCCGCCGGTCCGTGCCGAGCAGCCGCATCCTCGCCCGCAGTACCGCATCCTGATTCACCGTGTCCCCCTTCGTCGTCGCCCCCTCCCCGGCGGCCGCGCAGGGCAGCACGACGTACGTGCCGGCGCCCGGGAGCGGGCGCCGGCACGGAGCCGGGGAGAGTGGATGACGTCGAGTCTGCGCGTCGCCGAGGCGCCGGACAAGGGCGATCGGCTGTGCTCCCGGTCCTACCGGACAGGCCCCCTGACAGGCCATGATGAAGTCGACACTTTTCCGGACCCCGCGGGCGGGTGCCCGGGCAAAGGGCGGCCCTGGGCCGCGACTACGACGGGGTTGCGGTGTGCCAGGTGGCGATCCAGCAGGCGGTCGCCAAGGTGGCGGCGCCGGCCGCGGCCATCGCGGCGCCGGTGCCCGCCACGGTCGCGAGCACACCGAAGCAGGCGGGGCCGACGCCCTGCAGGGTCATGGTGCCGGAGTGCAGCAGCCTGAACGCCTGACCCTGGGCGGCGGCAGGCACGGCGTCCAGGAAGGCCCGCTGCAGCCCCAGGGAGTAGGCGAAGCCGGTCCCGGCGCAGAGCAGCAGGACCGCGCTCAACCCGGCGCCGGGACCGGCCGCGAAGGCCAGCAGCGGAAGTCCCATCACTGCGGCGAGCGGGGCCACCAGGCGCTCCCGCACGGGCGGCCGCACCAGGCGGCCGACGACCAGGGCGCCCGTCAGCATGCCGGCCGGCACACAGGCCATCAGCAGGGCGTAGGTGCCGGGGGCGAAGTGCCGCTGCCCCGCGTAGGCGACGATCAGCGCCTCGACGCCGGCCGTGGCGGCGCCCGGCAGCCACTGCGCGAGCAGCAGCCGTCGCGGGCACCGGGTGCTCATCAGGGCTGCGGTCCCGCGCAGTCCGGCCTTCGCCACGGAGCCGGACGGACCGCTGCCGGGGTCGATTCGCGGCAGGCCCAGACGCACCGCCACCGCGGCCGTGAGGTGGAGCGCGGCGCCGACGGCGAGCGCCTGGCGGGTGCCGAGGGCCGCGACGGCGGCCCCGCCGACGGCCAGGCCCGCCAGTTGGGCGACCGAGGAGGCCATGCTGTTCAGTGACCGCCCCAGCACATAGGCATCGCCGGTCAGCGAGCGGGACGTGGTGCACCGGGTGGGCCTGATCGGCGAACAGGGGCGGGAGGCCGTGATCGCCGGCCTGCACGACGGGGTGTCGTGGCGGGACGGGGCGATCGAGGTCCGCGTTGCTGCCGGCGACACCGTGGCGCTGGCCGGGGAGGGACTGCTGCTGATCCCCTCGGTCTTCATCGTCCCGACCGTGGCGGCGCACACGGCGCCGCCCTGGCCGAAGACCCTGATCTACCCCGCCCGCGGCACCGCCGCCCTCCTGGGGACACCGCCCGCCGGCCCGCCCCAGGCCCTCGGCGCGCTGATCGGGCGTTCGCGGGCCCGGGTCCTCGCCGCGCTGGACACCCCCGCCAGCACCAGCCAGCTCGCCCGCCAGCTCCGGCTGGCGACCGGCGCGGTCGGTGACCACCTCGCGGTCCTGCTCGATGCCGGCCTGCTCAGCCGCGCCCGCTCGGGGCGCTCCGTGCTCTACCAGCGCACGGCGCTGGGGGACGCCCTGGCCTCAGGTGCGGGCGCCACGCTCTCCGATACCCGATGACGCCCCGGCGCTGTCGCGGCAGCGGCCGGGACCGGCGGAGCCCGAGCCGCCCCACTCAGCCGGCGGACAGGTCCAGCTTGAAGGGCGAGCCGCTGGAGCTCGGCGTCCAGCCCTTCGAGCGCGCCGCCCGGATACCGGCGGCGACCTCCCCCGGCAGGACGACCTGGTCCGGCACCAGGTCCGGGGCGACGAAGGCCCGCCGTCCGGTCTCCACGACGAGCGTCGCCCCCGGGCGGGCCGCCTCCTCCGCCACGTAGCCCAAGGTGCCGCCTTCGTAGTCACAGCACAGGTGCCGCCTGCTCACCCGCCAGCGGTACTCGACACCGTCGACGACGATGCGGCGGGAACCCTTCTTGGCCAGTGCCACCGTGTTACCCCTCAGCCTTCGATTGTCCGTGTCTCCGCAGACAGTCTCCTTGCGTAACCCACGCGTGTCACCGGGTTTGCTCCGGCCCGGCCCGCACGGTGCACAACAGGCCGATCTCTGAATGATCGTTTTCGGGTGGATATGCCGAACGGTCAATCCCGATCTGTTCGGAGCTGATCACCATCGCTAGGGTGCGGCGCGTCCCCGCAGTTACGCCCGCCCCCGCCGCCCCCCGCGGCCGGGCAGACAACCGATCGGAACGGTGTCGCCGTGACCAGGATCCTCCGTCAGCACGTGCTGACGAACTACGACGGCTGGAAGCCGGCACCACCGGTGACCGGCTCCCCCTCGACCCGGCCCCGGGGCGCCGTCCGCGGCAACGCTGAGGAAGATCCCGCTTTTCTGTCAAAACCTCAAACAACCTGCTCTTCATGCGATATGACTTGCAGCGCCACGGATCGACCGTGCGCGGAGCAGTATGAATACGATGAAGGGGATGTCGTGGGGAAACTGTCCACAAGGGCTTCGACAGCGGCATTGGCGGCGTTGGTCGCGGCCTCCGTGCTGCCCGGTCAGGCCGGGGCCGCCGCCCCGCCCTCGGTCTGGGTCGCCAGCGGCGCCGACCATGTCTTCTCGTCCTCGCCGGCCCCCCAGCGGCCGACCGGTCCGGTGACCATGTTCGCCGCGCGGAACGAGGTCCAGACCGCCCAGATCGCCGTCCGCTCCGGGGGGAGCCTGACCGGTCTGTCGGTGCAGGCGAGCGACCTCACCGGACCGGGCGGGGCGGTGATCCCGGCCTCCAGGATCACCGTCAACCGGGAATACAACCACCCGAACATCTCGAAGAACAACAGCCCGCACCGCCAGGACCCGCCGAACGGCGGCAACGAGTACTACGACGCGCTCGTCGGCAACGACCCCTACAACCTGGCGACCAACACCACCCAGCCGTACCACTACAGCGTGGCGGTGCCCCCCGGGCAGGCGCCCGGCACCTACACCGGGAAAGCCACCGTGAAGAGTTCGGCGGGCCCGGTGGACGTTCCGGTCTCGGTGACGGTGTACGCGGCCGAACTGCCCCCGACGAACCGCTCCACCTTCCGGCTGAACAACTGGTTCACCTCGGTCGGCTGGGACTACACCCTGACGGCCAGTTCGATACCCAGCCAGTACGGAGTGGACGCGTACTCCCCCGACTGGTGGACCCTGATGGGGAACATCGCCAAGAACCACGCCAAGCACCGCAACAACACGGTCTTCGCGGACTTCCAGGCACTCGCCATCCCCGGCACCACGCTGGTGAACGGCACCTACACCTTCGACTGGACGACCTTCGACCGCTTCGTCCAGCTCTTCCAGGACGCCGGAGCGCTCCAGTACATCTACACCCCCCACCTCCTGGAGGACGACGGCTCGAACGTGGAGGTCCTCGTCCCGGACGGCAGCGGCGGGGTGCGGATGGCCCGCGTGGCACCCGGCTCGGACCAGGCCGAGAAGTACCTCGCCGCCGCCCTGCCCGCGCTCAAGGCCCACCTCGACACCAAGTGCCTGGACGCGGGAACGGTCTGCGCACCGGGCCGCCGGTGGAGCGACGTGTTCTACCTCTCCGCGTCCGACGAGCCCAACCCCGCCAACACCGGCTGGGCGGCCAACTCCAACTGGCTCTACCAGCGCTTCCACCAGTACTTCCCGCAGGGCATGACCAACGAGGCCCACCTGTGGACCGGGCCCTCCGTCGACAACACGCTCTCCACCCTCACCCCGCACGTCGACGACGACTACGACGCCAACGCCGCCTACTACCAGGACAAGCGCCTGGCCGGCAAGGACCTCTGGCTCTACTTCAGCGGCAGCCCCGAGGACGGCCACGCCAACCGCCTCATCAGCTACCCCCTCTCCGACTCCCGGCTGACGCCGTGGATGGTGTCGGCGATCGGCGGTAACGGCTTCCTCCACTGGGGCTGGAACATCTGGTCGGAGTGGGACGCCAACGCCGGCAAGTACAAGGGCGTCGACACCTTCAACGGCTGGACCAGCGGCGACCCGTTCCTGGTGCGCCCGAACCCGAAGCCCGGTGCGCCCGACGTCTTCGACAGCATGCGCAGCGAGGCCCTGCTCGCCGGCGTGCAGGACTACGAGCTGCTCAAGCAGCTCGCCGCCACCAAGCCGGTCCTGGCCCACGCCCTGACCTCGTCGCTGATCACCAGCTCCACCGAGTTCACCACCTCGGGCACCGAGATCGACTACCGCCACAAGCAGATCCTCGACGCCCTCACCTCCCCTGGACCCGACGCCTCCTACCCGTTCACCGACGACTTCTCCTCCGGCGCCGACACCCAGTGGCGCCACACCCACGGCTCCTGGTCCGTCACCGGCGACCAGGGCTACGCGCAGACCAGCGCCGGTGACGAGTGGAACAACGTCGCCGCGGTGGCCGGACGCGCCTACGGGGACGTCGCCGCCTCCGTCGACGTCCGGATCACCGGGACCAACGCCAGCGGTGGCAACGCGAACTGGGCCGGCCTGACCGTCCACAGCCAGAACCCGGTCGACCGCCAGACCGGCTACCTGGTGGCGCTGCGCAACAACGGCGAGGTCTTCGTCAACCGCGGCAACACCATGCTGCGCACCGCCAACGTGCCCGGCTTCACCCCCGGTCAGACGGTCACCCTGCGGGTCGTCACCCGCGGCTCGACGCTCGACGTGTACGCGGGCGCGACGAAGCTGATGTCCGTCGACGACTCGGGCTACCCGGTCGGCAACATCGGGCTCGTCACCGGCGGCGCCGCCGCCCGCTTCGACAACGTGCGGCTCAACCCCGGCACCGACCCCGCCGAGGCCGCCGCCGTCTCCGCCACCAGCAGCTACGAGGCCGACGGCTGGAGCAGCGCCGCCCTCACCGACGGCCGCCGGTCGCTGCCGACCGGCACCCTCGGCTGGAGCAGCATCAACAACGTGTCCACCGACCACACCGAGTCGGTCACCGTCGACCTCGGCTCGAACCGCCGGATCAGCCGGCTGGACCTCTTCGCCCGCGCCGACGGCGCCAACACCGGCCTGGGCTTCCCGGTCGACTACACCGTCCAGGTCTCGACCGACAAGAGCACCTGGACCACCGTCGCCGACCGGCACGACCAGCCGCGGCCCGACGCCTCGGCCCAGGCCGTCGCGTTCGCGCCCACCGACGTGCGCTATGTCAAGGTCACCGGGACCAGGCTGCGGACCGACCCGCGCGGCAACTACCACATGCAGCTCGCCGAGATCGAGGCCGCCGGCGACAACCTGGCCGCCAACCGGCCGGTGACCACGTCGAGTTCGATCGAGGGCTCCGGCTGGGGCCGCGCCGCGGCCACGGACGGCGTGCTGAACTCCGCCGCGGGCTACTCGATGGGATGGAGCAGCCTCAAGTCGCCCACGGCGGCGGCCAACGAGTCGGTCGTCGTGGACCTCCAGGGCGCGAGCCGGATCGAGCAGGTCCGGCTGACCCCGCGCACCGACGGCGCCAACACCGGCCTCGGGTTCCCGGTCGACTACACCGTCCAGGTCTCGACCGACGGCACCACCTGGACCACCGTCGAGGACCGCCACGACCAGCCCCGCCCGGGCGGCACCCTGACCTTCCCGTTCGCACCGGCCACGGCCCGCTATGTGAAGGTCACCGGCACCCGGCTGAGCACCGACCAGTTCGGCGACCACTACCTGCAGCTCGGCGAGATCGCCGTCTCCTGACGGTCCGAGGCCCTGTCGCTCTACCGCTCGGCCGCCCTGCCGCCCTGTCGCGCTCAGAGCGCGGTGCGGCAGGCCTCCCGATGCTCGGCCACCTCCTTCGGGTGGCCGAGCATCGGGCAGTGGTCGCCGGACAGCTCGTCCGGTCGCAGACCGAGGCGCTCGGCGACCCCCATGAATCCGGCCGGGAAGAAGCGGTCGTCGGCGGACAGCAGGAACCTGGTCGGCACGTCCGGCCAGGCGGCCGGCGGCCACGGCCGGGCGAACGGGGCCGGCGAGGCGGACCGGCGGTCGACGGCGCGTGCCCCGGGGGTCAGGGCCGGGGCGTGGCCTGGTCCTGGACGCGGCCCTGGAGCGCCTTGGAGAGCTCCGCGACGCAGGCCGCGAGCTGCCCGGTCGTCAACTTCCCCGGGTCGTCGCCGCATCCGCCCGCCGGCGGAGCCGCGGGCGCGGAGGGCGAGGCCGGGCTCGGCGACGAGGACGGGGACGGGGCCTGGGGAGGCCGGCCGCCCGGCGCGGTGATACTGCCGTTCAGCGAGACCAGATTGGGCGTCACCCGGGCGTCGCCGGAAAGGTCGATGTAGTCCTGGGTCTGCCCGTTGAAGTCCACGAAACCGCGCCACTTGTCCCGGCCGAACGGGATGATCTCCTGCAGCGCACCGTCCTTCCCGGCACTGATGGTGATCGACGTCTGCTGCGCCATGTACGACACCATCCGGCTGGCCAGCACGTCCAGGTTCACCGACGGGTCGTCGTCGCCGCGCACGTACACGTGCAGGTCGTTGAGGCCGCCGCCGGCGCGGTCGGCCTGCACGACGGCGAAGGCCACCACCAGTTGCGAGGAGCTGTCCCTCGGCACCAGCGGCGTCACGTAGTAGAGGTGCCCGTCCGCCTTCGAGCGCAGCAGGAACTCCCCCGGGTTGGTGGCGTTGGTCGCCGCCGAGGTGTGCGCGTAGCCGAAGCCTCGGTCGTCCTTCGCGCCGCGCCCACCGAGCCACTGCACCTCGTGGATCTGCGAGCGGACCACCGAGGCCGGGTACACCGCCCCCGGGAGTTCGCCCGGGGCCACGTTCGCCCGGTAGGACACCTCCGGGCGGCCGTCCGGCGAGCCACGCAGCACCAGCACACCGGCCGGCTCCAGCACCGTGCGCTGCCGGAAGCCGGTCTGCCGCGCCACCGAGATGACCACCACCGGCTGGGCGGTGCGCGGGTCGGTGCCGTCGCAGTAGCCCCAGATGTCCTGGTCGCTGTAGACCAGGCCCGGGAAGCGCTCGGCGAGCAGGTTGCGCAGGCTGACGGCCCCCGTCCCGCCGAAGGCCCGGCGGAAGGCGTGGTCGCCGCGGAAGGCACAGGTGACCACGGAGTTCGAGCGGCCGTCCCAGACGGCGACGCCCTCCATCGGCTGCTCGCCGGAGCCGTCCAGGACGGCCGTCCACACTCCGCCGCCCGCCGAGTCGTCGGGCAGGTAGTGCAGGCTGTGCCCCAGCAGGTGGATCCCGGAGGTCAGGCCGGCGCTGTCGGTGAGCGCCTTGGTCGCGGCGGCGTAGGAGGCGGTGCGCGCCTCGAAGTCGAAGTCCGGCATCGGCGCGGTCTTCACACAGGCCGGCACGTCCGCGGTGCCCACCAGGTCGCAGCGGCCGCCGTCGCCGGGGCGGGTGTGCTCGGTCACCGGCAGCACCGAACGCGGTGTGCCCGCGCCGCCGGCCGGGATGTCGAGCACGGTCGCCGCCGCGTAGAAGCGGCTGGCGTCCTTGTCGGCGTCCCACAGCCCGGTGCCGGCGCGCGCCAGCGAGCCGGCCATCGCGACCACGACCACCGCCACGGTCAGGCGTACCCGCCACCCGCCGAGGCCCGCCCCGGCCTCGTCCGCGATGTGGACGACCCCCCACACCGTGCCGCACAGCCCCACCGCGACCCAGAACCAGAACAGCGGCGCCGCGTCCAGTGGACCGCCGTTCGGGAAGAACTCCCGCTCGATCAGCAGCAGATAGCTCTGGTCCTGCTGCCCGAAGCCGCCGAACGCGACGTGCTTGACCAGCCGGACGACGAACGCGAGCAGCGGCATCCACAGCCACCAGACGGCCAGCCCCACCGCCCCGCCCCGCACCGCATGCCTGACACGACTCGTCACACGCCCCCCACTCCGCGCCCCGCCGCCCGCTCGCTCCCCCGTATCCGGGCCTTTGCCCCGTCCTTCCCACCCCGCCCGTCCGGCAAGCCCGGCGGCGGCGGTTGATCGGCGGGCGGGCGGCTCCGTTCGCGGGTCCCGGACCTCAGTCGTAGGAGGGGACGGCGCGAAGGCTCGGTCGGTTCCGGGAACACCGGAACGGGGTGGCGCGGCGGGCGCGGCAGAACGGCGCAGGCCGGCCTGCCCGGGGTGCGGGTCGGGCCGACGACCAGCAAGGCCCGCACGGCCGTCCCCGAACACGGCCCTGCGGTGCGCCATCAGCCATGCCTTCCGCGGTCGAGGCCCCCCACATGCTAGGAGCCTCGATGAAACGCGGTGCTACCGCAGGCCGGTTACTGACCGCGGCAACCACCCTGACCGTGCTGGCCGGCACCATCGCCGCCACTGTGGGCCCAGCCACCGCCGCGCCCACCCCCGCGCCGCCCAGCGCCCTGGCCGCCGCCGTCAACGCCGCCGACGCCGCGGCCGCCGCCGGCCTGGATGCCCTCGCCAAGGGCCCGGACGAGACGTACGAGCGCACGAACGTCACCCCCTGGGTCGGCGGCCTCTACTCCGTCGCCTACGAGCGCAGCTACAAGGGCCTGCCCGTCGTCGGCGGCGACGCCGTCGTGCTCGCCGACTCCCAGGGCAAGGTCCGCGGCCTCCAGGCCGCCGCCTCCGGCCGCATCGGCGGCGCCACCACCGCCCGGATCAGCGCCCAGAAGGCCTAGAAGACCGCGCGCACCAAGCTCGCCGTCGTCGACTCCGTCGACTCCCGCCGCCTCGTCGTGCGCGTCAAGGACGGCGACAGCGGCCGCCTCGCCTGGGAGACCGTACTCAGGGGCGCGGACGCGGCGGCGTCAGGCGCGGAACGTGGTGCGGTAGTCCGTCGGGGAGGTGCCGACGTGGCGGTGGAAGGCCGCCCGGAAGGCGGCGGGGCTGCCCAGGCCGCTGAGCCGGGCGACCTGTTCGACGGGGGCCGCGGTCGTCTCCAGGAGCTCGCGGGCCCAGTCGATGCGGGCGGCGGTCAGCCAGGCCATCGGCGAAGTGTCCGTCTCCTGCTGGAAGCGCCGGATGAAGGTCCGCCGGGACATGTGCGCGCGGCGGGCCAGTTCGTCCACGCTGTGGCGGTGCGCGAGGTTGTCGAGCATCCAGGCCCGGACCGGGGCGAGTTCCTCCCCGCGGTCGGCGGGCCGGAAGCGTTCGATGAACTGCGCCTGGTCACCGGGCCGTTGGGGCGGGGCGACGAGTGCCCGGGCGCGGTTGTTGGCGGCCGCGGCGCCGTGGTCGCGCCGGATGATGTGCAGGCACAGGTCGATGCCGGCGGTGACTCCCGCCGAGGTGAGGATGCCGCCGTCGTCGACGAAGAGCCGGTTCGGACGTACGTCGATCCGGGGGTACCGGCGCTGCAGGGCGGCGGCGTCCCGCCAGTGGGTCGTCGCGGGGCGCCCGTCCAACAGCCCGGCGGCGGCCAGCGCGAACGCCCCGGTGCAGATCGACACCAGCCGTGCGCCTCGGGCGTGCGCGGAGCGGATCGCCGACAGCGCGGCGGCGGGCGGCGCGGCCTGCGGGTCCTCGTAGCCGGGGACGACAACGGTGTCCGCGTCCCGCAGAGCTTCCAGCCCGGCCGGTGCGGTGACGGTGAACCCGCCGCTGCGGACCGGCCCGGCCGCCGGGTCCGCGCAGACGGTGACCCGGTAGTGCGGGTCCGTGCCGAAGGTCTGCACCGGGATGCCCAGGTCGAGCGGGAGCACCCCCGGAAGCGCCAGCACCGCGACCCGATGCTCCTCCACAGCCGACATGGCACGATCCTAGCGGTACCTGCCTCGCGTGCCACTGTCACCGGCCGGCGGAGCATTCGTAGTCTGCGCCCATGGACTTCTCACTCGACCTGCCGTCCGGCCCCCTGGCCGAAGCCGTCCTCTCCACCGTGCGGGCCTCCGAGACCCCCTCGGTGGCCAATCACAGCGTGCGCAGTTTCCTCTTCGCCGAGCTCGTCGCCGCCCACGAGGGATGCCTGGAGGACGCCGCGTACGACCGCGACCTGCTGTTCGCCGCGACCGTGCTGCACGATCTGGGCGCGGGTGACCTGGCGCCGGGCGCGGCCCGCTTCGAGGTGGAGGGCGCGGACCTGGCGGCGGATCTGCTGCGGCGGCACGACGTTCCCGAGGCCGACGTCGACCGGGTGTGGGAGGCGATCGCCCTGCACACCTCGCCCGGTATCGCCGAGCGCCGCGGCCTGCTGTGCTACCTCACCCGCGAGGGCGTGGGCAGCGACTTCGGGCGCAACGCCGCGGTCGTCTCCCCGTGGGAGAAGCGGATCCACGCCGCCCATCCGCGCCTGTCGATGGTCCGCTCCCTCGTCGACGCGATCGTGGAACGGGCCGCCCGGTCGGACGCCGCGTCCCCCCGCTACTCCCTCGGCGGCGAACTGCTGCGGGAACGCCGAGCCGACGGCGTGACCGAGTTGGAGCGCGCCGCGGCCTCCTGCCCCTGGGGGGAATGACCCGGGGTGGGGTGCGCGGCCGGGCGTAGGCTGTCGGGGTGGAACCACCGCCCGCCAGCCCGTAGGCCGGCAGGCAGGCGGCGGTCACGCCGCTGCTCAGGCCCGCGTCGGCTTCGAGGACGGGGCGGACGTAGGTGTAGCCGGCGAAGTGGCCGAGCACGACGAAGGCGGTGACGGCGATTCCCACGGCCACGCCGCGGTGACGGCGATTCCCACGGCCACGCCGCGGTGGCGCAGCGCGGCGGCCGGCCCGCCCGGCCGTCCGCCTTCGGGCACCGGCGGTGCGGGCAGCACCGGCACGACGGCGGCACAGGCGGCGCCGAGGGCGGCGAGCGTCCAGAACGCGAAGCGCCAGTCGAGCAGCGCGGCCAGGAAGGTGCCCAGCGGGACGCCGAGCACGGAGGCGATGGAGACGCCGGAGAAGATCAGCGTCATGGCGAGGGCGATCCGCAGGCCTTCGGCCAGGCGCGGGCCGAGGCTCGTGACCAGGCCCCGGACGATGCCCATCGCCGCACCGAGCAGGATCCGGCCGACGGCGAGGACGGCGAAGTTCGGCGCCAGGACGGCCCTGCGCTCGCGCCGGGCGACCAGCCTCGGGGTGAACGGGGCGAGGGCGGCGGCGATCAGGCCGGTGAGGGAGAGTCCGGTGACCCCGCCGCTGACCCCGAGGCCGTGCGCCATCGCGGTGAGCAGACCGACCGGCATCATCTCGGAGGACACCACGGTGAAGATGGCGAACACGACGGCGAGGACCGGCGACCAGCGCTACGGGATGGCGGGCGGAGCGGCCGGTGGTGCGATGGTTCGCGGGTTCGTCATGCGATCAGCCCATCAGCCGGAGGAAGGGCCGAACACGATCGATGGGCTCACCGATCGTGAGGCGCGCCGCCCCCCCCGGTCGCGTGTCACCCGTCGCCGGGAGCCGGGTACCGTGACCTCCGAGGCCGGCTGCGGCAGCGGCAGCGGCACCGATCGACGGAGAGGCGGAGAACGGATGACCCTGGAGGAGGGCCGCCGCGTCAGGCTGGCCGAGGACCTCGGGATCGGTGAGGCCCTCGCCGGGGAACCCGGGGCCGTCATCGGGTTCCTCGCGCTGGGAGCCGGGATGGAAGGCACCGTCGAGCGGGTGAACGGGGAACTCCCCCAGAGCCAGGAAGTCCGCGAGTACCAGCGACTCAAGGCGCTCTTCGAGGACTACGGGCACACCATGCCGGAGGCGAGCCGCGAGCGGCTGGAGGCGGAGATCGCCGAACTGGAGCCGCAGTGGGCCGCGTACCGGGGGCGGGGCGGGCGCGTGACGGTCCGGGTCCGGTGGGACAACGGCCTCGTCCTCGACCAACTGCACGAGGACGTCCTCTCCGTGCTGTGACGGGGCGCGGTCGGCCGTCGCCCGCGACACGGGGGATCAGAGGTCGGGCTCGGTCCGGGCCCGGCTCTTCCCGTTGTGGAAGTAGGCCGCCGCGTCGCGGATGCCCGCGGTGCGGAAGGGGCGGCCGTGGTCGTCGACGCGGGGGTGTCAGACCAGGCGGTGCATGCCGACCGAGTGCGGGGCGGTCCGGGTGAAGCCGTAGTGGGCGTAGAGGCGGTGGGCGTCGCCGTCGGCGATCAGGGAGACGTAGGCGCCGGCGGGGGCGCGGTGTTCGAGTTCGGCGGTCAGGTGGGCCATGATGCGCCGGCCCAGGCCACGGCCCTGGTGGGCGGGCAGGACGCAGACATCGACGATCTGGAACACCGCGCCGCCGTCGCCGACGATGCGGCCCATGCCGACGGTCTGCTGCCCGAGGTGCGCGGTCACACCGTGCCAGGTGTGGGGCAGTCCGGCGGCGACCGCCCCGGCGGGGCGGTCGCTCATGCCGGCGGCGGTGCGCAGGTGACGGAAGGTGTCGACGCTCGGCACGCCCACCCGCAGCTCGTAAGGGTCGGTATTAATGTTCACTCGTTACAGGGTAGTGCGTGCCGGGGCCAGGGTCGCAGGCGGGACGGTCGCGGTACGGTGGGACCATGATCTACCGCCACCCCGAACGGGACCAGATCCGGATCGAGGACGTCCTGTCCGCACTCGGCAGCCCCGTACGACTGGCCGCCGTACGGGTCCTGGACAGCGGCGGGGAACACAACTGCGGCAGCGTGCTCACCACCATCGGGGTCACCGCCAAGTCGACGATGACGCACCACTGGCGGGTACTGCGCGACAGCGGCGTCATCCGGCAGCAGCCCTCGGGCCGGGAGAACCTGCTGCGGCTGCGCCGCGAGGACCTGGACGCCCGCTACCCCGGACTGCTGGACGCCGTCCTGGCCGGCGCCCGCGACGACGAGACGCTCGAACCGGCCACCCTCTCCCCCGCCACGGACTGAACCCGGCCGGCCGTCAGCCGCTCTCCGGCTGCGCCATCACGCCCGTCGCGGAGCGGTCCAGCAGACGGCAGCGGTACGGGCAGCGGCCACGGCAGGCATCGAGGGCGGTCTCCGGACTTCCAGAAGGAACGGGACGTCAAAGCTCCGGCAATCGCACAGCTTCGGGAAAACGCCCGAGCCGGGTTCACGCCATTCCAAAAACGCTGGACCCTGCGCCGGAAACCCGCGACCGACCATCCGTCAATGACACCGTTGACCGACTGGACAGATCCGCCGCGAAGGCGATCGCCGATCGCGACGTCCCTGCCCGCCTCCGGCCGCCCGCTCGGCAAGGCTCCGCACCACCGGTCGCGACATTCCGTGTTCCGTGTTCAAGCCCCCTCGCCAGGCCCCCTCGCCAGGCCTCCCCGCCACCGCCCCCGAGCCGGATCGGCCCTGCGGAGTAATCTGAAACTGGTCGGCGTGGAGGAGGCGAACTGCCATGCGCGAACTGTCCGAGCACATCACGACGCCATCCAACGGAGCGGACACCCCTGTCGCGGTTATCGGGGCAGCATGCCGGTTCCCCGGAGGAGCCACGGATCCCGCCTCGTTCCGGAGACTCCTCGCGGACGGCACCGCCACGATCGGCCCGGTGCCGGAAAGCCGCTGGACCCAACGGCAATTAGCGGGGCTCGACCCGGACATCGCGGAGCGTCTGCGCTGGGGGTGCTTCCTCGATTCCGGCATCGGCGGCTTCGACCCCGGACTCTTCGGCATCAGCCCGGACGAAGCACCCTGGCTGGATCCCAACCACCGGCTCTCTCTGGGGGTCGTCTGGGAGGCGTGCGAGCATACGGGAATTCCGGTGTCCTCGCTCGGCGGGGCCCGTACGGGCGTTTTCGCCGGCGTTTTCTCCCGCGACTACACGCTGTGGGCCCGGCGTCCCGCGGGCCGCACGAGCGCCTGTTTCGGCTTTTCCAGCCACGGCACGCTGGTGTCTTTCCTGTTGGATCTGCACGGTCCGGGCATCGCCGTGGACACGGCCTGTTCGTCCAGCCTCGTCGCCATTCACCTGGCGTCCCAGAGCCTCCAGCGGGACGAGTCGGACCTCGCCCTCTGCGGAGGTGTGCAGCTGATCCTCGCGCCCGGGCCGGGGGTCTCCTACGCCCGGTGGGGGATGCTCTCCCCCACCGGGCAGAGCCTGCCGTTCGACGCGGAGGCCAACGGGTTCGTCCGTGGTGAGGGGGGCGGAGTCGTCGTCCCGAAACGCCTGGCGAACGCCCACCGTGACGGGGGCCGGGTCCTGGCCGTCATCCGGGGAACGGCGGTGAACCAGGACGGGCGCTCCGCAAGGCTGACCGCTCCCGCGCAGGCCGCGCAGGAGGCCGTCTTCCGGCGGGCTCTCGACCGGGCGGCCGTCGAGGCGTCGCGCATCGACATGGTCGAGGCCCACGGACCGGGGGCTCCGGTCGGCGATCCCATCGGGTTCGCCTCGACGGCGGCGGTGTACGGCCAGGGTCCGAGTCCGTGCGCGCTCGGCTCGGCCAAGGGGGGACATCGGGCACACCGAGGCCGTCTCCGGTGCCGCCGGACCGCTGAAGACGGTCCTCGCGCTGCACCACGGCATGATTCCCCCCTCGGTGGGCTTCCGGCAGCAGAGCCGGGACCTCGCGACGGACGGCACCCGGCTGTCGAGCATCGGTCCGGACTCCCTCATGGCGCTCGCCCTGCGGAACAGGCTCGAACAGAGCCTGGGGATGAAGATCCCACGCACCGTGATCCGGACCTCGCCCTCGATCTCCGCGCTGGTGGAGAACATCCTCATGAACATCGAGCCGACGGTGTGAACCGTGCGTACCGGGATCAGCCCCGCAGGCCCCGGACCAGGGGCGGGCGGGATGAGAGCCTCCTCCGTCGACCTCCCCGCCGGCCGGTTCCGCTACCGCCACTGGACCGGTGCCCGGCCGGACCACCCGCCCGCCGTCCTCCTCCACGGTGCCAGCCGCTCGTCCCTCACCTGGACCCGCACGGCGCGGGACCTCTCCCGCCGGGGCGAGGTCTTCGCCCCGGACCTGCGCGGCCACGGGGAGAGCGTCAAGCCCGCGGACGGGCACTACGGTCTGCGGACCATCGCCGATGCCACCGCCTGGGCATGCACCTGGCCCGGCTCGAACTCGCGATCCTGCTCCGGGAGCTGTTCACCCAGCTGCCCGGAATCCGCTCCACCGCGCCTCCCCGGTCCTTCCAGCTGGGCGGTGCCCTGTCGGTCTCCGAACTCCCCTGCGACATCGCATAACTGGCCTATGAAACCGGGTGAATGAACCATGAAGTGGAACGAACTGACGATCACGGGCCTGGGCGTCTTCATGCCGCCGGCCACCCCGCTCTCCGAGGCCGTCGAGACGGGCCGCTACGACCCCCGTGACAACCGGCTGAACCAGCTCGTGGCAACCCGGATCTCCGCCGCCGAGTCCGCACCGGACATGGCCGTGTCCGCCGGGCGCCTCGCGCTCGGCCGGTCCGGGCACGAACCCGGCGAGATCTCACTGGTCCTGCACGCCAGCCTCTACCACCAGGGACAGGACTTCTGGACACCTGCCTCCTACATCCAGCACCACACGGTCAGCGGGGGCGGCCCCGCGGTGCACATCCAGCAGGGGTCCAACGGAGGACTCGCGGCATGGGAGCTGGCAGCGTGCTTCATGGCGGCGGACAGCAGCCGGAGCGCGGCCCTGGTGACCACGGCGGACCGCTACTGCGATCCGGGATTCGACCGGTGGAACAGCGACATCGGAGTCGTCTACGCGGACGGCGCGACAGCGACGGTGCTCTCCCGGCGGGCCGGCTTCGCACAGATCTGCTCCATGGTCTCGACCTCGGACCCGGAGCTGGAGGAGATGTGCCGGGACACGACCGGCTTCACCGATCGCCCCCACCAGGACGACAGACCTCTCGACCTGCGAACGCGCAAGCAGCGCTACGTCCAGAAGGCGGGCTACGGGTGGATAGCCGAGCGCCTCGTCTCCGGAACCGAACGGAACATCCGGCAGGCGCTGGACGAGGCGGACACCGACCTGCGGTCGATCCGCCGGGTGGTGCTTCCGAACCTGGGCAGGGGGACCCTCGAATGGGAGTTCCTGGAACCGATGGAGATCGGGCCCGAACGCACCCTCTGGGACTGGGGACGGCACGTGTCACACCTGGGCGCGGGAGACCAGGCCGCCGGCCTCGCCCACCTGGCCGAGACCGGGCAGCTGCGCCCTGGGGATCACGTGCTGCTGGTCGGCGTGGGGATCGGGTTCAGCTGGACGAGCGTGGTGGTCCGGATCGACTCTCCCCCCGTCTGGCCCGAGCAGTCCGCGGCCGCCCCTTGAGTACGCCCGCGCGGCACCTCCGGGCCCTCGCCCCGCCCGGGCCGGGCCGCTCGGATCGGCCGACGGGTAGGGCGGGAAACGGCTTCGGTGGGTCCGGTGGGTCATGGGGCGTCCTGGGGGCGGTCCTGCGGTCGATCCTGTGGTGGGACCGTCAAGACCGGTACGGGTCAGGCCGTGATACTCGGGTGATCACCGATCCGAGGGCTGGCGATGCGACCGAAACTCAAGTCCGACGTGCTCTATGTGCCCACCAGCGACGGCGTGCACGTGTTCGGCGCGGGAGCCGACATCGCGCTGAACGGCCGGTCCGCCTACCAGTGGCTGGACCGCCTCGCACCGCATCTCAACGGTTCGACCGAGCTCGACGACCTGGTCCGCGGCCTTCCGGAGGAGAAGCGGGGCGTCGTCGACACACTGGTGCGGCGGCTGCACGAGGCCGGCTGCCTGGTGGACGCCGCCGAGGACCTCCCGCACGGCCTGACCGCACGGGAGCTGGAGACGTACGCGGCCGAGATCGCCTTCGTCGAGTACCACCGGGACTCCGCCGCCCGGCGGTTCGAGTCGTACCGCGACAGCGCGGTGGTGGTGCTGGGCGCGGGCCCGGCGTTCGTCGCGCTGGTCTGCTCCGCGCTGCACTCGGGGGTCCGCCGGCTCCGCGCCGTGCGGACCCCGGAGACCGCGACCGACACCGCCCGGCTGGCCGAACTGGCCGCCGAGGCACGGCAACGCGACCCGGGACAGACGCTGACCCAGGTCGAGCTGTCCGACGCGGAGCTGGCCGGGCTGGCCGGTGCGGACGTGGTGCTGCACGTGGCCTCGGCCCACGGGGTGGAGCGCGCCCTGCGGCTGGACCGGCTGTGCCGGGCCTCGGGCACCCTGCTGGTGCAGGGCGTGGTGCTCGACGACGTCGCCTGGCTGGGGCCGGCCGGTCCGGCCTGGGAGTCGGCCTGGCTGCGGCTGGGCGCCCACGGCCCGTACCGGGAGGGCGAGTTCCTCACCGGTCCTGCCGCCGCCGTCGTGGCGGGCCACCTGGGGCTGGCGGCGTTCCGTGCGGTGACGGGCGTCGCCGCCGCCGAGGACGGCAGGCTGACCAGGATCGACCTGGAGACCCTGCGGACCTCCACCCACGCGTTCCTCCCGCATCCGGCGACCCGGCCGGCCCAGCCGGAGAGCGAGACGGCGTTCACCGAGCGGATCGACCGGCTGAGAAAGGCCGGACCGATCGACGAGCAGGAGTTCTCCGCCCGGGCGTCCCGCTGCTTCGACCCGCACGTCGGCGTCCTGCGCCGGCTGGACGAGCGGGACTTCACCCAGCTGCCGCTGCACGTGACCGAGGCCGTGCCGCACACCGCCGGTGCGGCCCGGGTGTTCGGCGCGGGCCTGGACTTCGCCGAGGCGCGGCGGTGTGCCGCGCTGCGCGGCCTCGCGCGGTACGCGGCGGTCTCGGCCGACCCCCGCAGGTTCGGCCCCGGCGCCACGGTCCGGGGCTGGGATGTCACCGGCCGGAGGGCGAGGGCGGTGCCCGCGGCCGAGGCGTTCGTCCGGGGAACGGGGCTGGCGGCACAACTGAGCTGGGACGACGCCGTGACCGACGGCATCGCGCAGCACTGCGCCGCCCTCGCCACCGCCGATGTCCTTCTCGGCCGGGCGCGGCCGCTCGCCCTGGACCTGGCCGGAGCGGCGCCGGATGCCAGGGCGCGGCGGTACCTGGGCCTGCTGCGGTCGGCGGGGGGCTCGGTCGCCGTCGCCGACATCGGCGGCGCCCTCGGGATCGCGGTGCTCGCGTGGTGGCAGGAGGGGCGGCCGGTCGCGGTGACGTGCGGTCCGGGAGCGGTGGCCGAGGGGCTGGAACGGGTGCTGCTGGACCGCCAGGCCGCCCTGACCGGCGAGCGCGCCTACGCCCCGGCCCTCGTCCCGGGGCTGGGCCCGGCGCCTGATCCGACGCCCGGCACCGATTGGCCCGACCTGCCGGAACTCCTTGACATGGCAGATGCATTGACTGGGCGTCACCTTCGCCCGGTGGCGGTGCCGCTGGACCACGATCCCGCCGTCCACGAGGTCCTGCCCGCCGTGCTCCGGGTGGTGCTGACCGATGGGTGAGGCCACGTGGACGGGTGAGACCGTACCCGCCCCGGACCTGGTCGGCTCGGCCGGTCTCCGGTTCTGGTGGCGCACCTTCGAAGCGGTCCAGGAGCTGTTCGCGGAGGGGCACGGGCAGGAGGGCGACGAGGACGACCCGCTGCCGGCCAAGGTCTTCCGCGGCCTGCCGCGCCACGTGCTGAGCGAACCGGCCCGCCGGATCGGTGACGCGCGGTGGTCCTTCCCCGGGTTCCTGCGGGCGCACGCCGGGAACGCGCCCCGCCTCACCGCGCTGGACGAGCCAGACCTGTCGGCGCTGCTGCAGCACGCCTACGGGCTGGTGCGGATGGAGCTGGGCCCGCACGCGGCCTGGCCGTACCACCGGGCGGTGGCGTCCGCGCGGTGCTTCCACCCGGTGGAGCTGTATCTGTGGCTGGCCCGTCCGGCCGGCGCGCTGCCGGCCGGCTGCTACCACTACGACCCGGCGCACCACGCGTTGACCGGGCTCAGGCCCGGTGGCCTCCCGACGGAGCTGCGGGCCGCCACCGGCGCGGGAGGCGAGGACACGCTCGCCCTGGTGGTGGCCGCGGTGTGCTTCCGCAAGTCGGCCTTCCGCTACCGCGATTACGCCTACCGGCTGTGCGCGCAGGAAGTCGGCATGACGGTCGGGAACGTGCTGCTGGTCGGCGGTGCGCTGGGTCTGCGCGCACGTGTGCACCACCGGTTCGACGATGCCGTCGTCAACCGGGCGCTCGGCCTGGACGGGGTGGAGGAGACCGCCTTCGCGGTACTCGACCTGGGCCCCGCGCGACCGGCCGAGACCCGGGCGACGCCCCTGGACGGCGAGCCCACCGAACCCGCCGAGCCCCGGACGCCGCTGACACTGGCACCGCTGCCACCGATCCGGCCGTCGCACCTCCGCACCAACACCGTTGATCCGGCCGCCTGGTCGGGCCTGGCCGAACTGGACCGGGCCGGCCGGCTGACCGGCACCGGCGCCGGCCTGGCCGCGCCGGTGGAGCCGGCCGCCTTCCACCTCCCGGCCGACCGCCCCCGTTCCGCGCGTCCGATCCCGGCCTCGGGCGAGGAACCACCCGCCGGGGGCGTCGAGTTGGCGCGGGCCCTGCGGGCGCGTGACTCGGGCGGGCGGATGTTCCTGCCCGATGGCGCCGCCCTGCCCGCCCGCGAGCTGGCCGGCCTGCTCCGGTACGCGCTGGAGCCGGTGGCCTCCGACCACACCGAGGCGGCCTGCCGGCCGCTGGTGGACTGCCATGTGCTGGTGCTCAACGTCGACGGCGTGCCCGCCGGCCTCTACCGGCTGGACGCCGAGCCCTCGTTGGAGCCGGATCCCTCGTTGGAGCCGGATCCCTCGTCGGAGCCGGAGCCCTGGCGGGGCCCGGGGCCCCGACCGGACGCAGGTCCCCGGCCGGTCGCCGCGCCCGAGCTGGTCCCGCTGCCGGGTCGCGCGTGGCACGGCGTGGTGTCCATGCTCTGCGACCGGACCCCCGCCGTGAACACGGCGAAGGCCAACGCGGTGGTGTTCCTGAGCGTCGACCGGGTCCAGGGAGACCGCTGGTTCGGCGATCGCGGGTACCGGATCCTGCACCACGAGGGCGGCATCGTCGCGCAGCGGATCAGCGTGCTCGCGGCCGCCGCCGGTCTCTCCGCCCGCATCACCAACGGCTACCACGACGGTGCCGTCCGCGCGCTGATCGGCGCCGGTCCCGCGCAGGTGCCCGTCTTCACCCTCGTCCTGGGCCGCCGTCGCGCCACCGCACAGTACGAACCGCCGCTGACCTGGTGATCTCGCGGACCGAAACCCCCGGCCCGCGAGATCCTACGGCCCGGTCTTCGGTCCGACCGTCAAGACCGGGGGCCGCCCGCCGACACAGGATTCGGGGTGGGTGGACCGGATCCGGTCCACCCGTCACAACACCCGACAACCGGGAGAAAGGGGACACCGATGGAGACGAACCTGGTCCTGGACCTCGCTGACCTCAGCGTGGACGAGCTCGACATCCTGCCGACCTCGCCGGGCGCGAGCCTGGAGTCGATCAACGTCGGCCACGCCATGGTCGAGATCGGCGCGTCCAACTGCACCTCGACCGGCACGCCCGCGAGCTGCTGCTCCTGTTGCTGCTGCTGACCTGACCGCATGACCGTGCCTGGCGGGCAGCCAGTCCGCCGGGCACGGGCGTGTGCCACCACCCCCGGCGAGAGAGGAAGAGGCGAGACGATGACCCACGCCGCCCCGGGCACGACCCACCCGACCGGTGTCGCCGTGCTGGGCACGGGCCTGCTCGCCGCCGCGATCCGCGCCACCGTCCACCGCACGCACCGGCGGGTCGCGGACACGGACGCCGACTGCGCCGCGATCGTCACCGCGGACGACGGCTGGACCACCGGTACGGCCCCGCACCGGTCCGACGCCGGCTGGCTGCCGGTCCGGGTCGAGTTGGGCAACGTCGTCATCGGCCCGTACGTCACGCCGGACCGGCCCGGCTGCGCGCGGTGCGCCCGGACCCGGCGGGAGCGTGCGCTCGGCCCGGACAGCCCCCGGGCCGCGCTGGTCCACCGGTTCGGCGACCGGCTGGCCGACCGCACCACGCCCTTGCTGTCGGCCTGGGCCCGCGACGCCGTCGGCGGACTCGTGGCGGCGGAGCTCGTGGCACACACCGAACACTCCGAACACGCCAGACGCGCCGGCCCGGCCGCGCCGCCGCGCCGCCGCACCACCGACGGCATCCTGGTGCTCTCGCTCACCAGCCTGGCGGTCGACGCCCACCCGTTCCTCCCCGATCCCTCCTGCTCCCAGTGCGGCGGGCTGCCCCCGGACGAACCGCCCGTCCTGATGGGGGCGCCGCGGCCGAAGCTCGGCCGGGACACCTACCGGGTCCGCGACCTCGGGGCCGGCTGGGACGGGCTGGTGAGGACCTACGTGGACGGCCGCACCGGAGTGGTCCGCCAGCTCGACGTGCGCACCGACTACCGCTACCCGATGGTGTCCGCGCCGCTGCACCTGCCGGGCGGCGAACAGGAGGCCGGGTTCGGCCGGGATCTCGACTACGCCGGCTGCGAGCGCACCGCGCTGGCCGAGGCGCTGGAGCGGCTCGGCGGTGCCCGGCCGGGTGGCCGGCGCACGGTGGTCCGGGCCGGCTACGGCAGCGTGGCCGAGCAGGCGCTCTGCCCGACCGAGCTGGGCCTGTACCCGCCGGAACGGTACGCGGAGCCGGACTTCCCCTATCCCCCGTTCGATCCGGACCAGGAGCTGAACTGGGTCTGGGGGTACTCGTTCGCCCGCGACGCGCCCGTGCTGGTGCCCGAGGACTACGCCTACTACCGCACCCGGCACGGCAATCCGCTCGCCCGGCCGCTCGCCTACGAGGTGTCCAACGGCTGCGCCCTGGGCGGCTGTCTGGAGGAGGCCGCGCTGCACGGGGTGGTGGAGCTGGCGGAGCGGGACGCCTTCCTGCTCACCTGGTACGCCCGGCTGCCGGTGCCCCGGGTGGACCTGGCCACGGTGACCGAGCCGCGGGTGGCGATCCTGGCCGAGCGGATCAGGCAGGACAGCGGTCACCGGGTGGTGGCCTTCGCCACCACCCCGGAGCACGGCATCCCGACCGCCTGGGTGATGGCGGTGCACCCCGGGCCCGGCCCTGAACCGGCCGCGATCTGCGCGGCCGGTGCGCACTTCGATCCCGAACGGGCCCTGCTCAACGGGCTGTTGGAGCTGGCGGCGAACCTGGGCTGGAACCGGTCCGCCTACCGCGCCGAGTCGGCCAGGATCGCGGCGATGGTCGCCGATCCGGACCTGGTTCGGGAGATGCGCGACCACGCCCTGCTGTACTGCCACCCTGCCGCGTTCGACCGCTTCGGCTTCCTGTTCGGCGGCGATCCGGAAAACCCGGGCGACCCCGGTGACTTCGGCAACTCCGGCGACGGCAGGAGCACCGGTACGGGCTCGGGCGCCGCCCTCCCGGTGGCCGAGGCGTTCGCGCGGGCCACCTGCCGGCCCCGCGGCGAGGACCTGCGCACCGACCTGGCCGAGGTGGTCGCGCGGTTCACCCGCCGCGGCCAGGACGTCGTCGTGGTGGACCAGACCACGGACGAGCACCGGGCCGGCGGCCTGGCCTGCGCCAAGGTGATCGTCCCCGGACTGCTGCCGATGACGTTCGGCCACCGCATGCGCCGCACCACCGACCTGCCCCGGCTGCGCCACCTCCCCGCCGAACTCGGCTACCGGGCCGGGCCGTTGGCGCCGGAGCAGGTCAACCCCCACCCGCATCCGTTCCCGTGACCGGAGTCGACTCATGCCCCAGGACTTCTCCACCCCGGACACCTTCGGCATCCGGCTCGGCGGGCTGCCGGTGTCGATGCTGGACGACATGCGCTCACCGGAACTGTGGCAGCGGGTCGAGGCGGTGCTCCGCGCCGACCGTGAGCTGACCACCGCCGAGGCCGCGCTCTCGGACGCGCTGTTCGAGGTGATCGGACACCGGCCGGACGGCCGGCCCCTGCTGGTCGCGCTCCGCCGGTCGGTCCACAACCGCCGGCCGCCGACGCCCCGGTGCTGGAACGACGACGTCCGCGCGCTGCTGCCGCCCGCCCTGGCCGACGGGGTGCGGTCCTGGCTCTCCCGGGTGGCGACGTACCAGAGCGATCTGACCCGCCTGGACGAACTGGTCGAGCACCACACGAAGGCCCCGTACGCGCTGCTGCGGAAGGCGGCCGGCGATCCCGCCTTCCAGCACGGGCTGGTCCTGAGCAGCCCGGTGCTCCACGACCGGCTGCGCACCTGGCTGGCCCAGCCGGAGGAGACCGCCCCGGACCGCCGGCTGGCCCTGCGGCTGGCCAAGTACCTCGCCCGGATCACCACCAAGACCAGCCCGTTCAGCACCTTCACCGTCAGCGGCCTCGGCACCTGGCAGGACCGGGCCCCCGCGGCTGCGGCCCTCGCGGCTCCGGCCCCCACGACTGCGGCGCCCGCCGGCTTCACGGTGCGCAGCGTCACGGAGATCAACGTCTGGGTGGTCCAGCAGCTGGTCCGGCGGCTGAGCGGGCATCCGGTCCTCGCGGCCCGCCTCCGGCTGCGGCTCAACCCGAGCGCGCTGCTGGTCGGCGACCGCTGGGAGTTCCTCGGCGCGGGCTCCGAGGAGCCGCTGCGCGCCCTGCCGGCGACCGCTGCCGTCCGGGCCTGCCTGGACGCGGTGGGCGAGGAGGGCCGCGCCCGCGCCGACGCCGCCGAGCGGTTGGCGGCCCGGACCGGCAGCACCCCGGCCGCCGCCGGCGCCTACCTCGGCCGGCTGGTGGAGCTCGGGCTCCTGGAGGCCGAACGCCCGTTCGCCGACCAGGCCCTGGATCCGCTCGCCGAACTGCGCTCCTGGGTGGACGGCGCCGGGCCGGACCTGGCCGGGATCGGCGGCGAGCTGGCCCGGCTGGCCGAGCACCTGGACGGCTACCCGGCGGCCGCGGACCCGGAGGACCGGCTGCGGCGCACCCGGGGAGTCGAGGCCGCCCTGCGGCGGATCAGTCTGCTGGCCGGACCGGAACGGATCGAGCTGCCCGCCAAGAACAGCGTCATCGAGAACGCCCTGCTGGTCGCACCGCCGCCCGGGCCGGACCGGCACGCCTGGGAGCCGGTGCTGCGCGATCTGGACGTGGTGCGGCGCTGCTACGCCGTCCTGGACCCGGCCCTGCCCGGCCGGGTGGCGCTCGCCGAGGCGTTCGCCGAGCGGATCGGCCCCGGCGCCACCGTGCCCTTCCTCGTCTTCCACCGGGCGGTGCAGGAGTGGCTGCGCGAGGACGCCGGCCTGCCGGGCCTGCTCTCCATCGGCACGCACGGCTACCAGGCCCTGACCCACCACCGGCTCCCCCGGATCCGCGAACTGGCCCTGCTGCGGGCCCGGCTGTGCGCCGAGGCGGCGGACGGGCGGGCGGACGGACACGGTGTGCTGCGGCTGGACCCGGACCGGCTCTCCGCGCTGGCCGACCGGTGGCCGGTCTGGATGCGGCCACCGGACTCGGTCGCCTTCTACGGCCAACCGATCAGCGGCGGAGGCGGCGGCGGTGAACCCGGCGACGACGGGCCCCGGTTCGTGCTCAACGCCGTCAACTCCGGTCACGGCCGGGGCCGCGACCGGATCCGGCGGCTGCTCGCCCAGGCCGGGATCACGGCCGAGGCGGCCACCGCGCCGCCACCCGACGGCGTGCTCGTCGCGGACACCTGCCGCCACTACGGCAGCAACGTCGGGCTGCGCACCTCGGCGCTGGCCGTGGAGATCGACTACCCCGAGGGGCCGAGCCTGCGCGGCACCGGCGACCGCCTTCCGCTCGCCGACCTCGTGGTGCGGCACGACCCGGCCCTGGGTCTGCTCACCCTCCGCTCGCGCGACCGCGACGCCGTGGTGCGCCCGGTCCACCCCAACCTCATCGCGGAGCTGTGGCTGCCGCCGGCGATCAGGCTGCTGATGCAGGCGTTCGGCGCCACGGCCAACCTGCTCATCCCGGGCCGCCGGATGTTCGGGGACACCTCGCTGGCCCGGGTCGACGGCATGCTGGCCGAACCCCGGGTGGTGATCGGCCGGACGACGGTCAGCCGCCGCCAGTGGGTCTTCCCGGCGGACGCGGTGCCGGCCCGGCTGAAGGGCGAGCGGGACCGGCCCTATCTGCTGCGGCTGGCCGCGTGGCTGCACGAGCACGGGATGCCGCAACGCTGCTTCGTCCGGGGCCTGGACCCGTCCTCGGTGGTCGGCGGCAGCGTGTGGCGGATCAAGTCCCGCAAGCCGCTGTACGTCGACTTCGCGAACCTGCTGCTGGTCGGCGTCTTCGAGCGGATGCTGGCCGACCGGGGGCATGTGCTGTTCCTCCAGGAGGCCCTGCCCGACCCGGCCGACACCCCGGACTACGGGGACCACGGTTCCCGGGTGACCGAATACCTCGTCGAGATCAATGGAGGACACGATGCTGAGCGGTAGCGGCCGGCTGGACCCGGACACGGCGGAGGACTCCGACTGGGTGTGCGCGCACATCTTCTACGACACCGACCAGGACGCGCTGCTGGCCGGCTGCGTCCGGCCGCTGGTCGCGGCGCTGACGGCCGAGGGCCTGGTGCAGCGCTACTTCTTCCTGCGCTACTGGGAGGGCGGGCCGCACGTCCGGCTGCGGCTGCTTCCCTCGTTCACCGCCGACCGGGCCGAGATCGAGCACCGGGCGGCCCGGCGGATCCGCGCGTTCCTGGCCGCCGCCCCGGCCGCGGACGTCGTGGACCGGACGCGCTTCGCCCAGGTGGCCGAGGGCCTGGCCGGCCTGGAGGGCCGCGCCGGCCATGACGAGGCGGTGCGGCCGAACAACTCCGTGGAGTTCCTGCCCTACCGGCGCGAGCACGGGGACTACGGCTACGGTCCGGCCGTCGCCGCCGTCGAGCGGCACTTCCTGGAGTCCAGCGAGCTGGCGCTGTCCGTGGTGGCGGCCGGTGCGTCGGTGGAGCAGCGCGCGCTGCTGGCGTTCGACCTGGTCGTCGGGGTGTTCGCGCTCTGCGACGAGGTCCGCGACCGCTGGGTGCGGCACGGCGGCCCGCCGCTGCCCTTCGGCAGCGGTCCGGAGGCGGCCGATGTCGAGCCGCGCTATCTGGCCCAGCGGGAGAAGCTCCAGCAGCGGGCGCGGCGCACCTGGCGGCTGGCCGCCCGGCCGGACGGCGGGGACCACCGCGCGTACTGGCTCGCGTCGGTGCGCCGGCTGCGGGAGGACCTGCACGCGCTGGAGGACACGGGCGGCTTCACCTCCGAGTGGGCCGACTCGCCGCTGGCCGAGCCGCTCCATCTGGCCGCCACCGACCACCCGGCCACCAGCCTGGTGCTGCTGCGCTGCGCCCACCTGGTCAACAACCGGCTCGGGCTGACGCTGTGGCAGGAGAACCAGCTGCGGTTCCTGGTCGGCCGGGTCCTCGCGGAGCTGCCCGAGGCGCTGGCGGCCTCGTGAGCCGGCCGTCCGCCCGCTGGCACAGTCTCCACGTCCACCACCACGACGAGCGGACCGAGGCCGCGCTCGTCCTGGACGCCGTCCGGCCCGCGTTCGAGGCCGTGCGCCCGCTGGTCGACGGCGCCTGGTTCGGCCGGCACTGGCTGCGCGGGCCGCACCTGCGCCTCAACTTCCTGGTGTCCGGGGAGGACTGGGCCGCCCTGGTGCGACCGGCCGTGGCCGCGGAGATCGACGCCCATGTGCGGGCCCGTCCGTCCACGGCCCGGCTGGACGAGGCGACGCTGGCCCCGGTGCACGAGCGGCTGGCGGAGCTGGAGATGGAGACCGGGCCGCTCCGCCCCTGGGTGGCGGACAACACCGTCGTCGAGCGGCCCTACGACCACCGGCTGCCGGTCCTGGGCTCGATGCGGGCCAGCGAGCTGCTGGCCGGGTTCCTCGGCGACACCAACGACCTGGCGTTCGGGATGTACGACCACCTCCGGTCCGGCGGGGCCCTGGCGCCGCTGGCGCTGGACCTGATGTGGGCCACCGTGTCGGTGGCCGCCGTCCCGTTCGACGAGGGAGGAGCGCCGATCGAGCGCGGTTTCCTCTCGCTGCGCTCACACGCCGACGCCTTCCTCTCCCGGACCCAGGACCCGGCCGGGTACCGGGCGGCGTTCGACGGGCGCTACCGGCGGCAGGCCGACGCGCTGGCCGAACGGCTGCGCGCGGTGGAGGCCGCGCTGGCCGGCGACGGGGGCGGCCCGCCGTTCGTCCTGGAGTGGGCGGAGGCGGTCCGCCGCTGCCAGCGGGCGGCGTACCCGCTGCTGGTGTCCGGCGAGGTGTCGCTGAGCGGGGCCGGGCGGGCGCCGCGGATGCCGACCCGGCAGGTCAGCGAGTTCCACCGGCTGCTGCAGAGCGACCACGGCCACGCGGACTTCCTGCGCACCGACCACTGGTTCGCCTCCTTCCGGCTGGTGGTGAACTACCTGTACGTCCACCTCAACCGCCTCGGGCTCGGACCGGTGGACCGGGGGCTGCTCTGCCATCTGGCGGCGAACACCGTCGAGACGGTGCACGGGGTCTCCGCGGTCGGCAGCTTCCAGCGGTACGTGGTCGCCTCGCCCGCCACCGGCGTGCCCGAGTGGGCCGGCCTCGGCGAGCAGTGGGCGGACGGGCTGGGCTGAGCCGGCGCGGCGCCGCCTACCGGGGGTGTGCGTGCCCCGGCCGGGCGGCCGTCCCGGTGGCTGCCGCTCTGGCCGTCGCCGTGGCCGGCTCCGTCGCCGGGATCACCTCGGCGAGCTGCTGGCGCCCGGCGATGCCGAGCTTGCGGTAGGCACCGGACAGATGGAACTCGACGGTCCGCACCGTGACGTACAGCCGGTCGGCGATCGCCCGGTTGGTGTGGCCCGCCCGGGCCAGGCGGAGGATCTTCAGCTCCTGCGGGGTCAGCCGGCCCAGGAGCGGATCCACCGGCTCGTCCGCGTCCCCGGGGCAGACCGCCTGCCGGGCCGCCGTGATCCGCTGCACCAGTGGCCGCGCGGCGCAGGACCGGGCCGTGGACAGCGCCGCGGTGAACTCGGCGCGTGCCTCGTCCACCCGGCCGGCCGCACCGAGGACGATGCCCAGGTCCAGCCGGGCGGACGCGAGTTCCAGCCGGGCCGGGGAGCCGGCCAGGGTGGCGACGGCGTTGGTGAGCAGACCGGTCCGCCGCGCGCCGGTCTCGGCCAGCGCGAGCGCGTGCTCGGCGGTGCCGATGGCGCGCGGGGTGCCCCAGCGGCGCGCGTCGTCCAGCTCGGCGGCGGCGAGCCGGGCGGCCTCGGGGAGTTCGCCCGCCTCGACGAGCAGCCGCGCGGCGCGCGACCGCCAGGGCGCCACCGCCGGATTGCGCACGCCGCACTCGGTCAGCAGCCGGCCGGCGGCGAGATGGTCCTCCACCGCGCGCGGCAGATCACCGGTCTGCTCCCACAGCACGGCGCGCGCGGACAGCACCGCGGGGGTGTCCTGCCGCAGTGGCAGGTCGTGGTCGAGCCCGCAGTCGGCGAGCAGCGCACGGGCGGCGTCCGGCTCCCCCATCAGGGCCCGCGCCTCGACCAGCGCCGACACGGCGAGCACGGCCAGCAGCTGGGACGCGGACGCCGCCGCGCACAGCAGCTCCGCCATCGGGGTCAGTGCCCCGGCCGCGCCGGCCAGGTCGCCGCGTGCCCGGCAGATCACGGCCCGCAGCAGCTCCGCCGCGACGTCCTCCCACCGCCCGGGCGGCGCCCCGTTGGCCAGGCGGGCCCGGCCGCAGTGCGTCCACGCCTCGGTCAGCTCGTCCGCCAGGACGAGCGCGCTACAGCCGTACCACAGGTACCTGGCCTGGCCGTCCGCGCGACCGGCCAGCGCCTGCCGGGCATGGCACACGGCCGCCGTCCGGTCCTCGCCGGCGTTGACGGCCTCGGCGGCCCGCAGCATGGACAACTCGCGGCATTTCTCTCCCGGCTGGGGAGCCTCGGCGACGAGGTCGTCGACCCGGTCGGCGCTCCGCGCCAGCCAGGAGGGGCCACCCGCGCAGATGAACGCCCGGTGCAGCCGCAGACGCCAGCTCTGTACCGGGGCCGCCCCGCCGAGCCGTTCCGCCGTGTCGTCGAGGACCGCCACGGCGTCCGCCGGCCGCCCGCACTCGGTCAGCAGACCGGCCAGGGCCACCGCGTAGTCGGTGGTGATCTCGGGCTCCTCGGCCTCCTGCCGGGCCGCGTCCAGCTGGCGGGCGGCGAGGTCCGGATCGACGAACGCGTCCAGCGTGGCGAGTTCACGCCGCACCGCCGACCGGACGCGCGGCCGCAGCCGCTCGCGGAGCACCCCGCGCAGATGCCGGGCGGCGTCCTCGGGCCGGCCCTCCCGGGCCAGTCGGCGCGCGGCGATCCTGAGCGGCCGCACCGTCCAGCCCAGGCCCAGCGGTCCTGCGGCGACCAGCTGCCGGGCGACGCCGGTCACCCCGTAGTGCCCGTCGCGCAGGATCTCGGCGGCCCTCAGGTGCAGGGCGGCCCGGCTGCCGACCGGGATGCCGCTGACGACCATGGTGGCCAGCAGCGGGTGGCGGAAGGCCGGCGGGGTGCGGTTGGCCAGCAGGCAGCGGCCGACCAGGACGTCCAGCCCGGCCAGCGCCTCCCCGACGGTCAGCCCCGCCAGTTCGGCGGCCAGCGCGATCTCCGCATCGACCCCGAGCACGGCGACGGCCCTGGCCAGGGCGAGCGCCGGCTCGTCCAGGCCGCCCAACCACCGTTCGGCGTCCGGGAGAAGCGTCGGACCAGCGGTGGCCCGGACCTCCTCCGCGGTGGGCGCGGCGCCGGTGTGGGCGGACAACAGGGCCACCAGCAGACCGGGGTTTCCGCCCGTCAACTCGCGGCACGCGGCGGCGGATTCCTCGTCGAGCTCGACACCGCAGCGGGCCGCGGCGAAGTCGGCGAGGGCGGCCGTGGGCAGCCCGGCGAGACGGATGTGCTCGGCGCCCGCCGCGAGTTCGGCCGTCAACGGGGGTTCGTGGCCGGAGCCGCAGTCACCCGCCGACAGCGCGATCACCAGCGGAGTGGGGAGCGCGGACTCGGACAGGGCCGACAGCCACCGCAGCGACCAGGGATCGGCGTGGGCCGCGTCGTCCAGACAGACCGCGATCGGTGTGCGCCGGGCCTGCGCCCGCACCAACCCGGCGAGTTCGCAGAGGAGTTCGTCTGATGGGGCCCGCTGTGCGGGCAGTGCGGCGGCGCTCGGCAGCAGGCCGCCGAGGAGACCTTCGACCGCCGCGAACGGCGTGTCCGGACTGTTGCGCGCCTTGGCGACGGCCACCTGGAAGCCGGCTTCGGCGGCCATGGTGGCGAGTTCCGCCAGGGCCGCCGACTTCCCGCTGCCCGGCTCGCCGTCAAGCAGTACGGTGGTCGGCCGACCGGTGCGCGCTCTCTCGACGACGGCCCTCAGCCGCGCCAGTTCGGATCCACGACCGGCCCCCGACAACGAGGTCATCCGCCCTCCCGCACCGCCTACCACGGCCTCGGCACCGCGCGGTCCGCCGCCGGCCGGGCGCCGCGATGATCGGCACTCGAACGCAATAGAACGCGGTCACTCTATGACAAGGCCCGACAAATACTCATGACGCGATCATCACTCCCCATGTCATATGTACTTCAACCACCCGTCTCCGCAGGTGGCTTGTTCACGCACCCCGTACCCGGCACCCGGCCACCCGCCCCGGCCTCCGGAAGAACGGCCCGGCCCACCGCGCCGGAGGCCGCCCGGTGGGCGCACCCGCAGGTCCGGGCACACCGCGGCAGCGGGGCGGGCGACGCATGGAGCAGCCGCTCGACCGAGCGCACCTCGGTGAACGCGGCCATACAGGACACGCATTCGCGCATGTGACGCTCCTGAAGCCGCGACGCCTGGACGCCGAGGCCGCCTCGGGCGTGGGTGCCGAACCTCTCGATGAACCTGCGGCAGGCCTCACCGCGGGCCCCCGCGTGCTGGCTGAGATAGGCGCGGCGCAGCCCCTCCCGGGCGCGGTAGGCCAGCGCGGAGACCGCCGAGGGCGACAGCCCGAGCACGCCCGCGGCCTCGGTGGCGGCCGCACCCTCGACCGTCGACGGAACATCCGTCACCTTCACCCACGGACCCGCACCACCCGACTGACAGTCAGCAACCGTCGTCGACCCACAAACCTCCTTGTCGATCGTCAACGACGGCACATTCGCCGTCGCCGAAGACGGCGGAGTCGTGACCGGAGGCGTCCCCGGCGGAGAACCCGGCGGCACGAACGACGCCGTCACCAAGTTCGTCGTCGAGGTCGTGATATTGGCACTCGAGCAGAAGAACTGCATGCTCGCACCAGCGGCCAAGCTGAACGTCCCGGCGGCCGTCACACAGGACGGGGCGACGCCGTCGTTCAGCGTGATCCCGGTGAGGTTCACCTGGCCGGTGTTGGTGGCGGTGATCCGCCAGTACGCCGTCCCGCCGGAGGGGACGGAGGTACTGGATGCCCATGGTCCGATTCCGCCGCTTTGACAGTCGGCCGGGTTCGAGCTGGTGCAGACCTCCTTGAGCACGGTCATCGCCGGCTGGCAGCCGGCGCCCGGGGTGACCTGGAAGGTCACCGTGTTCGAGGTGACGGCGGGCAGGGTGCCGGTGACCGAGGTGGCCTGGTTGGAGACCGAGGTGATGGAGCAGTCGGTGCCCACGGTGGTGTCGAAGCAGACCTGCGGCGGGTCACCGACGAACGAGACCACGGTCATCGGGTGGTTGGTCGGGGTGAACGACGAACCGTTGAGCAGCGAGATGTTGGAGTCGACCGTGATGGGTGACGTCGACACGGGGATGGAGGAGATGTCCGCCGTCCCGGTAGTGGGGTTGAACGGGAACGTGCCCAGCACGTTGCCGCTGGAGTCCTTCACGGTCACCGACGAGGCCGCGAAGTTCACGGTGGTCGGATCGATGTCCGCGAGTGACACCGTGCCGTACGAGGTCACGTGTCCGGTCTTCCCGTCGCAGTAGAACTGGGCCGGGTTGAGCATCGAGACGGCGGTGAGCCTCAGGCAGGGGGCGGCGCCGGTGACCGGGTCCATGGACCACAGGTAGCCGCTGTCGCCCAGGCCGTACTTGCACTGCCCGTCGTAGGCGTAGCCGTAGGGGCGGGTGACGCCGTGGACGTGACATCGCGCCGGAAAGCACCCGTCCGGCCCTACCCGAGCCCTCACCGTCAGGTCCGCATGCCACGGCCTCGAATGACTGTCACTCAGACCGACGGTCCATCAGGACGGTGGAGGGTGCGGGGAGGCCGGTCCGCGACAGAGAGGGCAATACCGAAGATTGCCGCTGGATTCGGGCCCGCAATACTCATGGCGGACAGGGGGCGCGACCCACGGCCGTACGACGTGCCGGGCCGGCCGTCCTCCTCCGGCATGCCGTCGCGGCGGTTCCCGGGCAGTCGTACGGCGCCACGGAGCGGTTCGGACCGGGCCTGCCCGCCCGAGGGCGGGCGGGCGGCGGGGCCGGGGCCGCTCCCCCACTGATGACGGAAGCGAGGCGACGGATCACCATGACAGGACAGCCCAGGAAAGTCGGCCGGTGGGACCTGGTCGCGAGGTTCTGCCAGGTCCTGCTGATCGTCGGCCGCCATCTGCTCAGGGCGGCGGCCCGGCGACTCTCCCCCGGCCGCGGCAGGGCCGCCCGCGCCGACTCGGCGCTGCCCGCGCTGCTGATAGCGCTCGGCCCGTTCTTCGTCAAGGGCGGGCAACTGCTGAGCACCCGGCGGGATCTGCTGCCGGCTCGGATCTGCCAGGCCCTGGGCGGGCTCACCGACGCGGTGCCCGCGCCGCCGGCGGCCGCGATCGAGGCGGTCGCGCGCGCGGCGTACGGGCCGCCGGAGCGGTGGCCGTTCGCCTCGGTCGGCTGGGAGCCGGTGGCGGCCGGGAGCATCGCCACCGTGCACCGGGCGGTCCTGCTGGACGGCCGCGAGGTGGCGCTGAAGGTGCGGCGCCCCGGCGTCGCCCGCGCCCTGGAGACCGACCTGCGGCTGATCACCGCCGTCGTCCGGGCCGGCCGGTGGGTGCCCTCGCTGCGCAAGCTGCCGGCCGAGGAGATGGTCCGCCAGGTGGGCGGGGCCATCCTCGGCCAGCTCGACCTGACGGCGGAGCTGGCGTCCCTGCACACCCTGCGCCGCAACCTGGCCGGGGTGGCCGGCGTCCGGCTGCCCGAGCCGTACGACGCGTTCTGCTCCGAGGAGACCGTGGTCATGGAGTTCATGACGGGTCTCGGCCGGTTCAGCCCCGACGCGCGCCCCGCGCCGGAGCGCCGGGAGATCGTGCGCACGGTCCTGCTGGCGGTGTACCGGATGCTCTTCCTGGACGGGACGGTCCACTGCGATCTGCATCCGGGGAACCTCTATCTGACGGACCGTTCGGAGGTCGTCGTCCTGGACGCCGGGTTCGTCGTCCGCCTGCCGGACCGGGTGCGGCGGCTGTTCGGCGAATTCTTCCTGAACATGGCGCTCGGCCGGGGCCGGCGGTGTGCGGACATCACCATCGAGAGCGCCGCCGTGGTGCCGGAGACGTGCGATCTGGAGAGCTTCCGGGCGGCGGTGGAGAAGCTCGTCGCCGAGGCGACCGGGGCCCTGTCCGGCGACTTCGACCTGGCGGCCTTCGCGCCGCGGCTCTTCCGGGTCCAGCGGGACCACGGGATCTTCGCCGCGGCGGAGTTCGCCTTCCCGCTGCTCTCCATGCTGGTGATCGAGGGGATGATCAAGGAGTTCGACGCGGGGGTGGACTTCCAGGCGGAGGCGGTGCCCGTCCTCATGGAGGCGCTGCGGGCCCCGGCCGACTGACCCGGCACCAGGTGACTTCGCGCCACCTGGGCAACCTCGAAGAAGCCGGTCGCGGGCGGCTCGGGCACATTGGTCCGGGCGCCGCGCGGCCCCACGGCGTGTCCGCCGCGGCCGGCTGGGCCCCCTCACCCACCTACGCCCCACTGGAGTTCCTGTGACGAAGACCGGGGAACCGAGAGCCACCGGCAGCAGTCTGCTGGACCGCCTCAACGGATCGCATCACCGCGCAGCACTGAACGGGTTCCTGCTGATCGTCCTCGGGCACTGGGCCGAACACATCACGCAGGCGTACCAGATCTGGGGCCTCGGCTGGCCCGTGCCGAAGGCCAAGGGCGCACTCGGCCTCGCCTATCCCTGGCTGGTCACCTCCGAGTGGCTGCACTACGGCTACGCGCTGGTGATGATCATCGGTCTCTTCGCGCTGCGCCGCGGCTTCACCGGGCGCAGCCGGACGTGGTGGACGATCGCGCTGGGCATCCAGTTCTGGCACCACATCGAACACCTGCTGCTGATCATCCAGGCGCAGACCGGCCACTACCTCTTCGGCAAGTCGGCACCGACCAGCGTCCTGCAGCTGCTGATCGCCCGGGTGGAGCTGCACCTCTTCTACAACACCATCGTCTTCATCCCGATGGTCATCGGCATGTATCTCCACCTGCGGCCGAGCCAGGCCGAGCTGGCGGAGATGACGTGCAGCTGCCGGGCGCAGGAGCCGTCCCGGACGACGGTCGCCAGCCATGCCTGAACTGGTCGGCGCCCCGGTGGCGGACCAGCAGGCGGAACAGGAAGCGGACCGGCGGGCGGACCCGGCCGACCGGCCCGAACGGCGGGCCGCCCGGTCGTTCCAGCGGACGATGGCGGTCGGGATCGCCCTGCTGGCGGTGGTGCTGGCGGCGGTGGCGTGGATCAGTTCGGCGGAGCCGGTCCGCCTCGGCCGGGCGAGCCCCGCGGCCGGCGGCACGGTCGAGCTTGCGCCCACCGAGGTGTCACTGGACTTCGACGGCCCGGTGCGTTCCTCGTCCGTGATGCTGGCGGTGAACGCGCCGGACGGCGCCTCGGTGACCACCGGCAGCCCGGTGCTCGACGGGGGCCGGCTGTCGGTGCCGGTCGCCGTCTCCGGGCCGGGCACGTATCTGGTCACCTACCGGCTGGGCCTGGACCGGGGCCGGGTGGTGTCGGGGACGACGGAGTTCACCGTCGGTTCCGGCACCGGTTCCCGGTCCGCCGACCCGGACGAGGACGATTCGCAGGAGTCGGCGGCGGGTGGCCACAGCCACGGTCACGACATGGAGGGGCCGTTCAACATCGGCCTGCTGGTCGTGGACGCGGTGCTGCTGGCCGTCGTGGTGCCGCTGGTGGTACGGCGCCCGCGCGCCAGGTGAGGGGTGCCAGGTGAAAGGCGCCCGGTGGCCGGGGCACACCCCTGGCGGGCGCGCCCTCAGGCGACCGGCACCCGCCGGTCCAGCGGCGTTCCGGCGGCGGCCAGCCGTCGCAGCGCCGCCTCCGAGGGGGATCCGGGCTCGACGGTGAAGGCCACCACCATCAGCTCCGGGTCGTCGCCACGCAGCACTTCCTGATGGACCGTCAGCTCGCCCGCCAGCGGGTGGCGCAGGACGTTGGTGAAGGAATCACAGGTGGCCACCGAGTGGTCCTGCCAGAGGGAGGCGAACTCCGGGCTGGCCCTGAGGAGTTCGTTGACGAGTGCGCGGACCCGCCGGTCGCCCGGGAGCCTGGCCGCGACCATCCGGAGGTGGGCCACGACGGAGCGGGACTTCTCCGGCCAGTTGACGAACAGCTCGCGGGTCCGTGGGTCGAGGAAGACCATCCGGGTCATGTTCGGCAGCTCCGTGCGGTGGCCGGCGAACAGGGCGTGCGCGAGGTCGTTCCAGGCGAGTACGTCCGAGGTCGGGGAGAGCACCATGACGGGCACCCCGGCCATCATCGCCAGCAGCCGCTCCAGGCCCTCGGGCAGCGGGCCGTCCTCGCGGCGGGCCGCTCCGGCGGCCGCCCGCCGGGGCCGGGCGAGCACCGCCAGGTGGGCGCGCTCGGCGGCGTCGAGCCGCAGCGCGCGGGCCAGCGCGTCCAGTATGGCGTCCGAGACGTTCTGCCCCAGCCCCTGCTCCAGCCGGGCGTAGTAGGAGACGCTGACCCCGGCGAGCTGGGCGAGCTCCTCGCGCCGCAGGCCCGGTACGCGGCGGCGCTCACCGTAGCGGACAAGTCCGACGTCCGAGGGACTGATGCGGCCCCGACGGGACTTGAGGAATGCGCCTAACTCATCCATGGCTTCATTATGCTGAAGGTACGACTGGGAAGGCTAGCCTTCCTGGTGAGACGAACGACAAGAGTCTGGCTAGGAGTCGGGTCTTCTCCCACCCTTGCTCCATGACCACGCATCCCGACTCGCGGCAGCGCATGAGCACCCGGCTGAAACTCACGCTTTTCGTCCTGCTGGGCGCCCAGTTCATGCTCTCCGTCGACTTCTCCATCCTCAACGTCGCGCTGCCCCAGATCGGTTCCGGGATCGGGATGTCCAGCGAAGACCTACCGTGGGTCGCGTCGGCGTACGCGCTGCCCGCCGCGGGCTTCACCCTGCTGTTCGGCCGGATCGCCGATCTCTTCGGCCGCCGCCGGCTCTTCCTCGCGGGCATCGTCCTGCTGACCGTCGCCTCGGTGCTCGGCGGGGTGGCGGACGACCCCGGTCTGCTGCTCACCGCCCGTGTCCTGCAGGGCCTTTCGACCGCGATGGCGGCTCCGGCGGCGCTGTCCCTGCTCACCACCTCGTTCTCCGAGGGCGCGATGCGCGAGCGGGTGCTCGGCCTGAACGGCGCCCTGCTGTCCGGCGGGTTCACCGTGGGCGCCCTGGTCGGCGGCACCCTGGTCGGCCTGCTCAGCTGGCGCTGGGCGTTCCTGATCAACGTCCCGGTCGCGCTGGTGATCCTGGTGGCGACGCCCCGGCTGATCGAGGACAGCCGGGCACCGGAGAAGGTCCGCCTCGACGTGCCCGGTGCCGTCACGGTGACCGCCGGCCTGCTGGCCTTCGTCTACGGCGTCATCGACAAGAGCATCCTGATCTCGGCCGTCGGCGTGCTGCTGCTGGGCGTCTTCTGGCTGATCGAACTGCGGTCGCCCGCACCGCTCGCGTCCGTCCGGATCCTCAAGCGGCCCAGCGTGAAGTGGGGCAACTTCGCCGGTCTCGTCGTGTTCTCGATGGAGAGCGCGCTGATCTTCCTGATGACGCTGTACTTGCAGGACGTGCTGGACTTCGCGCCGCTGACCACGGGGCTGATCTTCGGTGTGCCCGGCCTGGCCGCCGTCGCCGCCGGTGTGGTCGCCGGCCGGGCGATCGGCCGGTTCGGCACCCGGAACGTACTGGCGGTCGGTCTGGCGGTGCAGGGCCTGGCCACCGCCCCGCTGGTCCTGGTCGGCAGCGACCGCGTGATGCTGGCGGTGGCGCTCCCCGCCCTGTTCATCAGCTTCTTCGGCCATGTCACCTCGATCGTCGCCTACACGGTGACCGCCACCTCCGGGCTGCCGGACTCCGAGCAGGGCCTGGCCACCGGCCTGGCCGCGCTCAGCCAGCAGGTGGCCGTGACGATCGGCATCCCGATCCTCAGCGCGGTCGCCGCCACCCGCAGCGTGCAGCTCGACGGCATCCACCTCGCGCTCGGCGTCGACGTGGCCGTCACCCTGGTCGCGGTGGGCCTGCTCTGGGTGGGGCTGCGCAACCGCTCCGGGGCCGCCTCCCCGGCCGCCCAGGAGCCGCCGGTCGAGGTGGGCGAGCGGGCCGCCAGCCACTGAGACCGGGTGGTCTCAGCACATTCGGAGAAGATATCCGTCCGATTTCCCGGGATTATCGAACAGCGCCCCCGGCACGGAGAAACCCGCGGCACGGTCCGCGGGTTTCTCCGTGCTTCGCGTGACCGCGTTCCGGCCCGAACCGGACCGGCCGACACCCTCTCTTTTCCACCCCGAGGAAACGGACCACCTGTGGCAGTCAAAAGCATCGCCGTCAACGGAATCGACATCTCCTATCTGGAACTCGGCGAAGGGCCGCTGGCCCTACTGATGCACGGGTTCCCCATGTCCCCGGCGACCTACCGCCACCTGATGCCCGCCCTGGCCGGGGCGGGCTACCGGGCGGTCGCGCCGTATCTGCGGGGGTTCGCCCCCTCGGCCGTCCCGGCGGACGGCGGCTTCGCCATCGCCGACCTGGTGGCGGACGTCAACGGCCTGCACGAGGCGCTGGGCGGCGACGGCGACGCCGTGCTGGTCGGCCACGACTTCAGCGCTCCGGCGGTGTGGGGCGCCGCGCAGGCCGCCGACCGCTGGTCGAAGCTGGTGGTCTGCGACGTCCCCCCGCTCCCGGTGTTCGGCCCGATGGTGCTCACCCCCCGGGGCACCGACGCGCTGAGCCACTTCTGGTTCTTCCAGATGGCGGTGGCGGAGCAGGTGATCGCCGACGACGACATGGCCTATCTGGACTGGGTCTACCGGAAGTTCACGGCCGAGGGGTTCGACGCCACGGAGGACGTGGCGCACGCCAAGGACACGCTGCGCGCGCCCGAGAACCTGCGGGCGGCGCTCGCGCTGTACCGCACGGCCTTCCCCCCGGCCGCGTTCGGCACCCCTGACTGGGCCGCCGAGCACGGCGCGGTCTGGGGGGCGCCGCCGAGCCAGCCGGTGCTCAACCTGTTCGGCTCCGAGGACCCGAGTTTCGCGATCACCCCGGACGTCCTGGCCGCGATCGCCGAGGCGCTGCCGAAGGGCTCGCACGCCGAGGTCGTCCCGGGGGCCGGCCACGTCGGGCTGGTCGAGAAGCCGGCCGAGGTCAACAGCCTGATCCTGCGTTTCCTCGCCGGGGAGCTCTGACCGGCGGGTGCACCGAAACGGCCCGGGCGGCCGGCTGTGGAGGCCGGCCGCCCGGGCCGTTCGGTCGACGCCCGCTCAGGAGCTGAACTTGTCCTGGCCGTTCCACCAGTTCTGGCCGGGGCCGACGGCGTTGGCGTCCTCGTAGCGGTCGTGGTGGCGCCACCAGTCCCAGGGGTGCTCCAGCCCCTCCTCCTGCCGGCCCAGCACCGTCATCTCCAGGTAGTTGTAGGGGCTGAGGGTGGCCTCGCCGCCGCGGTCGAACACCGAGTTGGTGTGGAAGACCTCGTCGCCCTCGCGCAGGAAGGTGCTCACCCCGGGGATCTCACCGCGGTCCGTGGTGACGTGGAAGTCCCGGTTGAACTCGGTGCCGTAGGACGAGACCCACGGGATGTCCCAGCCCATCCGCTCGCGGAACGGCTCGATCCTGGCGATCGGCGCCAGGGCGACCATCACGAAGGAGGTGTCCCGGGCGTGCAGGTGGGAGAGGTGGCCGACCGAGTCGGCCTGCATCGAACAGCCCGGGCAGCCCTGCTCCCAGGACGGTTCGAACATGAAGTGCCGGACGATCAGCTGGCGGCGGCCGGCGAACAGGTCGAGCAGGGTGGGGTTGCCGCCCGGCGCCTCGAAGACGTACTCCTTCTCCACCTTGACCACCGGCATCGAGCGCCGGAGCACCCCGACCTCGTCCCGGAAACGGGTCAGCTCCTTCTCCCGCTCCAGCAGCTCCTTGCGGGCCGCGAGCCATTCCTCCCGGGTCACGACGGGCGGCATAGCCATGTTGTCCTCCTGGGGACGAATCCGCCCACCGGGACGGCATGGGCGGGAACGAATGCGTCGGTCCAGCGTGGCACGCGGGACGCCGCCGTGTCTTCCTCTCGATTGCCCTGACCGAAAAACAGTCCGGCCGGGTTCGGCAATTCTGAAGATGCCCACCCGGGCGGCCCGGTGGAATCGTTTCCCCGGTGACCGCCCGCACCGTACGGAAATACGGTCAGGTCACCCATCCCCAATCGCCCAGGAGGCCATGATGTCGTCCAGTGGAATACCGACGCGGGAAGAAATCGTCGACCGGGTCGCGGCGCTGGTGCCCGTCCTCCGGGAGCAGGCGGTCTGGTCCGAGGAGAACCGACGGCTGAGCGACGCGACGATCGCCACCCTGGCGGAGGCCGGCGTCTTCCGGCTGCGCACGCCGCGGCGCTACGGCGGGTACGAGTGCGACACGACGACGCTGGTGCAGGTCGCCATGGAGCTCGGCCGGGCCGACGGGGCCATCGGCTGGACGTCCTCGGTGTACTGGATCCCCACCTGGATCGCCGGGCTCTTCCAGGACAGCGCCCAGGACGAGGTGTTCACCACCCCGGACCCGCGGGTCTGCGGCACCAACAGCCCGACCGGCACCGCCGTCCCGGCCGAGGGCGGCGTCGTGCTCAACGGCTCCTGGAAGTTCATCAGCGGGGCCTGGCACGCCGGCTGGCAGGAGGTCGCCGCCGTGCTGCTGCGCCCGGACGCCGAGCCGGAGCCGCTGATGCTGCTCGTCCCGATGTCCGACCTGGAGATCGCGGACGACTGGCACACCGTCGGCCTGCGCGGCAGCGGCAGCGTCACCACGCTGGCCGACCACGTCTTCGTCCCGCAGCACCGGATCATCCCGATGAGCGCGGCGATGCGCCCGCAGGGCCTCTCGCAGGCCAACGCCGACTCCCCCGTCTGGCGCACCCCGGCCACCCTGGTCGCGGCGGCCTCCGGGGTGGGCGTGGCGGTCGGTCTGGCGAAGGCGGCCAAGGAGGTCTTCTTCGAGCGGCTGCCCGGCCGGCAGATCACCTACACCGACTACACCGCGCAGAACGAGGCCCCCGTGACGCACCTTCGGGTCGCGGAGGCGGTGAACCGCATCGACCAGGCGGAGTTCCACGCCCTGCGGGCCGCGGCCGTGGTCGACGCCAAGGCGGCCAGCGGGGAGGAGTGGAAGATCGAGGAGCGGGCACGGGTCCGCAACGACCAGGGCGAGGCGACCCGGCTGGCGAAGCAGGCCGTCGACACCTTCGTCAGCATCAGCGGGGGTTCCGCGATCTACCTGGACGTGGCGCTCCAGCGGATCGCCCGGGACATCCAGGCCGCCGGTCTGCACGCGCTGATCAACCCGGACACCAACGCCGAGCTGTACGGGCGGATCCTCTGCGGTCTGGAGCCGAACACCCTCTACATCTGAGCCGTCCGCGGCCGGACCAGGGCCCGCCGTCCCGCTTGCCGGGGCGGCGGGCCCGTCGCCGTCGGTACCCGGCCGTCCCGCCGTCAGTGCGCCGCCATGCCGCCGGTCAGGTCGACCAGGGCCGCCGTGGTCGCGTCGGCCCGCTCCGAGGCCAGGAAGGCCGCCATGTCGCCGACCTGCGCGAGCGACGGCCCGCGGTCCAGCAGGCTGCGGGCGGCGGAGCGGCGGTTCCAGCCCTCCGCCCGGCCCGGCAGGTCGGGCAGGTCGGTCGCCAGCGTGCTCTCGATACTGGCCCGCGCCTCCGGCGAACCGGCCGAGTGCAGGCAGAGCACCCGGACACCGGCCGGGCCGACCTCGGCGGCCAGCGTCCGGGAGAACGCCTCCACCGCCGCCCAGGCCGGGCCGAAGCCGGCCGTGTAGGGGTAGGGGATGCGCGAGGGCACCGCCGTCGCCATCATGATCACGCCGCGCCCGGCGGGCACCATCCGCGCGGCCGCCGCGTTGGCGGTGGTGAACTGCGCCCGGGTGAAGTCGATGATCGGCAGCGCGAAGTCGTCGAAGGACAGCTCTCCGAGGGCCGCGCCCTGCTCCCCGCCCGGGCGGTGCGTGGAGGTGGCGCAGAACGACACGTCCAGCCGGCCCGTGCGCTCGACGACGGAGTCGACGAAGGCCTCCACGGCCTCCCGGTCGAGCGCGTCGACCTGCGCGGTGACCAGCGAGCCCGGCCCCGGCCCGGCCCCGTCGGCCGGCTGCTCGTCGGCCGGTTGCTCGTCGGCCAGTTGCTCGTCGGCCAGTTGCTTGAGCGCCGCCTCGCCCCGGCCCGCCACGAACACCTGCGCGCCCTCGCGGACGAACGCCCGGGCCACCGCACCGCCGATCGCGCCGGGTCCGTAGACCACCGCCGTCTTCCCGGCCAGCAGACTCTCCATCGGGTTTCACCTTCCCTCGGGCGAGCCGGACACGCGGCCCGCGGGACTTCGGCACCGCCGTAACGGCGGACACGTCCGATCCACGCTAAGGAAGGTCCGGGCGGGCCGCGAGCCGAGCGGGTCCCGGTCCGCGCCGCGCTCCGGGCGACGCCGCAGGCCGCGGCGGCCGCGCGGGCGGTCCGGTCCGGCGGGCGGTCCGGCGGGCCGTCCGCTGACGCACATGCGTTCGGGCCCGGCCGCGCCCGGTTCAGCCGCCCGGCACCCAGGCCGTGTGCCCGGCGGCCGGGAGCCCGTCCGGCAGCAGCACCTCGGCGACGGGGGCGCCGGTGAAGTCGGCGGTGTCGACCACCACCAGCGAGCCGCTGTCCCGCTCCCGGTCGTGCACGAGGCCCAGCACCCAGCCGTCGCCCTCCGGCGCGCCGGGGCCGCGCGGGACGAACACGCCCTCCCCCACGGTGCGGCCGGCGCCGACCCGGTGCACCGCCGTCCGCCCGGTCAGCAGGTCGTGCCGGAGCAGCGCCGTACCGGTGGCGGCGCCGCGGCCGTCCGGCCGGACGGCCGTGGTGAAGGCGTAGCGGTGCGGCAGGCCGCTGCGGCGGGGGTCGATGCCGGGCAACTCCTCCACGAAGTCGTCGAGTTGCTCCTCCAGCACGGTGCCGGAGAGCCGGTCCACCGTCCATCGCCACAGGCCCGGCGCCGCCTGCCCGGGGTCGAGCGGGTGCGCCCCGGGGCGGGGCGCCGGGTGGCGGATCGCGTCGATGACGAGGTGCCGGCCGGTCTCGTAGGCGTTGACGGGGTGGAAGACGTAGCAGGGCTCGATCTCGATCCAGAGGATGTCGTCGTCGCCGCCGTCGCGGGGCAGCAGGCCGAGCCGGGCGCCGTGCCGGTCGTCCCACTGGTAGCGCGGGCCCGGTCCGGGGCCGTCGGCGACGACCGGCAGGTCGTAGAGGACGGCGTACCGCTCGGTGAGCGAGAAGGCGTGCATCATCGGGGACTGCTTGACGGTGATCCGGCGGGCGCGCCGCACCCGGCCGGTCCGGTCGACGGCCACGTGCTCCACGTAGGGGCGGCGGTGGTCGAAGGCGACCGCGTGCAGTTCCCCGGTGACCGGGTCGAGCACCGGGTGCGAGGCGAAGCCGTTCGGCAGCGTGCCGTCGAAGTCGCCGCGGGCGACGGTGTCCAGCTCCGGGCCGAGTTCGACCGGCAGCGCGCCGTCGTCGCCGAGCGCCAGGATCCGCCCGCCGTGGCCGACCAGGGCGGCCCCGGCGTCGTCGGCGAGGGCGCGGCGCGGTCCGGGGACGGTGAGCTCGCCGAGCCGCCGGCAGGCCCGGTCGGTGCGCAGCCAGCGGCTGCGGTACCACTGCGCCTCGCCGTCGCGCAGCCGCAGCCCGTGCACCAGCGGGTCGCCGCCGTGCAGGTGGTGGCCGGCGTCCGGGCCGGCGCCCGGGCCGGCGCCGGCCGCCAGCAGCAGGCCGTCGAGTCCGGCCGGGAGTTCGCCCCGGACCCGCGGGGCGTGCACGGTCTGTTCGCCCGCGACCGGCCGGGGTTCCCGGCGGGTGGCGCGAAGAAGGGTGTCGGACTGGCTCTGCGTCAACATCGCTACCCGCCATGGCGTCTCGGCGTTACGTAACACTGTTACTATTCAGGTGTACCGCTGCCATGACAGCATGTCAACGGTGAGTCCCCGTCAAGCAGACCCCAGACTCGGCGCGCAGCTCATCGAGGCCGCCGCCCGCCTCCTCGCCGAGGAGGGCCCGCTGGCCCTCTCGACCCGCCGGCTGGCCGCCGCCGTGGGCACCTCCACCACCGCGGTCTACACCCACTTCGGCGGCATGGACGACCTGGTCCGGGCCGTGGTCCACGAGGGCTTCGTCCGGCTCAACGGCCGGATGAGCGCCATCGGCGAGGGGCCCGACCCGGTGACCGACGTCGCCTCGCTCGGCCACGCCTACCGGGACAACGCCCTGGAGCACCGCTACCTGTACGGCATCATGTTCGGCGGCGCCGGCCTGGGCGGCTTCGCCCTGACCGACGCCGACCGCCAGCACGGCCGCTACACCCTGGAGATCCTGGTCCGGGCCGTCGTCCGGTGCATGACAGCCGGCCGCTTCCGGGCCCACGACGCCCAGCTGGTCGCGCACCAGATGTGGATCGCGCTGCACGGCCTGGTCACCCTGGAGCTCGGCGGCTACCTGGTCGAGCCGTACGACGCGGACGCCTGCTTCGAGGCCCAGGTCTGCGGCCTGATCGTCGGCGCCGGCGACAAACTCGCCGACACCATGGCCTCGTTGAAAACAGCGCGGGAGCTCCGGGCCTGATCTCCGGGGCCCGGGGCTCCCGCGGTCGCGGCCCGTCGGCGGGCCGTGCGGAGCGTGCGGAACGCGCCGGGGGTCAGTTCCAGGGCGCCGTCGGGAACCAGAGGTAGCCGAGCCGGCCCAGGATCCGGATGTCCCAGTAGACGATCGTGAAGACCCCGGCCACCAGGAAGGCGGCGGCGGTCAGCGCGCTCGCCCGCGCGGGCCTGGCGGCCAGCCAGCCCCGCAGCCGGTCGCCCAGGGTGACCGAGAGGAGCACGAACAGCAGCCCCATGACCACGATGTTGCCGATCGACTGGAGCACGAAGGCACCCGCGCCGTAGAACGGGTTGTGGGTGTTCGCGGCATGCCGGAAGAGGTCCCGGAAGAGCGGGTACGGGCGCCCGATCAGGAAGCCGCCGACCAGCACGCCGATCAGCACCAGCGGCGCGTTGGGGAACCGGCGGGAGAGCGCCGCCAGCGGATCGCGGACCACCCCGGCGGCGGCCAGGCCCAGCACCACCATCGCCAGGCCGATCAGACCGTAGGTGGTCATCGACTGCGCCGCCCGCGGCGAGAGGCCGCTGGTCGGGGCCGTGGCGAACTGCGGGAGGTGGGTCCCGGCCAGCCCGACCAGCGCGCCGTAGGCCGCCGAGACCGGCACCAGCCCGGCGCCGATCCACAGCAGCGGACGCACCGTCTGGAGGAGTCTGGCCCGGCGGGTCCTCTCCTGGCCGACCAGCGGGCCGACCGCGCCGAAGACCGCGATGTTGCAGGCGGTGAAGGAGCCGGCCAGGCCCGTGACGAACGCGAACAGCACCCCCGAGGCGATGCCTGCGATCGGGGTGCCGTGGGCGTCGTGCCCGAGCAGGGCGGTGGCGGTGTTGAAACCGATCTCGCGGTCGACCAGTTCGGAGTTCCAGGCGTACGCGATGAACAGGCCGCCGAGGACGCTCAGCCCGAGCGTCAGCCCGAGCCGTCCTGGGCGGTGTCCGTTGACGAACAGGGAGGTGGGAACCGCCGGACGGACGGCGGACCGGGCGTCGATCACCTTGCTCATGGCTGTGGGCCTCCTGCGGGCTGGCGGGACAGGGCGTTTGGAGTATGGGGCGCCACCGGGCGGCGGACTTCTTCCGTCCTGCCCAGTCCGCCGGCCGACCGGGTCGGGCACGTTCGGAGTAGGCCCGCCGCGTCCGCCGCCAGCACGATGTGAAGCCGGATCACCGCGGTCCACCCCGCCCCGCTGGAGGGAACGTTGGCCGGTTACTGGCGCGCGCTGCGGCGCCGCATCCTGACGCCCGACATCTCGGAGACCCTGCTCTCCACCCGTGGCTTCCACGAGAAGGACCCCGCCGCCCGGCACCTGCTGGAGAACGTCGGCGCCACCTTCCTCACCGGCTACGCGTACGCCGCCGAGGCCCGCACCCCACCCGACGCCGAGCGCCGTCTCGAACAGGTCCCGGAGGAGTTCCGGGGCTTCGCCTACGAGGGCGCGGCGATGGCCCTGGCGATGCTGGACGGCCTGCCGCTGGGCGGCCGCAACCACGTCCGCGGGCTGCTCGCCGGGCGCGGCCGGGACCACGTCTACATGGCCTACGTCGGGGTGGGCTGGGCGATGGCCCGGCTCCCCCGCTTCCGCTGGCCGGCGCTGTCCCTGGACGACCCGCTGCTGCGCTGGCTCGCCCTGGACGGCTACGGCTTCCACCAGGCCTACTTCCGCACCGCCGAGTACGTCCACGGGCACCGGCGGGACACCGATCTGCCCTGGCCCTGCGACGGACCCCGCGACTACGTCCCGCACGCCGTCGACCAGGGGGTCGGCCGGGCCTGCTGGTTCGTCGGCGGCGCCGACCCCGAGCGGGTGGCCGACCTGCTCGACCGGTTCCCCGAGGAACGCCGGCCCGACCTCTACAGCGGCGCCGGGCTGGCGGCCACCTACGCGGGCGGCGGCGACGAGGCGGAGCTGCGGGCCTTCCTGCGGCGGGCGGAGAAGTACCGGGGCGAGGTCGCCCAGGGCTCCGTCTTCGCCGCCACCGCCCGGATCGAGGCCGGGCTGGTCACCGAGCACACCCGGCTGGCCGCCCGCGTCCTGTGCGGCCTGACCCCGGAGGAGGCCGCGGAGTTCAGCACCGCCGTCCGGCCGGTGCCGGTGGTGGACGGCGAGCTGCCCGCGTACGAGGTGTGGCGCCGCACGATCGCCGCCCGGTTCGCATCCCGCCCGGGCGCGGTCGTATGAGCACCGTCGCCCGGCCCGGCGGACGGCCGCCGGGGCCGTCCCGCCGGCGCACCCTGGACCTGCTGACCCGGATGGCCCGGGACCGGCTCTCCGTGATGACCTGGGCGGCGCGCACCTACGGCGACGCCGTCCGGCTGCCGCTCGGCCCGAAGACGCTGCACTTCTTCAACCATCCGGACCACGCCCGGCGGGTGCTCTCCGACAACGGCGCCAACTACCACAAGGGGATCGGCCTCACCCACGCCCGGCGGGCGCTCGGGGACGGGCTGCTCACCAGTGAGGGCGCGCTCTGGCGGCAGCAGCGGCGGACCATCCAGCCGGCCTTCCAGCCCAAGCGGCTGGCCCAGCAGGCCGCCGCCGTCGGGGAGGAGGCCGAGAAGCTGGTCGCCCGGCTGCTGGCCCGGCCGCCCGGGGAGCCGGTCGACATCCGGCAGGAGATGACCGGTCTGACGCTCGGTGTCCTCGGCCGGACGCTGCTCGACGCGGACCTCGACGCCTACGAGGGCATCGGCGAGCACTTCGAGACCGTCCAGGACCAGGCGATGTTCGAGATGATGTCGCTCGGGGCGGTGCCCACCTGGATCCCGCTGCCGGGGCAGACCCGGTTCCGCCGGGCCCGCGCCGAGCTCGAACGGATCACCGCCACACTGGCGGCCGAACGGGCCTCGGCGTCGACCGGGGGCCGGGACGACGTGCTCTCCCGGCTGGTCGAGTCCAGCCGGGACGACCCGCCGGCCGTGCGCCGGCTACGGGTGCGCGACGAACTGGTGACCCTGCTGCTGGCCGGGCACGAGACCACCGCGTCCACCCTGAGCTGGACCTTCCACCTGGCGGCCCGGCACCCGCAGGTCTGGGAGCGGCTGCACGAGGAGGCCGTCGAGGTGCTCGGCGACCGCCCGGTCGGCATCGGGGACGTCCACCGGCTCGGCTACACCACCATGGTGCTGCAGGAGGTGATGCGGCTCTACCCGCCGGTCTGGATCCTGCCCCGCAAGGCGCTCGCCGAGGACGAGATCGGCGGGTACCGGGTGCCGGCCGGCGCCGATGTGCTGATCTGCCCGTACACCCTGCACCGGCACCCGGAGTTCTGGGACCACCCGAACCGCTTCGACCCGGAGCGGTTCACCCCCGAGCGCGCCGCGCACCGCTCCCGGTACAGCTATCTGCCGTTCGGCGCCGGGCCGCGGGTCTGCGTCGGCAGCGGGCTCGGCATGATGGAGGCCGCCGTCGTCACCGCGGCGGTCGCCCGCCGGGTGCGGCTCACCGAGGTGCCCGGGTACCCGGTCGTCCCCGAGCCCATGCTGACCCTGCGGGTGCGGGGCGGGCTGCCGATGACGGTCCGGCCGGTCGGCTGAACCACCCGTACGAGAAGACCCCCGGGCCCGCCGGCCCGGGGGTCTTCTCGCGGTCCTGACGCCCTGCCGGCACCCGTCCGGACAGCACGCAGGCCCGGCCGTGCAGCGGCCCTCCCGGTGAGGGCCGCTGCACGGCCGGGCACAGCCGCCCCCGGCCCTCCCGATCGGGACCGGGAGGGCCGGGGAACAGGCTCAGGAACGGCCGAGCGGGTGGAACCCGCCGGCGTGGAAGACCAGCGCCGGCTCCGCCTCGCCGCGCCCCAGTCCGAGGACGGACCCGACCAGGATCGAGTGGTCCCCGCCGTCGTGCACGGCGGCCAGCCCGCATTCCAGCCAGGCCAGCGCGCCGGTGAGCAGCGGCGCGCCGGTGTGCCGCCCGGGGGACGCCGGGACGCCCTCGAACTCGGCCGCGCCGCGCGGCCGGTGGCGGTCCGCGAAGTAGCGGGCGAGCTTCTCCTGGCGGTCGGAGAGCACCGACACCGCGAAGCCCCCCTCCGCCAGGATCCGGTCGTGCACGGCGGCCGTGCGCACCACGCACACCAGGACGAGCGCCGGGTCGAGCGAGACCGAGGTGAACGAGTTCGCCGTCATCCCGCACGGGTTCTCCCGTCCGGCCGTCAGCACGGTGACGCCGGTGGCGAAGGCGCCGAGCGCTCCGCGCAGGGCCGAGCGGTCGTGGACCCCGCGCGGGAGGCGCTCGGACAGCCCGGCCGGCTCAGGCGGCCCGGCCAACTCGGCCAACCCGGACAGCCCAGGCAGCCCGGACAGCCGGGCCGGTGTCCCGGGCGCCGCCGGTACGGGCGGTGCGGTGAGCCCGGTCAGGGACCGGCCGTCAGTGGCGCCCACGGCCTACACCCCGCTTCCGCTGCGGACCGGAACGGGCTCCGGGACGTCCGGGACGGCGCCGGCGGCGTAGGGCGCCAGCGCCAGCCGCAGCGGCTCGGGCACCCGGGCCGGGCGGGTGTCGTTGTTCGGCCCCCGCATGCAGGCCACCCGCTGCCGGCCCCGCGCGACCAGGTCCTCGCCGCCCTCGCGGAGCCGGACGTAGTCGAAGGTGAAGCCGATCTGGGTCTGGGTGAGGTCCTCCAGCCGCATCCGGATCGACAGCTCGTCGAAGGCGGTGATCTCGGCGAAGAACTCGCAGTCCACCTTGAGGGTGAACAGCTTCAGGTCGTCGCGGATGTCCGCCAGCACCTCGGGCGCCCGCTCCCGGAGGAAGAGCTCGCGGCAACGCCCCTGCCACCGGACGTAGTTGACGTAGTAGACGTTGCCCACCAGGTTGGTCTCCTCGAAGCCGACCAGATGGCGGTGCTCGAAGTACGGCCGGTCGCTCACTCGTCCCCCTCGGTCAGGATGGCGAACACCACGGGCTCCCGGAGCCCGCGCAGTGCGGTCGGAAAGGTCGCGACGCGGGCGGCGCCGGAACGCAGCACCAGCCAGCCGTCCAGGCCGGTGGCCGGGCCGGTCGCGGGCCCGGTCGCGGGGTCGGCGGTGAGCCGCCCGAGCGCCCGGCCGTGCTTGCGCAGGCACTCGACCGCTCCCCAGACCCGGGTGGCGGCCACGGACAGCTCCTCGGTCTGCTCGGCCGCGATCAGCCGGGCCAGGGCGAGGCCGTCGGCCCCGAGCAGGCCGGCCCAGTCCTCGGCGGTGCGCTCGTCGACGGTCTGGACGTCGCAGGCGACCGGCCGCTCCCCCGCCACCGCGAAGGTCACGCCCGCGCCGTGCGAGGAGGAGACGGTGGGCCCGCCCTCGATCTCGGGGCGGCCGTCCGGGCGGTAGCGGACCGTGGCCGGTCCGCCCACCAGCCGGGCGACGGCCTCGGCGGTGCGCTGCCGCCGTTCGGCGGTGCCCCGGGGCGGGGCGCCGTCGTCCGGGTGGACGACGCAGTCGACGGCGGCGGACAGCAGGAGTTCGGCCCGGCGCTCCAGGTAGGGGCCGAGCAGGACGGGCTCCCACGGACCGCGGCCGTCCTGCTTGCGGACGGCCTGGAGCCGCAGCCCCCGCCAGCTCTCGACCAGGGCGTCGTCGTGGTCGCGGACGTCCAGGTCGTAGAGGTAGGTGTCACCGTCGCGCAGGCGCTCGACGGCGTGCAGGACGAGCGGGCCGGACGCGCCGGCCCCCGGGCCGGCGGGGTGCAGCCGCTCGACGCCGACCGGCAGCAGGGTGGCGTCCGGGACGCAGCACTGGATGGCGTGCATGAGGGTGTCCCGGGCGCCGGGGTCGCCGAGGACCAGGCCGTCCGGCAGGTAGCCGGCGAACCAGGGGGCGTCCGCGCGGGTGGAGACCTCGGCGACGCACTGCTTGGCGGCCAGCGCCCGGTAGCCGAGCAGCCGCTGGAAGCGGCCGCCCTGGAAGAGCACCGGTCCGTAGAGGTCGCGGGCCGGGTCCAGCGGGACGGCGCCACCGGGTGCCGTCCCGAGGGCGGCGGGGGCGGGGGCGTCGAACCGCAGGGTGGCGCGGAAGTGGTCGGCCTGGTAGCCGGTCTCGCTGCTGCGGATGACGGTCCGGACCGTGCCGTCCTCGGCGGCGAGGACGGCCACCCGGATGGTGGTGGTGCCGTCGGTCGGCACCACGATCGGCCGCAGGAACTCCGCGTCCTGGAGCGCCGGCGGTGTGCCGTGCCCGGTCAGGGCGGCGGCGCACTGGGTCATCGCCTCCATGCCGAGGACGGCGGGGAAGAGCAGCGAGCCGTCGAGCAGGTGGTCGCCGAGGTAGGGGTCGGTGGCGTCCGACAGGTCGGTCTCGGCGACGAGTTCGACGCCGGGGTGGTGCACCAGGAGGCGGTCGAGGAAGCGGTACAGCGGCAGTTCGGCCGTCTCGTGGGTGAGGGTCGGCAGGGATCCGGTGCGGCCGGCCACCACCAGGGTGCCGGGGGCCGTCCGGTCGGCGAGCAGACGGCCGAGCAGCGCGACGCCCTCCTCGGCCGGGATGGGTTCGATGCCGGCCCGGAGCAGCGACTCCAGGACGCCGAGCCGTTCGCCCATGCCGGTGCCGGACCAGACCGACCATTCGAGCGCGAGGCAGCGGCAGTCGGGGTAGTCCTCCCGGACCCGGTCGGTGAGGTCGGTGAGCCAGTCGTTGGCGGTGGCGTAGTCGCCCTCGCCGCGCAGTCCGGCCCGGCCGATGATGCTGCCGAAGGTGACCAGCAGCCGCAGGGAGGCGGGGTCGGTCACCGCGAGGACGTTCTCCAGGCCGGTGATCTTGGTGGCGAGGGTGCGCCGGAAGGACGCCTCGTCGAGGTCGGCGAGGGCGTGCGGCACATTGCGGCCGGCGCCGTGCAGGACGGCAGTGACCGGGCCCAGGACGGCGTGGATCCGGGCGACGGCCGTCTTGACCTCGTCGGCGGCGGTCACATCGGCCCGGACGTAGTGGTAGGAGACGCCGGCGGCGGCCATCCGCTCCAGGTTGGCGGCGAGTTCGGGGTCGTCGTCCGGGTCGGAGCGGCCGAGCAGACCGATGGCGGTGCCGGTGGCGCGGGCCAGCCCGAGGGCGCACTCGGCGGTGATGCCCTTGCCGCCGCCGGTCACCAGCAGGACGTCGCCGGTCCCGAGGCCGAGGTCGGCGCCCTCCTCGGCGGCCGCGGTCGGGTGGGGGCGCAGGACGGGGACGCGGCGGGTGCCGTCGGGGTCGTAGTGCACCTCGGCGAAGCCCCGGGTGGCCGCGACGTCGGCGACGATCCGGGCGACGGTGTCGGCGCCCGGTCCGGCGTCCGGGCCGGTGTCCCGGCCGGGCGCGAGCGGCAGGGTGATCACGGTGGTGGCGACCGCGGGCGCCTCCAGGTGCAGGGTCCTGGCCAGTCCGGCGGCGCCGCGCCGGTCGCCCACGGCGACCAGGCGGACCGGTCCGGCCGCGGAGAGTGCCGCCCGGGCGGCGTCGAGCATCAGGCCGGCGTGCCGCTCGTCGCAGTCGGCGGGCAGGCAGAGCAGCACGCCGTCGCCGAGTCCGGCCCGGCCGAGGGCGCGGTGCAGGTCCTCCGCCAGCGGGTGGTGGGGGGTGCTGAAGAGCTGCCAGTCGCCCCCCGGCCGGGGGGCGCCGGCCGGTCCCGCGGCGACCGGGACGAGGTCGACCGCGTAGGCCCGCACCCAGGGGGCGACCCCCTGGACGGCCGCCGCACCGTCCGTCCCGGGGCCGTCGCCGTCGCCGAGCTCGTCGAGCAGTCCGGCGAGTTCGGCCAGGGTCGAGGTGGCGAAGGCGGAGGTGGCCATCGGCACGGACCGGCCGAGTTCACGGGCGGTGTCGTTGACGATCTGGCCGACCGTGATGGAGCTGAGGTGCAGCTCGTCCAGCGGGTTCATGCCGCCGTGCACCGCCGCGAGCGGCAGCTCCGCGCGCTCGGCGGCGAGCCGGAGCAGGACGGCGAGCGTGTCGTCGCCGCCGTCGGACGGCGTCTCCCGGTCCGCCGTCCGGGCGCGTTCGCGGGCCGGGGCCGGCTCGGAGCGCTCCGCCGGGCGGGCCGCCGCCGTGGTGCCGAAGTCGCCTTCGGGGGCCTCCTCGCAGGGGCTGGCGAAGAACCGGAACTCCTTGTCCAGCGGCAGCGGGCGGACCAGCCGGTCCGCGAAGAGCGCCGCGTGCTCGACGGGCGCGCCCATCGTCCAGGCCGCGGCCGTCGCGCCGAGCAGGCCGGCCAGCGAGGTGCCGTCGGTGTCGAGCGAGAGCACCGGGACGGTGGGCGCGATCTCGGCCGCCAGGCCGCGCAGCACCCGCCCGGGGCCGACCTCCAGCAGCAGGTCGGTGTCGGCGGCCAGGGCGGAAAGGGCCTCGGCGAAGCGGACCGGGTCGAGCACCTGCCGGGTCAGCAGGGCACGCGGGTCCGTCCCCTCGGCCAGTTCGGCGCCGGTGACGGTCGAGAACATCCGGCCGTGCGGCGCGGTGAACGGGACGGTCGCCAGGTGCTCCGCGAACGCGTGGGCGGCCGGTTCGACCGCGGGCGAGTGGAAGGCGTGCGAGACGTTGATCCGGTTGCTGCCGAGCCCCTGCCGGGAGGCCCGGGCGCAGACCCGTTCGACCGCGTCGACCGGGCCGGACACCACCGTCTGGGTCGGGCCGTTGTATCCGGCGACGACCACCGGGAGCCCGTCCAGCAGCGGCTCGACCTCGGCGGGCGGCGCGGCGATCCCGGCCATCGTGCCGTTGCCGTCACTGGCGTGTGCCATCACCCGGCCGCGCACGGCGACGGTCTCCAGCAGGGCGGACTCGTCGAGGGCGCCCGCCCAGTGCAGCGTGGTGAGTTCGCCCAGGCTGTGCCCGACGGCACCGACCGCCTCGATGCCGAGGGCGGCGAGCACCCGCAGGCCGGCGACGGAGGAGGTCACGATGCGCGGCTGGGCGACGTCGGTGGCGACCAGGTCCCCGTCGGCGGGCAGCCGCAGGTCGCGGTAGAGCGCGTCGACGGTGGCGAACCTGCGGCGCAGCGCGCCGCCGTCGCCCCGGCGTCCGGCGCCCTGCCCGGGGAAGAGCAGGCCGATCCGGGGCCGGGCCGAGCCGACCCCGAGGAACACCCCGCCGGCCGGGTCGACGACGGCGCGGGTGCCGCCGTCGAGGAGGCCGAGCAGGTGCTCGAAGCGCCGGGCGGCCTCCTGCGGGTTGGCCGCGAGGACGGCCGCCCGGACCGGTCGGCCGGCCAGCCGGGACTGCAGGGTGGCGGCGAGGTCCGCCAGTTCGGCGTAGGAGAGGCGGGCGGTCAGGTCGGCGAGGTGGGCGGCCGAGGCCCGCAGGTCGGCCGGGCTCGCGGCGTCCACGAGCAGCAGCTCGCAGTCCTGCCGGGAGCGGACCAGCCGTTCGGTGGTCCGTCCGAGGGCGCTCTTGCGGACGCCGTCGGCGTGCTCGACCACCACGTGGGCGTTGATGCCGCCGAAGCCCATGGAGGAGACCCCGGCGCGGATCGGCGCCTCGGCCGGCCACAGTTCGGCGGTGTCCGGGACGCGCAGCGCGGGCTGCTGTCCGGTGAGTTCGGCCTGCGGCTCGGTGTGGCCGGTGGCGGGCGGGATGATCTGGTGGCGCACCGCCAGGATGGCCTTGAGCAGCCCGGCCACCCCGGCGGCGGCCTTGGTGTGCCCGATGTTGCCCTTGATGGTGCTGATGGCCGCGGGCGGGGCGGTGGCGTCGGCGGCCCGGCGGGCTTGCGAGAAGGCGCGCAGTTCGGTGGCGTCGCCGACGGCCGTGCCGGTGCCGTGGCCCTCCAGGTAGTGGACCGAGTCGATGCCGAACCCGGCCGCCCGGTAGGCCCGTTCGATGGCCAGCCGGTGTCCCTGGACCTCGGGGCGGGTGATGCCGCCGCGGCCGTCCGAGGAGTAGCCCCAGCCGGGCAGGGTGGCGTAGCGGAACCGGCCCTGCGCGCGGGCGTCCTCGTCGCGCATCAGGACGAGCATGCCGCAGCCCTCGCCGGGCCAGAAGCCGTTGGAGTGCCGGTCGTAGACGCGCATCTCGCCGGTGGCGAGGGCGCCGGTCTTGGCGAAGCCGATCAGTTCGAACGGGTCGATGCTGAGGTCGACCCCGCCGGCGACGGCGACGTCGAACCGGCCGTCGGCGAGCGCGTCGGCGGCGGTGATGACGGAGAGCAGGGAGGAGGAGCAGGCCCCGTCGACGGTGAAGCCGCCGCCCTTGAAGTCGAAGTGGTTGCAGATCCGGCCGGCGATCGTGTTGGCCAGGCCGCCGGCCAGGGTGTCCTCGCCGATCGGCGGGAACGGGCTCTTGTAGCGCTCCTCCAGGCCGTCCAGGAACTCGCCGAGCGCGGCGTCGTCCCAGCCCTGTTCGCGCAGCGCGGCGCCGACCGTCCGGCGGACGTAGGGCCAGCGCAGGCGCATGACGTTGGCGCGGCTGAACTCGCCGGTCAGGGTGTTGCCGACGACGACGCCGGTGTTGGCGTCGGCGAGCCCGTGACCGGCCGGGAAGCCGGCGTCGGCGAGGGCCCGGGCGGCGGTGTCGAGGGCCAGCCAGTGCGTCATGTCGGTGGCGCGGAAGGTGCTGCCGGCGACCCGGTGCTCGACCCGGTCGAACTCGAAGCCCTCGATGACGGCCGCGTTGGGGCTGTAGAAGCGGTCCGGTGCGGCGGGGTCGGGGTCGTAGTAGTCGGCCGCCCGCATCCGCTCGTCGGGGATGCGGCGGAAGGCCCGGCGCCCGGCCAGGACGTTCTGCCACAGCTGCTGGGGGGAGTCGGCGTCGGGGTAGCGGCAGGCGATGCCGACGACGGCGATGCGGCGGTCGCTCATACCGACACCGCCTCGGTGCCGGACTGCCGGCCGACCGCCTGCGGGTTGCCGGCCGCGCCGAGCGGGCCGGCCGCGGCGCGCTCGCGGCGTCGCTTGAGCAGGTGGGCGACCCACCAGCCGCCGCCGCGCAGCGCGCAGGCGAGGGAGGTGGCGAAGAACAGCGTGTAGACGACGTTGAAGACCATCAGGAGGCCGTAGATCATGGCCACCCCGGAGCCGAACATGAACTGCGGCCAGGCCTTGGACGGGGTGGTGCCGGGGTCGCTGATCATGTAGTTGGTGAAGAGGACGAACGCCACCCCGGTCATCACGCCGAGCGCGGAGTAGAGCGAGACGTCCCAGATCCAGTGCCGGAGGAACGCCTGGATGGCGAAGCCGCCGAGCCAGCCCACGATCAGCGGGGTGCGCTTGGTCAGCAGGGAGTTGATCACCGTGCCGGCGGTGGCGATGATCAGCGGGATCATCATCCGGAAGAAGGTGTTGGCGTTCTCGGTGAACTCGTAGGGCGGGGCGATGCTCAGCCAGGAGCCGAAGCAGAGCAGCGAGACGGTGATCCCGAAGTTCGACGGGTTCATGAAGTGGCGCATCCGCCCGGCCACCGGGGCCTGGAGGGCGTGCTTGCCGGAGACGCCGACGACCACCGCGAAGAGCATCGCGATCAGCTGGTTGTTGACGTAGAGGAGCATGTTCGCGGCCAGCGCGGTGATGTGCGACGGCAGGAGGAACTCGTAGACGCCGCGCACGCCGTGGCCGAGGAACCGCGGCCCGCGCTTCTGCGCCCAGGCGCTCAGCAGCTCGAAGGCGATCTCGGTGGCGTAGCCGGTGAGCACCGCCAGGATCGGCCAGAGCCAGGGCTGCTCGAAGCCGAGCAGGGTGTAACCGAAGATGTTGAACACGCTGATGGAGAGCGCGAAGTTGCGCAGGGCGAGGTAGCGGGGGTCGGGCTTCGGCTTCGGTCCGGGCGCGGGCGACGGGGACGCGCCGGCCGGTACGCCGCTGACGGGTGACTGTACGGTCGCGGTCATCGGCTCGGGACCTCCTTGATGTCGCTGGTGAGTTCGAGGGTGTGGGTGCCCGGGGTCAGCTGGGTCGTCTTCTGGTGCGGGGTGCCGCCGGCGTCGCGCCATTCGAGGCTCACCGTCACCGGGCCGCTCGTGGCGCCGAGGCCGAAGTGCACGTCGAAGCTGCGGAATCCGCCGTGGCCGCCACCGCCGTCGAGCTGGGAGACCTGGGTGCCGAGGGCCGAGGTCACCTTGACCCGGGCGCCGTAGGCGGGCGATCCGGTGCCCGCCAGGCCCTGGCCGACCGCGCTGTCGCCGGCCGGGCGGTAGAGCTTCAGGTTGAGGTAGTCGCCGCGGTTGGACGCCATGTTGGCGTAGAAGGCGGGCGGGCCCCACTGGCGGGCCACCGCGAAGTCGAGGGCGCCGGTACCGGTGGTGTCACCGGTGGCGATGCCCCGGGTGGGGGTGGGGACGGCGAGGCCGAGCTGCTTGCTGACGTTGGCGTAGACGCCGTTGGCGGTCTTGGCGTAGAAGCCGAGCACGTTGTCGCCGGCGAGGTCGTCACCGGGCTGCACGTGCGGCCACATCCGGGGGTTGGAGAGCAGGTTGTCGTTGCTCATGGCGAGTTCCTGGAGCCACGGCCAGCGGTCGATGTTCCCCTTGACGAAGCCGGTGGCCTGGATGACGGAGAGGTCGCCGTTGTTGAGGAAGTCGCCCATCTTGGCGTCCCAGCCCCAGCCGGTCCAGGCCATGCCGTGCTCCTGGGCCTTCTGGGTGAACGGCGCCGTGCCGCGTTCGAGCTGCCGCTTCATGTCGGCCTCGTCCTTCGCCTCGTTGACCCAGACGAAGTTGCTCTCCTCCAGGCCCCAGGCCTCGGTGATGTTGCTGACGAACATGTCGAAGTTGCCGTTGTGGTTGAGGTCGCCGAAGTCGACGCCCATGCCCTTGAAGGAGCCCTTGCCGAGGACGAACGACTTCGGGGTGGTGGGCGTCCGCTCCCCGGTGGCCTCGGTGAACCGGATCTTCCCCGGGGTGGAGCGGTTGTACAGCAGGTGGGCGTGGCCGAAGTCGTTGGCGATGTAGAGCTCGGGGAGCGCGTCGGAGGTCAGGTCGGCGCCGGAGATGGCCAGCGTCCACCCGGTGGAGGCGTCGTAGGGGATCGCGTCCTTCTCCTCCACGAAGGCGGCGGTGGGGTCGCTGCCGGTGGTGGCGGACACCCAGCGCAGCACGTGGTCGCCGCCGGCGTTGCGGGCGCTGGAGAGGGAGTCGTTCATCGCCACGTTGTTGAGGCCGTGCGGGTCCAGGACGTCGGAGTCCGGGAAGTAGTTGCCGATCACGATGGACGGGTGGCCGCTGCCGTCGAGGTCGCCGACGTAGTCCGCGTCGGTGTTCCAGCGCGGGCCGTGGTACTTGCCGTCCGGCGAGGCGGTGGGCACGACCTCGCGCGGCACGTACGCGCCGGGCGCCGGCTCGGTGGCGTCGGTCCTGGCCATGAAGAGGATCGGGGTCCGGCCCCAGTAGGTGACCAGCAGGTCCATCCGGCCGTCGCCGTTGAAGTCGCCCGGGGTGCAGCCGGTGGGCGCCATCGCGGCGTCCATCGGCAGCGGCGCCGCGTCGAGGACGAAGGGGGTGAAGCGGTCGCCGGGCCGGGCGGTCGGCGTGTAGGTGACGATCACCTGGTCGGTCCGGGTGTCGACGATGCACATGCCATCGGCGACGCCGTGTCCGGTCAGGTCGTTGATGGCGATGCTGGCGCCGACCGAGGAGATCCACGAACGGATCTTGTAGTAGGCCGGGTTGACCTCCCGGACGGTCTTCATCGGGCGGTTCTCGTAGCCCGGTGGCATCGCGATCGGCAGTTCCTGGAAGGCGTACGCGGCGGCTGCCTCGTCACCTCCGGCCACCGCCACGGAGGTCCTGACCGCGAAGAACAGGGAGGCGGCGACCACGATGGTCGCCACCCCCGGTATCATCCGGCGAAACCGCTCACGGAGAGGCATCTCATTCCCTTCGGATCGGGCACGGACGGAACTGCCAGGACCAGTGAAATACCGTCAAAAGAACGGCGGATATGGCCAGGAGTTCGCAGAATGAATGATGGATCGGAGTCCGCGGAAAACGCTTCTCCCGCATTGCCCACCGATACGGCCGATATGGGCACGTTCGGAGAAGACCGCGGCCCGGGCACGTGTGATGCTCTCCGGCAGATCGCCCGAGCGCACGCCCCGTGGATCCACCACGAACGGGGGTGCCGCCACCGGTACTACGCCGCGAGGACATGTCATGACAGAGACGTACGACGAGATCATTGTCGGATCAGGCTCGGCCGGCGCAGCCCTGGCCGCCCGGCTCAGCGCCGATCCCTCCCGCCGGGTCCTGCTGCTGGAGGCCGGCCCGGACTTTCCGGACATCGACGGGACCCCCGAGGACCTCCGCAGCGGCGCCGCGATGTCGCTGGACGAGCACGACTGGAAGTACCGGGCCGAGATCGCCGACGGCCGGCGGGTCCGCTTCCCGCGCGGCAAGGTGACCGGCGGCTCCTCGGCGGTGGGCGCCACCATCGCCCTGCGCGGCGTGCCGCAGGACTACGACGAGTGGGCCGCCGTCGGAAACCCCGAGTGGTCCTGGGAGAAGGTCCTGCCGTTCTTCCGCCGCCTGGAGGACGACGCCGACCACGACCAGGGCGAAGTGCACGGCCGGGGCGGCCCGTACCCGGTGCGCCGCTGGCAGCCCGACGAACTGACCGACATCCAGCGGGGGTTCCTGCAGGCCGCCCTGGACGCCGGATACCCCGAGGTCAAGGACCACAACGACCCCGAGGCGACCGGCGTCGGCCCGATCCCCTCCAACCGGCGCGAGCCGCTGGACGTCCGGGTCTCCACCGCGATGGCCTACCTGACCGCCGAGGTGCGCGAGCGCCCCAACCTCACCATCCGGCCCGGCGTCCTCGTCCACCGCGTGCTGCTGGAGGACGGGCGCGCCACGGGCGTGGAGGTGTCCACCGCGGGCGGCGCGGCCGAGCAACTGCTCGGCCGCCGGGTCGTGCTGTCCGCCGGCGCTGTCAACTCACCCGCCATCCTGATGCGTTCGGGCATCGGCCCGGCCGACGAGCTGGCCCGCCACGGCATCGCGGTCCGGACCGACCTGCCGGGCGTGGGCGCCAACCTGATCGACCACCCGCGGACCGGCGTCTTCATGGTGCCCCGGCCCGGCGCCGTGGACACCGCGGCACCGTTCCTGCAGACCATCCTGCGCACCACCGCCGAGGACTCCGACCAGTTCAACGACCTGCAGTTCTACATGGTCAACCACTTCGACCTGACACTCTTCCCGGACCTCCAGATGCTGGCCGGCGGCATGGTCATCCTCGGCGTCATGGTCGTCCACCAGCGGCCCGAGTCCCGCGGCCGGATCACCCTCACCTCCGCCGACCCCGCGGCCGCGCCCGACGTCCGGCTGAACTTCCTCTCCACCGAGCGGGACATGCGGATCCTCGCCGACGGCGTCCGCACCTGCTGGCAGCTGGCCAACCACCCGGACGTCCGCCCGTACGGCGAGTCCTTCATCGTGCTCAACGAGCGGCTGGTCGAGCAGGACGACATGGTGCGCCAGTACATCCGGGTCAGCCTGGACAGCGCCTACCACCCGGTCGGCACCGCCCGGATGGGGCCGGCCGACGACCCGGGCGCCGTGGTCGACCAGTACCTGCGCGTCCACGGTGTCGACGCCCTGTACGTGGCCGACGCCTCCGTGATGCCGAACATCGTCAGCTGCAACACCAACCTGACCTCGATCATGATCGGCGAGCGGCTGGCGGACTGGCTGAGCCGCGACTGACCGCCACCGGCCGCCACGGCCGGCCGGCCCCGGGCCCGTTCGCGTACCAGGCGGACGGGCCCGGGGCCGTTCGCGTACCCGGGACGCCGGCCGGCCGAAATGACCAATACCCGTGCCCGGTCCGGCCTTTGACCAACCGGCCGACCGGTCGTTCAATCCACCTGGCAGAGGGCAATCTCGGAGACACCAGACCGACCGCCCGGTGCCACCATCGTGGGAAAGCAAAGCACCGAAATCACCGTCCGCGGAATATCCGAACCACTCGGAGAGCAGGAGAGATTGACATGACGGAGCAGCAGCAGATCCCCGGGGTCCGCGTCCCGATGGTGTCCGAATCCGAGGCCACCGGCCGCACCGCGGAACTGTACGAGCGCATCAAGGAGACGACGAAGCTTCCCTTCGTTCCGGACATGTTCCGGCTGGTATCCGCCCGGCCGGCCCTCCTGGAGGTGGTACTCGCCGGCTATTCCGGGGTCTTCAGCGACGGCGTGCTGCCGCGCGGCACCCGGGAACTCATCTCCGCCTGGACGTCGAAGGTCTGCGGCTGCCCGTACTGCGTCGGGACGCACAACTGGTTCCTGCTCCAGTTCGGCGGCAGCAAGGAGCTCGCCGACGCCATCACCGTCGCGAGCTCCCCCGACGAGCTGCCCGTCGACGCGCCCACCGCCGAACTGCTGCGGCTGGTCACCAAGGTGACCACCGGCGCCTACCGGGTCACCGACGAGGACTGGCAGCGGGCCGCCGCCGCGGGGTGGAACGACGAGGAACTGCTGGAGGCGGTCTTCGTCGCCGCCTTGTTCAACTTCATCACACGGCTGGTCGACGGCCTCGGGCTCGGCACGACGGTCCGCGAGAGCCGGATCTCCCGGCAGGACACCGAGGAGCAGGACACCGGGGAGCAGGCGACCGGAGACGCCGGGGACGCCGGGGACACCGAGGACGCCGCCCGGTGAACGCCTCCCGCGCCGTTCTGCTCACCGGCGCCTCCTCCGGCACCGGCCTCTCCTCCGGCACCGGCCGGGCCGTCGCACTCCGGCTGCACCGGGCCGGCTGGCCGGTGTACGCGACCGCCCGCGACCCCGAGATGCTCGCGCCGCTCGCCGCGGAGGGCATCACCACGATGCGCCTGGACGTGACCGACGAGAAGTCGATGCTGGCGGCGGTGGAGCGGATCACCGCCGAACACGGCGCGGTGGGCGTGCTCGTCAACAACGCGGCCTACAGCCTCAACGGGACCATCGGCGAGACGCCGATCGAGGAGGTCCGCCGGCAGTTCGAGACCAATGTCTTCGGGCTCTCCCGGCTGACCCAGCTGGTCCTGCCCGGCATGCGCGAGCAGGGGCAGGGCCGGATCGTGATGATGTCCTCGATCTTCGGGCAGTTCGCCACCCCCGGGCGCGGCTACTACCAGGCCACCAAGCACGCGCTGGAGGCCATCGGGGACTCGCTGCGGCACGAGGTCGCCCACGTCGGGATCAAGGTGGTCCTGGTCGAGCCCTCGCCGATCCTCGGCGGCTTCGTGCCGACCAGCGTCGCCGACCTCGGGATGTCCGGCCAGGAGAAGTCCGGCCTGTACGACGCGTTCTGGGAGCACTTCGTCGACTGGCACGGGGCCTACCGCGAGACCGAACACCCCACCGGCCGCGGGCGGATGGCGGTCCGGGCCGAAACGGTCGCCAAGGTCGTGGAGCGGGCGGTGGCCAGCGACAACCCGAGGATCAGGTACCGGATCGGGGTCCCGTCCCGGCTGCTGCCCCGGATGCGCTGGACCATCGGTGACCGCATGTTCGAGCGATTTGTGCGAGCTTTCTTCCCGATCCCTTAACATGCGGTCCACCGAACGTTCCTGACTGGCACTCAGTCGGACTCCCCAACCACCGCCGGTCCCGCCGGCGCCCACCGGACGTCCGGCCCCGTTCCCGTCCCTCCGGCCCACACACCTACTACAGGGGAACCGCGTGCACCGAAGAATCGTCCAACGCGGGCTGCGCAACCTGTCGCTCGCCCAGATCCGCCACGTCTCGCCGGCCGGCTACCACAGCGGCGGACTGCCCGTACGCCGCGTCTACCGGGAGGTGGAGCGCGACTTCGGGGTGCTCGCCCCGCCCATCGCACTGCACTCCCCCGCGCCGGACGTGATGACCGCGAGCTGGCTGGTCCTCCGCGCCTCGCTGGTCGCCCCCGGCCGGGCGCGGCGGGCGGCGAAGGAGGCGGTGGCCGTCGCGGTCTCCGAGGCCAACTCCTGCCCCTTCTGCGTCCGGATGCACGCCGCGACCCTGGCGGTGCTGCTGCCCGGCGGCGGCGCCGGTCCGGGGCAGCCCGCCACCGTCGCGGGCGGCGACGGGCTGCCCGACCCCATCCCGGCGGACGAAGTGCCCGAACTGATCGGGACCCTGGTGGTGATGCACTACCTCAACCGGATGGTCAACGTCTTCCTGAGCGAAGTCCCGCTGCCGCCCGGCGCCCCCAGGACCTCGCTCGGCCCGGTCCTGCGGGTGCTCACCTGGCTGATCCGCTCGGCGGGCCGGACGGCCTCCCCGCGCTCGCGCAATCACGGCCTGCTCCCCGCGGCCGAGCTGCCGGAGGACCTCCGCTGGGCGGCGGGCGAGCCGAGCGTCGCGGACGCCTTCGCCCGGGCCTGCGCCGCCCTCGACGAGGCCGGCCGCCGGGCCGTTCCGGCCGCCGTCCGGGCCGTGGTGACCGCCGAACTCGACCAGTGGGACGGGCAGCCGCCGGGGCTCGGCACCCCCTGGCCGGAGCGGGCGCTGGCCGGCCTGTCGGCCGAGGACCGGCCGGCGGGCCGGCTGGCCCTGCTCAGCGCGATGGCCTCCTACCGCGTCGACGACCGGACCGTCGCCGCCGCGCGGCCCGGCCGGACCGACCGCGACATCGTCGAAATCACCGCCTGGGCGAGCTTCGAGGCGGCCCGCCGAATCGGCGACCGGACCTACCGGCAGACCGGCCGGAAGGACGCCACCGGCCATTGAGGGCTACCCCGCCCGGGCATGGCCCGAACCTCGGGCGTGACCTTGAGTTCGACATACGACTCCGCTAACGTAACGGCCCATAACACGGGGGCATCACAAATTGACGACGGTTTCTCCACTAACGGAACAGAGCGTCCCGCCGAATCGGCGGAATTCCACGGCCGCGCGCCGCCACAGGCTCGACGGAGGCTGCGCCCGGCCGGTTCCATGCGCCATCTGATCCGGGCGCCGCTTCCCGCGGCGCCCGCGGTCTCATGCCGCGCACCTCTTCCCCCGATTGGAGAGATGTCATGCGGGCTGCTGTCGAGCGTGCGATCAACACGATGTGGGACCACTACAACGAGCCGCTCTCGCTGGCCGACCTGGCCGACACCGCCATCCTCAGCAAGTTCTACTTCTCCCGTGTCTTCAGAGACCAGACCGGCACCTCCCCCGGCAGATTCCTGACCGCCATCCGCCTGTTCAAGGCCAAGGGCCTGCTCCAGCACACCCTGCTGAGCGTCACCGACATCTCCTATCAGGTCGGTTACAACAGCCTCGGAACATTCACCAGCCGTTTCACCCGGAGCGTCGGAATGTCGCCGGCGCGATTTCGCGCGTTTACCCGAACCGGAATTCACGATATTAACCGCCCGCCGGCGGCAGGTTTAGGACAACGGGTCTCCACGGTCACCGGATCGGTCACCGTGCCGCCCACCGAAGGCGCCGTCCGGGTCTATGTCGGGGCTTTCAAGGAACCGATCGTGCAGGGTTTCCCGGTGGCCTGCGCCGTCCTGAACGGCCCCGGGCGCTACCGGCTCGACGCGCTGCCCGACGGGCTCTGGTACGTCCGCGCCACCGTCCTCGCGCTGGACTCCCAGCCCCGCCGGCGCTCGCACCAGCCGCTGTTCGTCGGGTCGAGCGCGCCGATGACGGTCCGCAGCGGCCGCGCCGAGGCCGACATCGACACCAGACCGCTCTGTCTGCTGGACATGCCGATCCTGCTCGCCCTGCCCGAACTGGACTGCCACTTCTCGGGATCCGCGTGCACACCCGCGGCGTCCTCGCCGTGGAGCCGCGAGGCGAGGTCCGAGCTGACCCAGCAGGCGTACCCGGCCTGACGGCCGGGCCGAGACCCGGCACCCCGGACCGCCGGCCGGTGTGCCGTCGAACGAACCGGCCGACCACGCCCCACCGTGCCGTGTCGTGCCCTGCCGACCATGCCCGCCGAGCCGTGCCCTGCCGCGTCACCCCCACCGCGGACGGCCTCGGGGAGCAGGCCGGGACCAGGGTGTCCCGCCGCCGGAAGCCCGACCGCCGGTCCCGCCCCGGCCCGCCTCCGACCGGGCCCGCCCGGCCTCGCCCGGACCGGCCTCGCCCGGACCGGACGCACCGACCCGGACGCGCTCAGACCCGGCCGGACGCGACGGTATCCGGGTGCCCGCCGGCCGCCCGGCCGGCCTGTCGGGCGGAGATCCGCCCCGAGCGGTGCAGCCAGCCGACGGTGTCGGCCAGGGTCTGCGCGAGCGGTCGCGCCCGCAGCCCCAGCGACGGCGCGTCCACGGCCACCGGCGCCGCCACCGCGCAGGTGTAGACCGCGCCGAACTCCGCCGGGATGTACCACGGCCACACATGCTGCAGCAGCCCGACCAGTCGGCCGACCGGGAACATCGCCCGGGCGGGCAGATACCCGGCCGGCAGCCGCCGACCGGTCACCTCCCCCACCGTCTCGACATACTGACGGGTCGTCAGAAACTTCCCGGGCGCGAAGTACCGGTCGGCGGCGGGGACTCGGCCGGCCGGCCTGGTGACCAGCGCGGCGTGCAGGGCCGCGGTGTCCCGGACGTCCCCGAGCGGGAGCCCGCCCGACGGCCAGAGCGGCATCAGGCCGCGCAACTCGTTGCGCAGCCGCGCGTTCTGGTCGCCCAGGTACGGATCGTGCGGCCCCAGCAGCGCCGGCGGGTAGCTGATCACCACCGGGGCGCCCGCCTCCTGGTGCCCGCGCGCGAGCAGGTCGGCCGCCGCCTTGCTCGCCAGGTAGGCCTCCCGCGGCCGCCCGACCGGCGAGTGCGCGCCCAGCTCGGCCTGCGGGGAGGGGAAGAGCGCTCCGACGCTGGAGACATGGACGATCGGGTCGGCCCCGGCCCGGCTGGCGGCCTCGATGACCAGCCCGGTGCCCTGCACGTTGACGCGGCGCACCTGCGCGTACTTCCTGCTGTCGAAGGAGTAGACGGAGGCCGCGTGCAGCACCGCGTCCGCTCCCGTGACCGCCCGGGCCACCGCGTCGGGATCCGTGACGTCGCCGACCACCACCTCGACCCGGGCCGGGTCGACGCCCAGCGGCCCGAGCGCCCGGCCCACCGCCGCCGGATCGCGGACCAGCAGGCGTACCCGGCAGCCCGCCGCGAGAACCGCCGCTACCGAATGGGCTCCGACGAACCCGGTTCCCCCCGTGACACAGACCAGCATGAGCCCTCCACCCTCGGCCGTACGACGGTCCCGTTCAGCCGGCCGGTCCGGGTGGACGCGGTGGCCCGGCCATCGTGCCGCAGCGGGGTGGACGGCGTCTTCTCACAGCGTGCCCCCCGTGGGCCGAACCCCGCCCCCTGGCCAGGTGGTTCGGCCGGGCCGGGTTCGGTCAGCCGGTGCGGCCGGGCGGGGTTCAGCCGGGCAGGCCGGCCGCGAGGTCGGTGAGCGCCCGGACGACGGAGCCGGCGGCCGGCGAGCCCGGCTCGATCAGGGTGTAGTGCCCGGTGCCGGGCAGCACGATCTCCCGCGCGTCCCGGTGCGCGGCCAGGTAGCCGGTGAACTGGTCGTGCGGCAGCTCCTCGTCGTTCGCCCCGCGCAGGACGACCGTCGGCACGCCGGTGGTGCCCGCGCCGCGCAGCAGCGTCAGCGGGTCCACCGCGGGCAGCCGTTCGACGGCCGGGCCGTCACCGCCGAGCAGGAGCAGCCCGGCGTCGTCGCTGAGGCCGTCGCGGATCACGCCGGCCAGGTCGGTGATCGGCGCGAGCCCGAGCACGGCGTCCGGCAGCCGGGTGCTGTACCAGGGCGAGTCCTCGGGGAGCAGCGCCCGGGCGGCGGCCCACAGGGCCAGGTGCCCGCCGGAGCAGTGGCCGGCCAGGATGTAGGGCCGCCCGGCGGGCAGGGTGTCCACGGCCCGGGCGACGTCGTCGAAGGTCGCCGGGTAGCCGCCGGCGCCGCCCGCGCGGCGGAAGCCCGGCAGCAGGACGTCGAAGCCCTGGCGGGCGAGGTGGGCGGCGAACGGCGTCAGGTGCAGCCGGTCGTAGCGCCAGTAGCCGCCGTGCAGCAGCACGACCAGCGGGGCGTCCGGCCGGTTCGCCGTCCAGAGGTCGTAGGTCTGGTGCGGATGGCCGCCGTAGGAGCCGCGCGCGGGCGCGAGCACCGGCTTCAGGGAGAGGACGCGGCGTTCCTCCTCGGCGCCCTGGGCGGAGAGCGGCGGGCGGACGCGGGGTGCGGGGGCCGGGACATCGGGGCTGCCGGGGGCGTCAGACATGGCTGCGGGCCGTCCAGAGCTCGGGGAAGACCGGCCGGGCGGCGCGCTGTTCCAGCCAGACCACGCCCGGTGAGCCGCCGCTGCCCGTCTTGGCGCCCATCGCCCGCCGGACGACCAGCACATGGTCGGCGCGCCAGCGCAGCACCAGTTCGGCGATGTCGGTGAGGGTCTCCGCCAGGGTGAGCAGCGGGTCGTGCGCGGGCCCCGCGTAGATCCGGCGCCACACCTCCTCGACGCCCGGGTCCGGGCGGTAGGGCTCGGTGACGTCGCGCTCGCGGACCGCCTCGGGGACGGGCAGGCCCCGGCGGTACAGGAACTGCAGCACCTCGTCGTAGAGCGACGGCCGGACGAGCGCGGCCTCCAGCGCCTCGTGCGCCGCCCGGTGGCCCCGGTAGGAGTCGACCATCGGGCGGGACTTGTCCCCGAGCAGGAACTCCATCTGCCGGTACATCGCCGACTGGAAGCCGGAGGCCTTGCCGAAGGCGGCGCGGAAGGAGTTGAAGCGGCCGGGGGTGAGGGTCGCGATGGGGTGCCAGGAGTCGTTGAGCGCCCGGTGGGCGCGGGCGCTGCGGCGCAGGGCGTCGAGCGCGGCCTCGGGGTCGTCCTTGGACAGCGCCTCTCCGGCGGAGCGCCACTCGTGCACGGTGAGGGCGAACCACAGCTCCATCACCTGTGCGGTGACCAGGAAGCCCATCTCGTCGGGGGCGTCGGTCAGCGGTTGCTGGAGCGAGGCGAGGAGGTCCGCGTGGACGTAGTCCTCGTAGGGGGTCACTCCCTGGAATTCCAGGAACGGTGCGTCGGTCATGAGGACTCCGTGGGAATCGGGGCTGTCGACCGGGACGGCCGGTCAGCGGTGTCAGAGGTCGAAGTCGAGGGCGATCTCGCCGGTGGCGTCCGGCTCCGGCCGGGCCCGGCAGGTGAGCACGCAGCCCTCGGCCACCTCGCGCTCGCCGAGCGCGTAGTGGCGGTCCATCCGGACGGCGCCGCGGACGACCCTGGCCCGGCAGGCGCCGCAGAGGCCGTCGCGGCAGGAGTACGGGGTCTCGGGCCGGGCGCGCAGCACCGCGTCCAGGACGACGCGGTCGCCGGGTGCCATGGTGACCGCGCTGGTGCGGCCGGCCAGCCGTACCGTGATCGGGCGGCCCGCGGTGCGGGCGTCGGGGGCGGCGGCCGGTGCCGGGGTGTCGTCGGCGGTGAAGAACTCGCAGTGGATCCGGTCCGGTTCGGCGCCCCAGCGGGCGAGCGCCGACCGGGCGGTCCGCACCAGCCCCCAGGGGCCGCAGAGGTAGAAGGAGCACGGGTCGCCGGGGGCGGCGCCGAGCAGGGTCAGCAGGCCGGGCAGCCGTTCCTCGTCGATCCGGCCGGAGAGCAGTTCGCTCTCCCGGCTCTCGCGGGAGAGCACATGGAGGGCGGTGAACCGCCGCAGGTGGGCGTCCTTGAGGTCGGCGAGTTCGTCGGCGAGCAGGGCGGCGCGGGCGGTCGGCACCGCGTGGACCAGGGAGACCCTGGCGTGCGGGTCGGTGCGCAGGGCGTGCGCGGCCATGGCGAACAGCGGGGTGATGCCGCTGCCGCCGCCGATCATCACATGGTGCTCGCCGGGGCGGTCGGCGAGGGCGAACCCGCCGGTGGGCGTGGAGAGTTCGAGGGTGTCGCCGGCGGCGAGCGCGGTCGTGGCGTGGTCCGCGAAGCCGCCGGGGCCGAGCCGGCGGACGACCAGGCGCAGCGTCCGCGGTTCGCCGGGCGGCGGGCAGAGCGAGTAGCTGCGGCGCAGTTCGCCCCGCGGCCCCCGGTGGCGGACCACGACGTGCTGTCCCGGCCGGTGGGCGAAGGCCGGGGCGAGCGGGTCGGGCAGGTCGAGGCGGATCGCCACGGCGTCGTCGGTGAGCCGGTCCAGGCCCGCGACGCGCAGCCGGTGCCAGCCGGGCGTGCGGGGCGGGGCGGCCGCCGGTATCGCTGTCATGACGGATCGTCACATCGCTTTCAGGTGGGCGAAGGTCTCCCGGCAGGCGGTGCAGACGAGCACGGCCTGGCAGCGGGTGGCGCCGAACGGGCTCTGCGGCCTGGTCGCGGCCGAGCCGCAGTTGGGGCAGGGCAGGCCGAGGCCGAGGCGCAGCGGCAGGGGCGCGGTGGCGGGGCCCGGGGGCACGATGCCGTGCTCGGCGAGCCGGCGGCGGCCCTCGGGGGTGATCGCGTCGGTGGTCCAGGCGGGGGTGAGCTCCTGGCGGACCCGGCCGTCCGGGTGGCCGCAGTCGGCCAGGGCCTCCCGGATGGCCTCCGTCATGGCGGGCAGCGCGGGGCAGCCGAGGTAGGTCGGGGTGATGACCACCTCGACCGCGCCGTCGGGGGCCAGGCCGACGGCGCGGATCACACCGAGGTCGGCGAGCGTGATCATCGGCAGTTCCGGGTCGGGGACGGTGGCGACGCGGGCCCGGACGCGGTCGAGGTCCGGGGCGGCCGGGGTGGCAGGCGCGGTCACCAGGTGCCGCCGGGGTACTGACGGTGGACCGACTGGAACTCGGCGAGCAGCGGGGCGAACGCCTCGGTGTGCAGGCCGGCCCGTCCGCCGGTGGCCCGCCAGCGGGGGGCGGGGACGGCCAGTCCCGCGGTGGCGAGCACGGCGGCCGTCTCGCGCTGCCAGGCGTCGCGCAGCCGGGCGGGGGCGACGGCGGTGCCGGCGGCGTCGAGCCGGCTGCTCGGCCCGTCCTCCTCGAACAGTTCGTCGGTGTAGGGCCAGAGCGCGTCCAGGGCGGTGGTCATCCGGCGGCGGCTCTCGGTGGTGCCGCGGCCCAGCCGGACGGTCCACTGCGCGGCGTGCATCCGGTGGTACTCGACCTCGGCGGCGGCGCGGGCGCCGAAGCCGGACAGGACGGGGTCGGCGCAGTCCGCGAGCGCGGTGTAGAGCAGTCCGGCGTAGTGGGAGAAGACCAGCTGGCGGACGACGGTCGCGGCGAAGTCCGGGTCGGGCAGTTCGACCAGCAGCACGTGGCGGAACTCGCGCTCGGTGCGGCGGTAGGCGAGGTCGTCGTCGCCGCGTCCGGTGCCGTCGCGCTGCCCGCTGTAGGAGAGCAGGGTGCGGGCGTGGCCGAGGAGGTCGAGCGCGATGTTGGAGAGCGCCAGGTCCTCCTCGATGGTCGGGGCGCGGGTGATCCAGCCGCAGAGCCGCTGGCAGAGCACCAGGGCGTCGTCGCCGAGCCGCAGCGCGTAGCCGGCCAGGTCCGGGTGGGGGGCGGGGCCCGGGGCGGCGGGGCGGGCCGGTGTGGTGTCAGTCGTCATGGGCGCCGTCCTCGGTGAGGGAGACGTAGTGCTCCGGGTAGCGGTACGGCTTGTCCGCGGCGTTGCTGAACAGCGGGTCCTTCTCGGCGGGCGAGGAGGCGCGGACGGCGTCGCTGCGCACCACCCAGATCGACACCGGGTCGCCCCTGCGGGCGTACAGGTCACGGGCGTTGGCGAGCGCCATGTCGGCGTCGGCGCCGTGGACCGAGCCCACGTGCTGGTGGGACAGGCCGCGGCGCGGCCTGATGAACACCTCCCAGGGCGTCTGCACCCGTCCGCTCCCCCGCGTCGTCGCCGTCATGACCGCCGCCCGGCCGGTTCGGCGGCCTCGGGCCGCGCCGCGTCCGGCAGGGTGCCGTCCTCGTCGAGGCGGGCGGCGTAGGCGTCCACCGCGGCGCGGACCCAGGCGCCGTTCTCGTGCGCCGCGACCCGGTGGGCCAGCCGGGCCCGGGCGCACTGCGAGTCGTCGCCGAGGGCGTCCCGGAACAGCTGCCAGTCGATCGGGCTGAAGTCGTAGTGCCCGCGCTCCTCGTTCCAGCGGATCGCCGGGTCGGGCAGGGTCACGCCCAGCCGCTCGGCCTGCGGGGCGGCGTTGTCGACGAACCGCTGGCGCAGCTCGTCGTTGGTGTGCCGTTTGATGCCCCAGGCCAGCGAGCGGCGGGAGACCCCGGCGCCGATGGCGGCGGTGCGCCTGTCCAGGCCGCCGGCCTCCGTGTCGGGCGGGCCGAACATCAGCGCGACGGCCGGCAGCCACCACCGGTCGACGGCGTCCTGCGCCATCGCCCGCTGCCCGGCCGTGCCCCGGCAGAGCGCCCACAGGACGTCGTAGCCCTGGCGGACGTGGAAGGCCTCCTCCTGGCAGACCCGGCGCATGGCCCGGCCGTAGGGGCCGTACGAGGTGTGGCAGAGCGGGGCCTGGTTGACCACCGCCGCGCCGTCCGTCAGCCAGGCGATGGCGCCGGTGTCGGCCCAGGTCAGGGCCGGGTGGTTGAAGGTGGCGGCGTACCGCTGGTGGCCGCGGTGCAGGGCGTCGAGCAGGTCTTCGCGGGAGGCGCCCAGGGTCTCCGCCGCCGCGTACAGGTAGAGCCCGTGCCCGGCCTCGTCCTGCACCTTGGCCAGCAGCGAGGCCTTGCGGTGCAGCGAGGGCGCGCGGGTGATCCAGGAGCCCTCCGGCTGCATGCCGATGATCTCGGAGTGGGCGTGCTGCGCGATCTGGCGCAGCAGCATCATCCGGTAGCCGGGCGGCATCCAGTCGCGCGGTTCGATCCGCTCGTCGGCGGCGAGCAGCGCCTCGAAGTGCTCCTCCAGCCGCTGTCCTGCGGTGCCGTCGCCGTCGTCCGGCGCCGGCCCGGCCGGTGCCCGGCCGGCCTCCTCCACGGGCCCTGAACGCACCCGGATCACCCCTCGCTCCTCCTCGTCGCACGCACGCTCCGGCCGACGGCCCGGCGCGTGCCTTCACGGGTAGAGGAGGAGCGGGGCGGGGTGCTCCATCCCCCGGCCGTACAACCGCGCCAGTGATGCTGATCACAGACATGACAGGGATTGGTCAGGCCGCGACCGCTCCTCTGTAAGGGCGGGTCAGACACGCCCGGGGGCGGCAAGGCCCCGCACGGGACCGCTACGAGAGGCAGGGCATGAGCACTGTACGAAAGATGCTGGTCGACCTGACCGGCCTGCCGGAGTTCGCCGACGCGATCGAGGACACCGCCGATCTCACCGCCAGCGGCATCGACTCGGGCGACATGGTGCGCCTGGTCCTGCTGATCGAACAGCACACCGGGGCGGAGGTGACCGCCGGGGACCTGGAGGGGCTCTCGACGATCGCCGACTACGAGCGGTTCCTGGCCGGGCACGGCGGTCCCGCCTGATGTGGCTGACCCAGCTCTTGGAGCGCAACCGCCAGTGCTACCCGGACCGCCGGGCCCTCGTGGACGAGCGGCGCTCGGTGACCTGGAGCGAGCTGCACGACCGGACGCTGCGCCTCGCCCACGGGTTCGCCAGGCTGGGCCTGCGGGCCGGTGACCGGGTCGCGGTCCTGTCGCTGGACCGGATCGAGGTGCTGGAGACGTACTTCGCGCTGGCCCGGATCGGCGTCCTGTTCGTGCCGCTCAACCACAGTCTGACGACCGCGGAGATCGGCGGGATCGTCGAGCGCACCGGGCCGGCGGCGATCGTCGGCGAAGGGAAACTGCTCGGCCGGCACCCGGATCTGCCGGTGCGGCTGCGGATCGCCCTGGACGGCGCGGAGTACGCCGCGCTGGCCGACGGCGACGGCGACGGCGGGGCCGGTGCCCCCGGGCTGCCGGCCGTGCCGGACGACGCGCTCGCCGCGATCCTGCACACCTCGGCCACCACCGGCCAGGCCAAGGGCGTCACGGTGGACCACGCGTCGTTCCGCGCGATCGCGCTCGGCTGGCTGGCGCTCGCCCGGCCCGAGGACGACATGGTGCTGGTCAACTGCTGCCCGCTGTACCACGGGAGCGTGGTCGTCTCGCTGACGTACCTGGCCGCCGGGGCCACCGTGGTGCTGATGCCGGGCTTCAAGCCGCAGACCGCGCTCGCCGCCATCGAGGAGAACCGCGCCACGCACGTCTGGCTGGTGCCGCAGATGCTGCGCTTCATCCTGCGGGCCGGGGCGCGACAGGGCACGGACCTCTCCTCGCTGCGGGAGATCCTGTACGGCGCGGCGCCGATGCCGGTCGACGTGTACGGCGAGGCGCTGGAGGAACTGGGCTGCGGCTTCCGCCAGGTGTACGGGATGACCGAGGTCGGGGGTCCGTTCGTCACCCTCGGCCCCGAGGAGCACCCCCCGCTGGACCGGATCCCCGACATCATCCCGAGCGGCCGGGTGATCCCCGGGATGTCGGCGCGGGTGCTGGACACCCGGGGCGGCGAGGCCGGGCCGGGCGAGATCGGCGAGATCGGCGTCCGGGGGCCGGGCGTGATGCGCGGGTACTGGGGCAACGACGAGGCCACCGCCGAGATCACCGTCGACGGCTGGACCCTCACCGGCGACCTCGGGTTCATCGACCGGGACGGCCGGATCCACCTGGTCGACCGGAGCAAGGACCTGATCATCCGGGCCGGGCAGAACGTCTACCCGACGGAGATCGAGCGGGCGCTGCGCTCCCACCCCGGGGTGGCCGACGTCGCGGTGGTCGGGGTGCCGGACGAGGACTACGGCGAGGTGCCGCTGGCCTATGTGGTGGCCGACGGCGAGGTCGGCGCGGCCGAGCTGCTGCGGCACGCGGCCGGGCTGCTGGCCCCCTACAAGCGGCCCCGGCGGGTCGAGTTCATCGAGCAGGTGCCGAGGAACCCGGCCGGGAAGATCGTCAAGAAGCTGCTGCGGACGGCCGGTTGACGGGCCCGTGGTGCACGGTGAGGGGCCCCGTCGACGACGGGGCCCCTCACCGTGCACTCGGCGCGCAGGCTCAGCGGGCGGCCCGGACGTCCTCGACCACCAGCCGCAGCAGCGGGGTCGGGGCCGGCTGGAAGTAGAAGTGCGCGCCGGGCAGCAGCCTGGTCCCCAGGAAGCGCGTCGTCCGGGCCGCCCAGCCGGGCAGCAGGCCCGGCGGGGTGACCTCGTCCCGTTCGCCGCCGTACACCGCCAGCGGGACGGGCAGCGGCTCCCGGTCCAGGTCCGGGCGCCAGCACTCGACGAGTCCGAAGTCGGCCCGCAGGACGGGAGTCAGCAGCGGCCAGAACTCCGGGTCGTCCAGGATCGCGCGCGGGGTGCCGCCCATCGCCTCGACGGCGGACCGCAGCTGGTCGTCGTCGGAGAGGTCGAAGCCGGAGACCCGCCGGGGGTGGTGCTCGGGCGCCGCGAGCCCGGAGAGGCCGAGCCACTCGGGCAGCGGCAGCCCGCGCCGGTGCAGCGCGTGGGTCAGCTCGTAGGCGGCGATGGCTCCCATGCTGTGGCCGAACAGCGCGTACGGGCGGTCGAGTTCGCCGGACAGCCCGCGCAGCAGCGCCCCGGCGAGCTCGTCGGCCGTGCGGCAGGGCGGCCCGGACCGGCCGATCCGCCCCGGCGCCTCGACCAGGCACACCTCCCACTCCGGGGGCAGCAGCGGGGCCCAGGGCCGGTAGCCCACGTGGGAGCCGCCGGCGTGGTGCAGCACGAACAGCCGCAGCTCCGGTGCGGCCGGGCGGCGGACCCGGAGCAGCTCGGCCGCGGGACCGGCGGCGCCCGGGTCGACGGCGTCCGGCCCGGACCGGGCCCGCCCGGTGGGCGAGTCCGGTCCGGCGGGGTCGGGCCGCCTCATCGCGGTCCGGCCGGCGCGGCCGGGCGCAGGTCCAGCCAGTGCTCGTTGACGTGGGCGACGCAGGCGGCGCGGTCCGCCGGGCCGTGCGCGGTCCGCCAGCCGGCCGGCACGGCGAGCGCGGCGGGCCAGAGCGAGTGCTGGTTCTCCTGGTTGACCAGCACCAGGTAGTCGGCCGACTGGTCCTCGAACGGGTTCGTCACCGGTGTGTTCCCTTCAGTTCGGTCTCGATGAGGTGGGCGATGTCGGCGGCCGCCTCGGGCCGCAGCATGTCGCCGTGCGCGCCCGCGACGGCGTGGTCCCTGATCCGCCCGGCCACGTACGGGCGCCAGGCCCGGGCGGACGGCCCGGTCTCCGGGCCGGCGCCGACGGTGCCCTCGGAGGCGTGGAAGAACAGCGCGTCCCCGTCGTAGTGGCCGGGCACGAAGGCGTAGCCGAGCGCGGTGTCGTTGGCCATGACGGCGAGCAGCGCCGAGACCGCCCGGTCGTCCAGCCCGCGCAGCGTGCTGTCCTCGCGCTGGAGGACGGCCAGTACCCCGGCCCGGTCCGGCGGGGCGTCGTCCGGGCCGGCCGGGCGGGCCGCGCCGGAGGAGGCGAGCAGGATGCCCAGCAGGACGCGTTCGAGCTCCTCGGCGGCGGGCAGCGGGGGCCGTCCGGGCAGCGCGCCCATCGGGAGGCAGTCGAGCATCGCCAGCAGCCCGGTCGGCTCGCCCGCCGCCCGCAGCCGGACGGCCATCTCGTGGGCGACCAGACCGCCGAAGGACCAGCCGAGCAGATGGAACGGGCCGTGCGGGTGGACGGTCCTGATCTGCCGGAGGTAGTCGTCGGCCATCTCCCGCACCGAGCCGGCCGGCCGCTCGCCGGGCAGCAGGCCCCGGGCCTGGATGCCGTAGACCGGGCGGTCCGGGTCGAGGCCGCCGAGCAGGGCGGCGTACGGCCAGCCGACCCCGGCGCCGGGGTGGACGCAGAACAGCGGCGTGCCCGAGCCGGCCGGGCGCAGCGGCAGCAGGACGTCGAGCATGCCGCCCGCCACCGGGTCGGCGCCGCCGTCCGGGCCCGCCCCGTCGGCCTGGGCGGCCAGGCCCTCGACGGTGGGGCTCCGGAACAGCGCGGCCACCGTCAGGTCGACGCCCAGGGCGGTGCGCAGCCGGCCGAGCATCTGGGTGGCGAGGATGGAGTGGCCGCCGAGTTCGAAGAAGTTGTCGCGCAGGCCGATCCGGTCGTGCTGGAGCAGGTCGCGCCAGATGCCGGCGACGGTGCGTTCGGTCGCGGTGGCCGGCCGGTCCGGTCCGTCCTCGGCGTCCGGGCTCGGGCCGGTGCGGGCGAGCCGGTCGCGGTCGATGGCGCCGTCCGCGGTCCTGGGCAGTTCGGCGACGGGCAGCGCGGCACAGCCGACGGGGGTGCCGTAGCGGTCCGGGAGTTCGCCGCCGGGGTCCGGGGCGGCGCCCGCGGCCGGGGCGGGCCCGGTCTCGACGTGGGCGGCCGGGGTGCGCAGCGGGTGGACCGGGGCGAGGGTCTGGGCGCGGATCCACGGCGCGTCGGGGTCGAGGCCGATCAGCACCTGCGGGGTGTCGTGGCACAGGGCCGTGTCGAGCGAGCGCAGGGCCTCGCGGACGCCGAGGATGCGGTAGCCGCGGGCCTCGGTCAGCTCGCGCATCGCGTAGCCCCGGCTCATGCCGCGCTCGTCCCACATGCTCCAGGCCAGGCTGCGGCCGTCGATGCCGCAGTTGTCGCGCTGGTGGGCGGCGAGGGCGTCGAGGTAGGCGTTGGCCGCCGCGTAGCTGCCGACCCCGGCGCCGCCGAAGTGGCCGTTGACGGAGGAGAAGGAGAGGAAGAGCGCGCCGGGCCGGTCGGCGACCAGCTGGTGCAGGGCCCAGCCGCCGAGGATCTTCGGGGCCAGGACGGCGGCGCGCTGTTCGGGGGTCTCCCCCGTCACCGGCCGTTCGGCGAAGTGCCCGGCCAGGTGGAGCACGCCCGCCAGTTCGGTGTCCCAGGCGCGCTCGGCGGTGCGGACGACGGCCCGGACGGCGTCGGCGTCGGTGATGTCGACGGCGGCGTAGGCGATGTCGCCGGCGGCGCTCAGCTCGCGGTGGGCGGCGAGGCGGCGGGCGAGCTCGCCGCCCTCGGCGAGGTGGCGGTCCTGGTCGGCGGGGGCCGGCAGCGGGGTGCGGCCGAGCAGCAGCAGCCGGACCGGGTGGGCGGCGAGCAGGTGGCGGGCGGCCTCGACCGCGACCCCGCCGAGGCCGCCGCTGATCACGTACAGCCCGCCGTCGCGGAAGACCGGGGCGGCCGGGGCCTTGAGGTCGCCGCCGGGCAGCCGCCGCAGCCGGCGCGCCCAGCGGGCGGGGGCGCGGCCCCGACCGGGGCGCAGCGCGACCTCGGTGTCCCCGGCGGGGGCGGCGAGTTCGGCGACGAGGTGGGCGAGGAGCGCCTGGTCCGGGCCGGGGGCGGTGAGCGCCGTACGGCTGCCGAGGTCGATGTGCCGAGTGTGCAGCCAGGGCAGTTCCTGGCCGAGGCTCTTCGCCAGGGCGACGGCGGGGGCGCGGCGCGCGGCCGGGGTGTCGGTGGCCAGGACGCGCCCGCTGTCGGCGGCGACGACGTACAGCGCCACCGGCCGTTCGGGGCCGTAGCGGTCGGGCCGGGCGGCGAGCGCCGTCGCGAGCTGGGCGATCTCCTCGACGCCGTCGGCGCCGGGGCCGTCGTCGGGGGCGCCGGTGGTCAGGTGGACCACCCGGCCGAGCGGCGGCATCGCGTCCAGGAGGGCGTCCCACTGGGCGCGGTCGGTGGCGTCGAGCGGGGCCAGCGGGGCGTCGGCCGGGCCGGGGCCGGCGGCCGGGGCGCGCCGGACGAGGGTGGTGTCGTGGCCCTCGGCGCGCAGGGCGGCGGCGAGCCGTTCGCCCGGCCCCGCCTCGTCCGCGACCAGCAGGGTGTGTCCGCCGGGGCGGGCCGCCCCGGGCCCGGCCGGGTGGACGAGGGCGGCGGGCTGCCAGACGGGCTGGAAGAACCAGTTCGGCAGGGTGTCGCCGAGCGCCGTCGTGGCGAACTCCCCCGCCTCGAAGCGGGCGCGCAGCCTGGTCCGCTGGATCTTGCCGATCTCCGTCTTGGGGATGTCCGCGCGGTCCAGCGGGACGAGGTGGGCGGGGTTGACCCCGCCCTCGCGCAGCACCTTCTCGCGGATGCGGCGGGCGGCGGCGTCCGGGTCGGCGCCGGGCGCGAGGACGTAGAAGAGCGCGAGTTCGTCGCTGTCGCGGCCCTCGGCGCGCACCGCGCAGGCGGCCGTGAACGAGCTCTGGACGTCGTCGAGTTCCTCGACGATCGCCTCCAGCTCGTGGCTGGGGTGGTTGACGCCGCCGATGATGACGACGTCCTTGGCCCGGCCGGTGAGGGTGAGCGCGCCGTCCCTGAGCAGGGCGAGGTCGCCGGTGCGGAACCAGCCGTCGGCGGTGAACGCCTCGCGGTTCTGCCCGGGGTCGGCGTCGTAGCCGCGGGTGACGGCCGGGCCGCTGACCTGGAGGTGGCCGACGGTCCCCTCCGGGACGACGGTGTCGGTGTCGTCGGTGATCCGGACCGCGAAGCCGGGGTAGGGGCGGCCGACCTCGGTCGGGGCGTCCGTCGCCCCGGCCGTCGCGGAGAGCGGGGCCGAGACCTCTCCGGAGGAGGTCTCGGACATCCCCCAGACCGGGTGCATCGCCCCGGCGGGCAGGCCGTGCGGGGCCAGCAGGCGGACGAAGCGCCGGGCGACCCGGTCGACCACGGCCTCACCGCCGTTGAGCGCCAGGCGCAGCGCGGAGAGGTCCCACCGCTCCCCCGCGATCCGTTCGGCCTGGTCGTTGACCAGGCCGAACGCGAAGTTGGGGGCCCAGGTCGCGGTGGCCCGCCGGGTGTGCAGCGCCTCGATCCAGCGCAGCGGGTCGGCGAGCACCCAGGCGGTGGGCGCGTGGATCTGGGCGGCGCCGGCGGCCAGGAAGGCCAGGTGGAACATGACCACGCCGCCGACGTGGTCCAGCGGCATCCAGTTGAAGGCGGTGTCGGCGGGGCCGAGTCCGTGCGCCTGGCGGGAGGCGGCGGCGTGGGTGAGCACGTTGTCGTGGCAGAGCCGGACGGCCTTGGGGGTGCCGGTGCTGCCGGAGGTGAGCATCAGCAGGATCAGGTCGTCGGGGCGGGCCCGGTGCGGCGCGTCGTCGGCCGGGCCGGTGCGCAGGTCCTCGATGACGGCCCGGCGGCGGTCGGCCGGGAGCGTGGCGCCGTGGGCGCGGTCGGTGAGGGTGAGCGGTTCGCCGAGGGAGCGCCAGGCGTGGGCGGCCCGGGTGGCGACCGCGCCGTCCGGCTGGTCGGCCGGGGGCGTGGCGAGCGGGACGGCGACGAAGCCGCCCAGCACGCAGGCCCAGAAGCCGGTGACGAAGTGCCGGTTGTCGGCGAGCTGGAGCAGCACCCGGTCGCCCGGCCGGAGTCCGGTGGCGCGCAGGGCGCCCGTCACCCGGGACGCCTCGTCGAGGAGTTCGGGGTAGCTCTGCCGCTCGGTGGTGCCGTCGGGGCGGAGGTACTCCAGGCCGGACGGCTGCGCGGCCCCGGCGACGCGCCGGAGCACGGCGCCGAGCGTGGACTCGGGGTAGGGCCGCAGCGGGGCGCCGGTGCTGAGCGAGGGCGGGGCGGCCCGGTCGGGGGTGGTCGGCTCCGGGGTGGCGAGGTCCGGGGTGGCCTGGTCGGCGGCGCGGACCGGGGGCCGGGCGGGCCCGGGCGGGCGGACGCGCCGGGCGGGACCGCCGGACGGCCGGTGGGCGACGCGCGAGACGGCGGCCCGGTCGCGGCCGGCGGTGGTCAGCCAGCGGTCCTCCCAGCGGGCCAGCAGGTCGTCGTCGAGGACGGGGATCCGGGCCAGCGCCGCCTCGTCGAGCGCGCCGCCCGGGGTCCGCGGCAGGTCGGAGACCAGGACGGCGGCGGTGAGCGGCAGGGCCGCGGGCAGTTCCCCGGTCGCGGCGCGGACGATCCACTCCTCGCCGATGTCGCGGGTGGGCACCACGTAGGCGACCAGTTCGGCGACGCCCGCGGTGCTGTGGCGGACGGCCAGGGCGCAGTCGCGGACGGGCTCCAGCTCCCTGATCCGCCGGGCGAGCGCGGCGAGCCGGAGGGTGTGGTCGCCCACCTGGGCCAGGCCCGGGGTGCGGGTGGTGGTCTCCAGGTCGCCGTCCTCGGTGAGCCGGCCGAGGTCGCCGGTCGGCGTGCCGGCGGCGGCCGGCCCGGCGGGGAGCGGGGCGTCGGCGGCCGGGGCGAGGTGGACGGCGCCGGACACGCCGAGCGGCGCCGGCCGGCCGTACCCGTCCAGGACGCGCAGCGGGCGGACGGGGCGCAGGGCGCCGGGGCGGCCGGGGTCGGCGACGGCGAGCGGGCCGGTCGCGGCCGTGGTGTGGGTCGGGCGCAGGACGGCGCCGAGCGCGTCGTGGTACCGGGCGGTCTGGTCGGGCGTCAGCGCCCGGCCGGTGTGGACCACCGCGCGCAGGGTGGTGGGCAGGGGCTGCGCGGCGAGCCGGGCGAGGTCGCGGTCGACGGCGAGGGCGACGCTCGCCCCGTCGTCCTCGGTTTCCCCCGCCGGGACGGCCAGGGCGGCGCCGTGGAGCAGCGGCAGCAGGGTCTCCCAGACCGATCGGGCGGTGCCGGGCGGTGCCCACCGCCGGACGGTGTCGGCGGCGGTGAGCCCGGCGGCGGCAGCCAACTGGTCGATCTGGTGGACGAGTTCGGCGTGGTCGACGGTGACCGGCGGTTCCTCGGCGCAGAGCAGGACGGCCGGGTGCCGCCCGGTGAGCGGCACGGGCGCGTCGTCCGCGGCCGGGGCGTCGGCGGCCGGGGCGGCAGCGTCCAGGGCGTCGGGGCCGGCCAGGGCGGCGAGGTCGAGGACCACGGGTGCCGGGCCGTCGGCCGCCGGGCGGGCGGCGAGCGCGCCGGCCGTCCCGGGCGGCGCGTCGGTGAGGACGAAGGCGGCGCCGGACCGCCGGAGCAGGGCGGTCAGCCGCTGCGGCGGGTCGGCGGGGTCGAGCGGGACGCCGACCGCCCCGGCCCGCACGACCGCGAGCAGCGCGAGGGCGCCGTCGGCCCCGGGGCCGCAGCAGAGCGCGACCCGGCTCCCGGGCGTCACGCCCCGCGCGCGCAGGCGCCGGGCCAGCCGGTCGGCGCGGGCGTCGGCGTCCCGGTAGGTGAGGGCGGCCGGGCCGGTGCGCAGCGCGGTCGCCGCGGGGGTGGCCGCCACCCGGGCGGCGAACCGCCCGGTGACGGTGGCGTCCCGGTCGTAGCCGGGCACGGCGGCGGTGACGCCCACGAAGCCCACGGGGTCGGCGGCGTCCTCGGCCAGCGGCAGCCGGGACAGCGGCAGGCCCGGATCGGCGGTCACGGCCTCCAGCAGCAGCCGCAGCCGCTCGGTGGCGCGCCGGGCGGTGCGGCGGTCGAACAGGTCGGTGGCGAAGACGAGGGTGCCGCGCAGGGTGCCGTCCTGCTCCCACAGGTGCAGTTCCTGGTCGAACCGGCAGGTCCAGTCGGCGACGGTGGCCGGGGTGACGGTCAGGCCCGGCAGCCCGATCTCCGGGCGGTCGAAGTTCTGCAGCGCGAAGACGACCTGGAAGAGCGGGTTGCCGCCCGGGTCGCGCTGCGGGGCGATCTCCTCGACGATCTTCTCCAGCGGGATGTGCTGGTGGGCGAAGGCACCGAGGCTCACCTCCCGCACCCGGTGGACCAGCGCGGCGAAGGCCGGATCGCCCGAGGCGTCCACGCGCAGCGGCAGGGTGTTGACGAACATACCGATGAGCGGGTCGAGTTGGGCGTTGTCCCGGTTGGCCGAGGGGGTGCCGACCAGGATGTCGTCCTGCCCCGTGGTGCGGTGCAGCAGGGCGGCGAACGCGGCCAGCAGCACCATGTAGAGGGTGGCGCCCTGATCGCGGGCGAGCCGTTTGACGGCGTCGGCGAGGTCCGGCGGGAGAACGAAGTCCAGCCGGTCGCCGGCGAAGGAGCGCTCGGCGGGCCGGGGCCGGTCGGCGGGCAGCCGCAGCACCGGCAGGTCCCCGGCCAGGCGTTCGCTCCAGTAGGCGAGCCCTTCGGCGAGCGGTTCGCCGGCCAGGTGCTCGCGCTGCCATTCGGCGAAGTCCCCGTACTGGATCTCCAGCGCGGGCCAGCCGGGCGCGCTGCCCGTGACCCTGGCCCGGTAGGCCTCGGCGAACTCGCGGACGAACACGCCCGCCGAGACGCCGTCGATGACGATGTGGTGCACGCAGACCAGCAGCAGGTGGTCGGCCGGCCCGAGACGGAACAGGACGGGCCGCAACAGCGGGCCCCGCTCCAGGTCGAACGGGTGCCGGACCTCCGCGAGCAGCCGCTCGCGCAGCTCCTGGTCCGCGGCGAGGTCCGCCCCGGCGGCGACGACGCCCGTCAGGTCGACGGTGGCCAGCGGCAGCTCCAGCCCGTCGGCGACCACCTGGAGCAGACCCTCGGCGGAGTCGGCGAAGGTGGTGCGCAGCGTCTCGTGCCGGTCCACCAGGTCGCCCAGCGCCCGGGCGAGCGCCCCGGTGTCCGGGGCGCCCCCGGTCAGCCGCAGCAGCAGCGGGACGTTGTAGAAGGCGTTGCGCGCGTCGAGCCGGTAGAAGAACCACATCCGTTCCTGGGCGTACGACGCCGGGAAGGTGAGGGGCTGCGCCGTCGCGGGCGGCTCGGACGGGCCGTCGGGGCCGGCCGTCGGGCTGGGCATCGTGGTGCTCCTTGGGGTGTGGGTGCCTGGACGCCCGCGCGGGGCGGGTCACCAACGGGTCGGGGGGCCGGGTGGGCGGAACCGGCCGCCCACCCGGCGGGTGGTCAGCTCCGGCCGCCGCGCCGCCGGCTGGGGGCGATCCGCTCCGGGGCGGGCGCGGCGTTCTGCCGGAGGGCCTCGATCTCGCGGACGACGGCGGCCACCGTCAGGTTCTCGAACAGCTTCTTGACGGCGAGGTCGACCGACAGTTCGTCACGCAGCCGGCTCGCCATCTGGAGAACCAGCAGCGATTCGCCGCCGAGGTCGAAGAAGTTGTCCTCGACGCCGACCTCGTCGAGGCCGAGCACGGCGGCCCAGTGGCGGGTGACCAGCTTCTCCAGCTCGGTGACGGGGGCGACGTAGGCCGTGGCGAGGTCGGGGCGGCGGTTGAACGACCCGCCGGCGGCTGCCGGGGCCGCGCCGGGCGCGTCCTCCTCAGGGGTCCGCTCCGGCGCCGGACCGCCGGGGGCCTGATCGCCGGGGAGCTCGCCGTCCGCGAGGAGTTCCACGGTGGCGCCCAGCGCCCGCAGTTCGGCGAGCCGGGCCGCCGCGAGCCCGTCCGCGACGGCGCCGCCGGGCCGGGTGCCGATGATCAGGCCGTGGTCGGGGGCGGTGGCACGGCCGGGGGCCGGCAGGGCGAGGACGGGGTCGAAGCCCAGCGTGGACAGGAGCCCGGCCCAGCGGTGCGGGGGCAGCAGCGGGGAGTGCTCGCGCAGGTCGTCGTCGAAGTACCACCAGCCCTCGAAGAGGCCGACGGTCATGGTCGCGGCGCGCGGGGTGCCGGTGGCCTCCAGGATGTAGGCCCGGCCGCCGGGGCGCAGCAGCTCCCGCAGATTGCCGACGGTACGGCGCAGGTCCGGGGTGGCGTGCAGGACGTTGAAGGCGAGCACCGCGTCGAAGCCGCCGAGCTCGGCCGCGGCGGCGCCCTTGTCGATGTCCAGCACGCCGAAGGTCAGGAAGTCCAGGCCCCGGTCGGCGGCCTCCTTCTGGGCCGCCACCACGAAGGAGCGGCCGAGGTCGGTGAAGTGGTACTCCACCGGCCCGGCCCCGCGCAGCGCCTCGACCACCGGCCAGGTCAGATAGCCCTGGCCGCCGCCGACCTCGACGATCCGCAGCGGGCGGCCGGCGGCCTCCCGGACCGTCCTGGCCATCTCCTCGGCGACCAGCTCGCGGTAGACCGCGACGTCGCCGTGGGCGAGCACCCGCTCGGCGCCCGAGCTGGAGCGGTCGCCGCTGCCGTCGGGGCGCAGGACCTCGGTGCCGGAGCGGGTGCCGCCGAGGACGGCGTCGTACGCGGCCACGCAGTCCCGGAGCAGCTCCAGCTCGCCGGCCAGGTCGGGGTGGCGGGCGGTCAGCGACCGCCCGGTCTCCGCGACGAGGCCCGCGAGGACGTCGTCGCCGCCCGGGCCCGCCGTGGCCGGGCCGGTGAGGGCCACCAGACCCTCGGTGAACCGGAGGGTGTCGGTGTCCGGGTCGAAGTCCGCGACCCCGTCGGCGACCAGCCCGTCGAGCAGGGCGTGCACGAGCTTGCGGTAGGCGGGGACGGCGCCGAGGCGGGCCACCACCTCGGCCCGGGTGCGGGTCTCGCCCGGGCCGCCGGCGAGGCCGTGACGGCGCAGGTGGATGAGGGTGTGCAGGGTGCAGAGCCGGTTGAGCCCGGCCGTCCGCTCCTCCTCGCCCGCCGGGGCCGGCGGGGCGGCCGCGCGCAGCCGTTCCTCCGCCTCGGCGAGCCGGGCGGCGGCGTCCTGGCCGGGCGCGGGCACGGGCTCGGCGGCGGGGGCGGCGGGCGCGGACACGGACACGGGCGCGCCGGTGATCACCAGGTGCCCGCGGGTGCGGGCGGCGAGCGCCCGGGTGGTGGGGTAGTTGTCGTCGCGCAGGCCCTCGGGCAGGACGTACACGGTCCGCCCGGCGGCGGCCGGGGCGGCGGCGGGCGGCGCGTCGATCCAGTGGCGGCGGCGCTGGAACGGGTAGCCGGGCAGCGGCACCTTGCGCGGCAGCGGGCCGGCCGCGTCCGTGCTGTCCGTGCTGTCCGTCCAGCGGATCGGGGCGCCGTGCGTCCACAGCTCGCCGAGCGCGCCCAGCAGGACGTCCCGGTCGTCCAGTTCGGCCTGGGCGTGACGCATCGCGGCGACGGTCGTGACGGACTCGCCGAGCCCGAGCCGGGCGAAGCGGGAGAGCGAACGGCCGGGACCGACCTCGACCAGGGCGGTGCGGCCCTTGGCCGCCAGTTCGGCGTGGAGCACCGCCACGCCGTCGGCGAAACGCACGGTCTCGCGGAACTGGCGCAGCCAGTAGTCGTGGCTGGTGGCCTGTTCGTCGGTGATCCAGGTGCCGGTCGGCCCGGCGCAGAACGGGATGCCCGGCGCCGCCAGCTCGACCCGCCGCAGCGCGGCCGCGTAGGCGTCCAGGACGGGGTCGAGCAGGGTGCTGTGCGGCGCGGTGGGCAGCGGTACCCGGCGGTGCTCGACGCCGAGGCCGCTCAGGTGGCGTTCCAGCCGCTCGACGGCGTCGGCGGGCCCGGAGACCGCGCACACCTCGGGCGCGTTGACGGTGGCGAGGCCGAGCCCGGCACCGGCCGGGCCGGAGAGCAGCTCGCGGACGGCCGGTTCGGCGAGCGCGACGCTGAGGGTGCGGCCGCCGGCCAGCCCGAGCAGCCGCTCCCGCTCGCTGACCAGCGGCAGGGCGTCCTCCAGCGTCATCACCCCGGCCAGGCAGGCCGCGGTGTACTCGCCCAGCGAGTGGCCGATCAGGGCGTCCGGCCGGGCACCGCGGGCGATCAGCAGCCGGGCCAGCGCGTACTCGGTGGCGACCAGCGCCGGGAAGGACCACGCGCCCCGGCCTTCGGCGCCCTCGTACAGCACGGCGCGCAGGTCCTGGCCGAGGACCGGCTCCAGGACGGCCGCGGCCCGGTCGATCTCGGCCCGGTAGCGGGGCTCGGAGGTGTACAGCCCCCGGCCCATCCCGGGGTGCTGCGCCCCGCCGCCGGGCAGCAGGTACGCCAGCCGCAGGCGTCCGGAGCCGTCGGTGCCGGGGTCGGGGCGGGCGAGCCGCTCGGCGGCCTCGCCGAGGGTGCGGGCGACGACGGCCCTGCGGTACGGGAGGTCCCGGCGGCCCTCGGCCAGGGTGCGGGCCACCGCGTCGGGGGCCAGCCCGGGGTGGGCGGCGAGGTGTCCGGCGAGCAGCCCGGAGAGTTCCTGGAGCGCGGCCGGGGTGCGGGCGGAGACCGGCAAAACGACGGAGCGGGCGGAGACCGGCAGGACGACGGAGCCGTCACCGGCCGGCGGGACGGCCGTCCGGTCGGCGGCCGGCGGGGCCTCCTCCAGGATGACGTGGGCGTTGGTGCCGCCGATGCCGAGGGAGCTGACGGCCGCCCGCCGGGGGCCGTGCTCCGGCGCCGGCCAGGGCGCGGTCGCGGTGTTGACGTAGAACGGGCCGTGCGCGAAGTCGATGGCGGGGTTGGGCCGTTCGAAGTGGAGGCTGGCGGGCAGCGTGCGGTGGCGGAGGGCGAGCACCGTCTTGATGAGTCCGGCGATCCCGGCGGCGGCGTCCAGGTGGCCGAGGTTGGTCTTCACCGAGCCGAGCGCGCAGTAGCGCTCGCGGGCGGTGCTCTCGCGGAACGCCTCGGTCAGCGCGGCGACCTCGATCGGGTCGCCGAGCGCGGTGCCGGTGCCGTGCGCCTCGATGTAGCCGATCGAGTCGCCGTCCACGCCGGCCGCCGCCTGCGCGGCCAGGATCACCTCGGCCTGGCCCTGCGGGCTGGGTGCGGTGAAGCCCACCTTGCGGCGGCCGTCGTTGTTGATCGCCGAGCCCTTGATGACGGCCCAGATGTGGTCGCCCGCGGCCAGCGCGTCCGCCAGCCGCTTGAGGACCACCACGCCGACCCCGTTGCCGGGCGACATCCCGGCCCCGGCGGCGTCGAAGGCCCGGCAGCGGCCGTCCGGGGAGAGCGGCCCGTCGGGGGTGTGCCGGTAGCCGCGCAGCGCCAGCGGGTCGAGCGAGGCGCCGCCCGCCAGGGCCGTGTCGCAGGAGTGGTTGAGCAGGTCCTGGCAGGCCAGGTGGACGGCGACCAGCGAGGTGGAGCAGGCGGTCTGCACCGAGACGGCGGGCCCGGTCAGGTTGAGCTCGTACGCCACCCGGGTGGCGAAGGCGCCGGCGTCGTTGCCGAGGCCCGCCGAGAACCAGTCCAGCGAGAGCGCCCGGCCCGCCAGCCGGGGCTGGACGTTGGCCAGGAAGTACTTGCTCTGGCTGGCGCCCGCGTACAGGCCGGTGAGGCCGTCGGAGCGCTCGGGCTGGTGGCCGGCCTGTTCGAGGGCGTGGTAGCAGCATTCGAGGAAGAGCCGGTGCTGCGGGTCCATCACCTCGGCCTCGGTGGGCCGGCAGTGGAAGAACTCCGCGTCGAACAGCTCGATCCCGTCGACGACCGACGCCCGGCGGACGAGGTACGGGTCGTCCAGTCCGGCCGGGTCGCCGCCCGCCGCGAGGTACTCTGCCTCGCCGACGTCCCGGATCGACTCGTGGCCGGCCACCAGGTTCGCCCAGAAGCGGTCGAGGTCTGGGGCGTCGGGGAAGCGGCCGGCCATGCCGACGACCGCGATGTCCGCGCCGGTCCCGTCGTCCATCCCGTCGTCCGCGCCGACGCCCGCCCCCTCGTACGGCCCGTGCTCGGCTGCCGCGCTGGTCTCAGTCATCCTGGGAGGTGTCCTTTCGGGAGGGGCCGGCCGGGCGGCGGCCGCGGTTCTGGCGCTGGGCGCGGCCGCGTTCGGCGCGGGCGGCGCGTTCCCGGGCGGCGGTGAGCCGGTCGGGCGTGCCGTGGTCGGCGGAGCCGGATGCCGGGGCGGTGTCCGGGGCGGTCGGTGCGGTGCGGCCCAGGTGGGCGGCCTGCGCGGCGACCGTGGTGTGGGTGAACAGGTCGACGATCGGCACCGGCCGGCCGGTCAGTTCGGCCAGCGCGCCCTGCAGTCCGACCAGCAGCAGGGAGTGCCCGCCGAGGTCGAAGAAGTTCTCGTCGCTGCCGGGCGTCCCGCCGAGGCCGAGGAGGGTCGTCCACAGCTCCGCGATCCGCCGCTCCAGCCCGTCGCGCGGCGCGGTGCGGCCGGTGCCCGCGGGGCGGGCGAGCGGGCGCCGGGCCAGCTCGGCGCGGTCGGTCTTGCCGCTGGGTGTCAGCGGCAGTTCCGCGACGACGACCAGGGCGGCCGGCACCAGGTGGTCCGGCAGCGTCCCGGCCAGCTCCCGGCGGAGCGCGGCGGGGTCGATCGCGGTCCCGGGCGCGGCGGGCACCAGGTAGCCGACGAGCTGCTTGCCGCCGGGGCCCTGGTGGGCGACGACGGCGCTGCGGGCGACCTCCGGCCGGGCGTCCAGGACGGCCTCGATCTCGCCCGGCTCGATCCGGAAGCCCCGGATCTTGACCTGCTCGTCGGCCCGGGTGAGGAACTCCAGCTGGCCGTCGGCGCGTCGGCGCACCAGGTCGCCGGTGCGGTACATCCGGGTGCCGGGCGGGCCGTAGGGGTCGGCGACGAAGCGTTCTGCGGTGAGCCCCGGGCGGCCCAGGTAGCCGCGGGCCAGCCCGGGACCGGCGAGGTACAGCTCACCGGGGACGCCGGCCGGGACGGGCCGCAGGGCCGCGTCCAGGACCCGGGCCCGGGTGCCACGCACCGGCCGGCCGATCGGCGGCGCGCCGGCCGGGCCGTCGGCGGGCGCGGCGAGCGGCAGGCTGAGGGTGGCGCAGACGGTGGACTCGGTCGGGCCGTACGCGTTGACCATGACCCGGCCGGGTGCCCACCGGGCGACCAGCTCGGGCGGGCAGGCCTCGCCGCCGACGGCCAGGGTGGTGCCGGCCGGCAGGGCGTCCGGCGGCAGGGCGGCCAGCGCGGACGGGGGCAGGATGAGGTGGCTGATCCGCTCGGTGCGCAGCAGGTCGGCCAGGCCGGGGCCGGGCAGCAGCCGGGTGCGCTCGGCCAGGACGAGGCAGCCGCCGTTCAGCAGGGCCGCGCAGACGTCCCAGAAGGCGGCGTCGAAGCTGTGCGAGGCGAACTGCAGGACGCGGGCGTGCTCGTCGCTGCCGAAGCGCTCGCGCAGGGTGGTGGTGAAGTCGGCGATGCCGCGGTGGGTGACCAGCACGCCCTTGGGCCGGCCGGTGGAGCCGGAGGTGTAGATCAGGTAGGCCGGGTGGTCGGGCCGGAGCGGGGCGGTGCGCTCGGCGTCGGTGAGGTCGGTGTCGGCGAGCGCGGCCAGCTCGGCCCGGGTGGCGGGCGCGTCGAGCAGCAGCCGCGGCCGGGCGCCCGGGGCGTCGGCGGCGCCGAGGGCGGGGTGGCCGGCCAGCTCGGTGCCGGTGATGACCAGCGCCGGGTCGGCGTCGTCGAGCATGTAGGCGATCCGGTCGGCCGGGTAGTCCGGGTCGACGGGCAGGTAGGCGGCGCCGGTCCGGCCGACCGCGAGCAGGGCGGTGACCAGGCCGGTGGAGCGGGGCAGCAGGAGCGCGACGGTGCGCTCGGGGCCGATGCCCCGGGCGGCCAGCAGCCGGGCGAGCCGGGCGGACCGGGCGTCCAGCTCGCGGTAGTCGAGGTCCTCCGGTTCCGGTCCGGCCCAGCGCAGCGCGGGCCGGTCGGGGGTGCGGCGGGCCTGGGCGGTGAAGAGGGCGGGCAGGGTGTGGACCGGGCCGGCGGGGCCGCCGTCCTCGGCCTCGGCCCGCCGGGTGTGCTCCTCGGCGGAGAGGATGTCGGCCGCGCCGACGGGCCGGTCGGGGTCGGCGGCGACGGCGGTGAGCAGCCGTTCCAGCCTGACGGTCAGCTCCCGGACGGTCGTCTCGTCGAAGAGGTCGGTGCTGTACTCGACGACGCAGTCGAGGCCGGCCGGTGCGGCGCCCGCCGGACCGGAGTCCGGCCCGGCCCCGGCGGTGCGTTCGGCGGTGCGTTCGCGGAAGCCGAAGAACAGGTCGAACTTGGCGGTGCCGCCGTGCACGGTCACCGGGTCGGCGGCGGCACCCGGCAGGCCGGCGGTCGGCCGGGCGTTGTTCTGCAGGACGAGGCCCGCCTGGAACAGCGGGTGGCGGCCGAGCGAGCGGGCCGGGTTGAGCACCTCCACCAGCCGTTCGAAGGGCAGGTCCTGGTGGGCGAAGGCGTCCAGGGCGGTGTCCCTGGCCCGGCGCAGCAGCTCCCGGAAGCCCGGGTCGCCGCTGGTGTCGGTGCGCAGGACGAGCGTGTTGACGAACAGTCCGACCAGGTCGTCGAGGGCCTCGTCGGCGCGGCCGGCGACGGTGGTGCCGAGCGGGATGTCGGTGCCCGCGCCGTGCCGGGTGAGCAGGGCCGCGACGGCGGCCTGGAGCACCATGAACAGGCTGGCCCGGTCCTCCTTGGCCAGCTCGGTCAGGGCCCGGTGGAGCGGGGCGGGCAGGGTGGTGGAGACGAGCGCGCCGCGGTGGCTGGCCACGGCCGGGCGGGGCCGGTCGGCGGGCAGCGCCAGCTCCTCCGGCAGCCCCGACAACGCCCGGCTCCAGTGGGCGAGTTGGCGGGCGGCCGGGCTGTTGGGGTCGTTCTCGTCGCCGAGCACCTCGCGCTGCCAGAGGGTGTAGTCGGCGTACTGGACCGGCAGCGGCGGCCAGTCGGGGGCCCGCCCGTCCAGGCGGGCCCGGTAGGCCGCCGTGAGGTCGCGGTACAGCGGCGCCAGGGACCAGCCGTCGGCGGCGATGTGGTGCAGCACCAGCAGCAGGACGTGCTCGTCGTCGCCGGTGCCGAGCAGCCGGGCCCGCAGCGGCAGGTCCCGGGCGAGGTCGAAGGGGCGGCGGGCCTCCTCGGTCAGGCGCCGGTCGAGGTCGCCCGGTGCCACGGTCTCGGTGGTCAGCGGGTCGGGCAGGGCGGCGTCCGCGGCGAGGACCAGCTGTTCGCCGGCCCCGGCCGGGCAGACGGTGCGCAGGCTCTCGTGCCGGGCGAGGACGTCGTACAGCGCCGCGCGCAGCGCCTCGGTGTCGACGTCGCCGGTCAGCCGCAGGGCGACCGGGATGTGGTACGAGGGGCTGGAGCCGCTGACCCCCTGGAGGAACCAGAGGCGGCGCTGGGCGTGCGAGAGCGGGACGGGCCCGGTCCTGGGCACCGGCCGCAGCGCGGGGGTGCCGCCGGGCCCGCCGGCGGTGCCGGTGACCAGCCGGGCGAGGGCCGCGACGGTGGGGTGTTCGAAGAGCGCGCCGACGGCGAGGTCCACGCCGAAGGCCGTCCGGATCCGGCTGACCAGGCGGGTGGCGAGCAGGGAGTGCCCGCCGAGGTCGAAGAAGCTGTCCTCGACGCCGACCCGGTCGCGCTCCAGGACCTCGCCCCAGATCCGGACCAGGGCGCGTTCGGTGTCGTCGCGGGGGCCGAGCGGCGCGGCGCCGCCGGGGCCGTCCCCGGACGCGGGCTCGTGCCGTCCGACCAGCCGGCGCCACCCGTCGTGGTCGCCGGGCGCGGGCAGTCCGGGCACCGGGAGGACGGCGCAGGACACGGGCGCGCCGTAGCGGTCGGGCAGGGTGAGCCCGTCGGTGTGCGGGGCGGGCGCGCCGGGCTCGGTGACGACGCAGCCGACGAGGCGCTCGGCGGGCCGGGCGGGCCCGTCGGTGTGACTGCCCACCCAGGGGGCCGCCGGGTCGAGGCCGATGAGCAGGTAGGGGTCGTCGTGGGCGAGCGCGACGGCGAGCGACTGGACGCCCTCGCGGCGGCCGAGGACCGCGTAGCCCCGGGCCCGGGTGAAGTCGGTGAGCGCGTAGCCCCGGCTCATGCCGAGGTCCTCCCACATGCTCCAGGCCAGGACGCGGACGTCGGCCCCGGTGCGCGCGGCCTCGGCGCAGAGCGCGTCGGCGCAGGCGCTGGCGGCGGCGTAGGGGGCGAGCCCGCTGCCGCCGAAGTGGCCGTTGACGGAGGAGAAGACCACCAGCGGCAGCCCGGGGCGCTCCTCGGCGAGCCGGCAGAGCACCCGGGTGCCGGCCGCCTTGGCGGCGAAGGCGGCCTGCCAGTCCTCGTCGGTCAGCCCGGTCAGCGGCCGCTGGGTGAGGTCGCCGGCGAGGTGGAGGACGGCGTCGAGCGGGGTGTCCCGGTCCCGTTCGGCGGCGGCGAGCGCGCGGCGCACGGCGGCGGGGTCGGTGACGTCGGCGACGGCGTAGTCGACCTCGCCGAGCGCGGCGAGCCGGCGGTGCGCGGCCAGGGTGCGGCCGAGGGCGGTGCCGGCGGCGATGTGCCGGTCCCGGTCGGCCTCGTCGGGCAGGGCGGTCCGGCCGAGCAGCAGCAGCCGGGCGCCGTAGGCCGTCAGCAGGTGTTCGGCGATCTCGGCGCCGACGCCGCCGAGGCCGCCGGTGAGCGCGTAGTGGCCGCCGGGGCGGAAGAACCGGCCGGCCGGGCGCGGCGCGGGGGCGGGCAGCCGCCGCAGCCGGCGGACCCAGCGGCGGCCGGCCCGCCAGGCGGTCTCGGGCTCGGCGGTGGCGGCGGCCAGCTCGGCCAGGACGTGGCCGGCGGCCACGGCGGTGGCGCCGTCGCCGCCGTCCTCGGCGGGCAGGTCGATCAGGCGGGTGCGCAGCCACGGGAGTTCCTGGCCGAGGCTCTTGACGGTGGCGACGGCGGCGGCCCGGGCCGGGTCCAGCGGTTCGCCGTCGTGGACGCTCTGGGCCCGGCTGGTGACGGTGTACCAGTCCACCCGCCGCTGGTCGCCGGCGGCGGGCGCGGCGGCCAGGGCGGTGGCGAGCCGGGCGGCGGCGCGGGAGCCCGCCGACAGGGCGGCCGGGGTGCCCGGCGCGGCGGTGCCGGCCGGCGGGGGGCCGTAGCCGGTCAGGTGGAGCACGGTGTCGACGCCGGTGAGCGCCTCGGCGGGCAGGTCGGTGCCGTCCCCGGTGCCGAGGCGGACGGTGCGGCCGTCGGCGCGCAGGCGCTCGGCGAGCGCGGCGGCGAGGGCCCCGGCGGGGCCGGGCACGATCAGCACCTCGCCGCGGCCGGGGCCGGCCGGATCCGCGCCGTAGGAGGGGAGTTCGGCGCGCCGCCAGATCCGGCGGAAGAACCGGTCGGGCACCGTGCGCTCGTTGCCGAGCAGCAGGTCGACCCGGGTGAGGTCGGCGTCGAAGGCCCCGGCCTGGAAGTCCTGGGCGAGCCTGGTCCGCTGGATCTTGCCGATCTCGGTCTTGGGGATCCGCCCGGGCTCCACGGGGACGACGTAGGCGGGGGCGATCCCGGCCTGCCGGGTGATCCGGCCGCGCACCCGGCGGACGGTCTCCGCCGGGTCGGCGCCCTCCCGGGGCACCAGGAAGACGGCCAGTTCGTCGCCGGCGCCGCCGGGCCGGGCCGCGTCGCGGCCGCGGACCGCGCAGGCGGCGGTGAACGAGCGCTCCACGCAGTCGAGTTCCTCGACGGCCGCCTCGATCTCGGGGCCCGCGTGGTTGACGCCGTTGACGATGATGACGTCCTTGGCGCGGCCGGTGATGGTCAGCGCCCCCTCCTGGAGGAAGCCGAGGTCGCCGGTCTCGAACCAGCCGTCCTCGGTGAACGCCTCCCGGTTGTGCTCGGGCGCGTCCAGATAGCCCCGCGTCACGGCGGCGCCGCGGACCTGGATCCGGGCGATCCGGCCCTCCGGGACGATGCCCCGGTCGTCGACGATCCGGACGGCGAAGCCCGGGTAGGGGCGTCCGACGCTGACGTACGGGTCCTCGTCGGCCGTGCCGTCCAGGGTGAAGGTGCCCTCGATCTCGCCGGACGAGGTCTCGGACATGCCCCAGGCCGGGCGCATCGCGGTCTTCGGCAGACCGAGCGGGACGAGCAGCCGCAGGAACCGCCGGGCGGTGCGGGCCACCACGGCCTCGCCGCCGTTGAGCACGTAGCGCAGGCAGGAGAGGTCCCAGGAGGCGCGTTCGACCGCCCCGGCGTGCTCGGCGAGCAGGCCGAAGGCGAAGTTCGGCGCCCAGGTGACGGTCGCCCGGTGGCGGTCCACCGCCGCCATCCAGCGCGGCGGTTCGGCCAGCACCCAGCCGGTGGGCGCGTGGATCTGGCGGCAGCCCAGGATGACGTCCCGCAGGTGGAACATCACCACCCCGCCGACGTGGTCCAGCGGCATCCAGTTGAACGAGACGTCCGCGGGCGTCAGCGTGTTGGCGAGCGCGGTGGCGGCGGAGCGGACGAGGACGTTGCGGTGGGTGAGCGGGACGGCCTTCGGCCGGCCGGTGCTGCCGGAGGTGAACAGCAGCAGCACGGTCTCGTCCGGGTCCGGGCGGTGCCAGTCGTGGTCCGGCTCGCGGCGGGACAGCTCGGCGAGGTCCGCCGTGCGGGCGTCCTGCCAGCCGTACTGCCGGGCGGTGTCGAGCAGTCCGTCGGCGCGGGCCGCGTCGGTGAGCACCAGCGGTCCGCCGAGGGCCTGCCAGATGCCGTCCAGGCGGGCGGCGGCGGCCTCGTCGCCGGTGCCGGTGCGCGGCACGGCCAGGGGGACGGCGGTGAGGCCGCCCAGCAGGCAGGCCCAGAGCCCGGTGACGAAGTCCCGGTTGTCGCCGAGCTGGAAGAGCACCCGGTCGCCGGGGCGCAGGCCGAGGCCGCGCAGGCCGGCGAGCACCCGGGAGGCGTCGGCCAGCAGCTCCGGGTAGGACTGCTCGCGCTCGCCGCCGTCCTCGCCGAGGTAGGTGATCCCGCCGCCCGGACCGGCCGCGGCGGCCGCGCGCAGGGCGGAGACCAGGTCGGGGTGGGGCGGTTCGGGGGCCGGGCCGCCGTCGCTCAGGGCGGGCGCGGCGGCGCCCGCCGCCACGCCCTCGTCCGGCGCGGTGCCGTCCGCCGGGGCGGCCGGGCCGGCCGGCTGCGGGGCGTGGACCGGCAGGCCGGTGTGGACCCGCCCGGAGGGTTCGGCGCGGTCGGCCCGCAGCACGGCGGCCTCGCGCAGCCCCGGCAGCTCGCGCAGCCGCCGCTCCCAGCGCGCGGCGAGGTCGTCGTCCAGCACCGGGAGGGCGTCCAGGGCGGCCGGGTCGGGCCGTCCGTCGGCGGTCCTGGGCAGCGCGGTGAGCAGGACGGCGGCGATCGGCGCGGGCAGGCCGGGCAGGGCGGCGCGCAGCCGCCGGGCGACCTGGGCGGTGGTCAGCGGGCCGCTCGCGACGACGTACGCGACCAGGCCGGTGCGGCCGGCCGGGCCGCGCCGGGGGCGCAGCGCGCACTCCCGGACGGCGGGCAGGTCGAGCAGGGCGCGCTCGGCCTCGCCGAGGTCGGTCCAGCGGCCGTCGAGCTCGGCCCAGCCGTCCTCGGGGCCGCGCAGGTCGAGGCGGCCGTCGGGGGTGATCCGGCCGGTCAGTCCGGTGCGGGCGAGGCGGTCGACGCCGGGCAGGGCGGCACCGAGGGTGTTCGGCGGCAGCCAGGGCCCGGCGTCCGGGTCGAGCAGGCCCGGCGCGGCGACGTGCACGGCGCCGTGGACGCCGGTGGGCACCGGCGCGCCGGCGGCGTCGAGCACGACGGTCGGCACCACCGGGGTGTAGGGCGCTCCCCCGCCGCCCGGGGCGCCGTCCTCGCCGGCGGCGGGGTCGGCGAAGGCCACCACCCCGGCGGCGGGCACGGCGAGCAGGCGGCGCAGCGGGACGGCGAAGCGGTCGGCGAACCGCCGGGCCTGGTCGGGCGAGGAGCCGGTGCCGACGCACCAGACGGCGTCCGGCAGGGCGTCGGCCAGGGCGGGGTCGTGGTCGGCGGCGGTCAGCAGCAGGTCGGCGTGGTCGGCGGTGAGGAAGGCCAGGGTGGGGCCGTGGGGGGCGAGTCGGCGGATCCGCTCGCCGGCGGCCCGGGCGGCGTCCGGGCGGTCCGGTCCTTCGCCGTCCGGCGAGGCGGCCGGGGCGGCGTCCGAGGTGGCGGCCGGAACGGCGTCGGGGGCGGCGGGGCCGGGGTCGACGACGATCCGCGCGCCCCGGGTGAGCGGGGCCAGGATCTCCCAGCAGGCGCGTTCGGAGTCGAGCGGGGCGAGCAGGGCCACCGCGTCGGCGTCGCTCAGCCTGGTCCGGCGCAGCAGCGGGCGCAGGGTGCGGCCCAGGGCGGCGTGGGTGAGGACGGCGGTGCCGCGCGGCGGGCGGACCAGCCAGGCCGGGTCCTCGTCGGTGAGGGGCACCGCGGGCGCGGTGGCGTCGGGGTGGGCCCGCCCCTCGGCGAAGGTGACCACGGCCGGGCCGCCGGGCCGGGCGCCCTCGGGGCGTTCGGCGGCGAGCAGGAAGGCCGGGGCGGTGGGCAGGGCGGTGGACAGGGCGCGGTCGGTGCCGGCGAGGACGCCGCCCGCCTTGAGGACGGCGAGGACGGCGGTGACGGCGTCGGTGCCGGCCGGGGCCGCCACGGTGACGCGGTCGCCGGGGGCGAGGCCGCGGTCGAGCAGGCGGTTGGCGAGCCGGTTGGCGGCCCGGTCGAGGTCGCGGTAGGTGAGGCCGGTGTCCGGGCCGACCAGGGCGAGGGCGTCCGGCCGGCGTTCCACCTGGTCGGCGAAGAGGCCCAGCACACCCGGCAGTTCGAGGTCGTCACCGGCGCCGGCGACGCCGGTGACCAGGCGGCCGCGCTCCTGCGGCAGCACGATGTCGAGGCCGCTGAGCGGGGTGTCGGGGGCGGCGGCCGCCGACTCCAGCAGCCGGACCAGGCGGGCCAGCAGGGTGCGCGCGGTGGCGGCGTCGAAGAGGTCGGCGCTGTATTCGAGGTAGGCGTCGAGGCCGTCGGGCGCGCCGTCGGCGGTCCGGCGCTCGACCACCGCGAAGAAGAGGTCGAACTTGGCGGTGCCGGTCTCGACCGGGTCCACCTCGGCGGTGAGTCCGGGCATGCCGGCGCCGAGCCGGGGCGTCTCCTGGACGGCGAAGGCGACCTGGAACAGCGGGTGCCGGGCGCGCGAGCGGACCGGGTTGAGCTCCTCGACCAGGCGGTCGAAGGGCACGTCCTGGTGGGCGAGGGCGGCGAGGTCGCTCTCCCGGACGCGCTGCAGGAGGTCGCGGAAGGCCGGGTCGCCGTGGGTGCCGGTGCGCAGCACCAGGGTGTTGACGAAGAAGCCGACCAGGTCGTCGAGCGCTTCGTCGGAGCGGCCGGTGACCGGGGAGCCGAGCGGCAGGTCGGTGCCGGCGCCGAGCCGGGTCAGCAGGGCGGCGATCCCGGCCTGGAGGGTCATCAGCAGGCTGGCGCGGCCGGCCGCGGCCAGGTCGGTGAGCGCGCGGTGCAGCGGGGCGGGCACCCGGGTGTGCACCCGGCCGCCGGTGCCGCTGCCGGTCGCGGGGCGCGGCCGGTCGGCGGGCAGCGGCAGCTCCTCCGGGATGCCGTCCAGCGCGGTGCGCCAGTAGGCGAGCTGGCGGGCGACCGGGCTGGCCGGGTCGGTCTCGTCGCCGAGTGCGGCGGTGTGCCAGAGGGTGTAGTCGGCGTACTGCACCGGGAGCGGCGTCCAGGCCGGGGCGGTGCCCCGGCTGCGGGCGGTGTAGGCGTGGGCGAGGTCGCGGGCGAGCGGGCCCATCGACCAGCCGTCGCCGGCGATGTGGTGGACGACCAGGACGAGCACGTGGTCGCGGGCGTCCGGTCCGCCGGTGAGCAGTTCGGCGCGGAGCGGCAGGTCGGTGGTGAGGTCGAAGGTGTGCCGGGCGGCCCGCCGGATGTGCTCCTCGCGCTCGCCGCCGGTGGCGACGGTGACGGTCAGCGCGGCGGGGGCCGCGCCGGGCGGCAGCACCACCTGGCGGGGTACGCCCTGGTCGTCGGTGTAGCGGGTGCGCAGGATCTCGTGGCGGTCGGTGACGTCGCCCAGCGCGGCGCGCAGCGCCCCGGTGTCCAGGGTGCCGGTGAGCCGGACCACGAGCGGGATGTCGTAGGTGGGGCTGGGGCCCTCCAGCTGGTTGAGGAACCAGAGCCGCTGCTGGGCGTAGGAGAGCGGGACGTTCTCCGGCCGGGCCGCCGGGACGAGCGGCGGGCGGGCCGGGGCGTCGCCGCGTTCGGCGGCGCGTTCGGCGCCCAGGGCGGCCAGCGCGGCGAGGGTCGGGGCGGCGAACAGGTCGGCGACGGTGAACTCCAGGCCGAGGACGGTGCGCAGGCGCCCGACCAGGCGGGTGGCGAGCAGGGAGTGGCCGCCGAGGGCGAAGAAGTCGTCGTCGCGGCCGATCCGGTCGGTGTCGAGGAGTTCGCTCCAGATCCGGGCCATGTCCTGCTCCGGGCCGGGGGCGGGGGCGCCGCCGGCCTCGGCGGCGCGGGCCTGGCCGGCGAGCAGCTGCCGGTCGATCCGGCCGTCCGGGGTGGCGGGCAGGGCGTCCAGGGTCTCCAGCGCGCAGCCGACGGGGGTGCCGAAGCGGTCGTCGGGGGCGGCGGGCGGCTCGGCCGGGGCGCCGGCCCGGTAGCCCGCGAGTTCCTGGAGCGGGCGGGCGGGGGCGGCGAGGTGGCTGCGGACCCAGGGGGCCGACGGGTCGAGGCCGACCAGGACGTGCGGGTGGCCGTGGCGCAGCGCGGCGGCCAGCGAGCGGACGCCGTCGCGGCGGCTGAGCAGGCGGAAGCCGCGGGCGCGAGTGAGCGCCTTGAGGGCGTAGCCGCGGCTGACGCCGAGGTCGTCCCACATGCTCCAGGCGACGCTGTGGGCGCGCAGTCCGAGCGCGCGCTGGTGGACGGCGAGGGCGTCGAGGTAGGCGTTGGCGGCCGAGTAGGCGGCGGCGAGGGCGCCGCCGAAGTAGCCGTTGACGGAGGAGAAGGAGACGAAGAGGGTGCCGGGCCGGTCGCGCAGTTCCTCGGTGAGGACGGCGGCGCCGGTGGCCTTGGCGGCCATGGCGCGTTCCCACTGGTCCGCGGTGGTGGCGGTGAGCGGGTGTTCGGCGAAGTGGCCGGCGAGGTGGAGCACGCCGGCGAGTTCGCCGTACTCGGCGCGGGCCTCGGCGAGGGCGTGCCGCACGGCCTCGGGGTCGGTGACGTCGGCGGTGCGGTGGCGGACGTCGCCGAGCGCCTGGAGTTCGCGCAGCGCGGCGGCCTGTTCGGGGCGGGTGGCGGCGGGGTGGCGGCCGATCAGGGTGAGCCGGACGCGGTAGCGGGTGAGCAGGTGGCGGGCGGTCTCGGTGCCGACGCCACCGAGGCCGCCGGTGATCAGGTAGTGGCCGCCCTCCTCGAAGACCGGTCCGGCGGCGGGGTCCTCCTCGGGCGCGGGCAGCGGGGCGAGGCTGCTGGTCCAGCGGCCGTCGGGGCGCAGGGCGACGTCGGGGTCGGCGGGCGGGGTGGTGATCTCCTGGTGGAGCCGGCGGGCGGTCAGGTCCGGCTCCTCCCCGTCGGGGCCGAGGTCGGTCCAGCGGCCGTCGAGCCAGGGCAGTTCCTGGACGGCGCTGCGCAGGACGGCGACGGCGGCGGCGCGTTCGGGGCGGACCGGCTCGCCGGGGTGGACGGCGTGGCTGTGCCGGGCGGCGACTTCGAGGGTGACGGTGTGTCCGGGGCCGTCCGGGGTGTCGGCCGGCGGGGGTGTGAGCGCCTCGATCAGCCGGGTCAGCGGGGTGGTGGCGGCCAGCGGGTCGGCGGGTGCCCGGTCGGCCGGGCCGGGGTCGGCGAGCAGCCGCAGGTCGACGATCCGGGCGGCGGCGCGCCCGCGGAGGGCGTCCGGGCCGGTGACGGCCTCGGCCGGGGAACCGTCGGCGGTGAGCAGGGCGGCCAGCGCGGTGCCGACGGCGTGCGAGCGGTCGCCGGCCCCGCCGGTGAGGACGAGGGTCGGAGCGGGGTGCGCGGTGGCGGCGTGGACGGGCCGGGTGCGCTGCCAGACCGGCCGGTGGAACCAGTCGGGCAGGGTGCGTTCGGTGCCGAGCAGCAGGTCGGTGCGGCGGATGACCTCGGTGAACTCGCCGGCCTCCAGGCGCTTGCGGAGCAGGGTCCGCTGGATCTTGCCGATCTCGGTCTTGGGGATGTCGGCGGGGGCGACGGGCAGGACGAACGCCGGGGCGGCGCCGGTCTGCCGGGTGACCCGGCCGGCGATCTCGGTGAGCAGGGCGCGCTCGTCGGTGCCGGGCGCGGGGCAGCAGAACACCGCGATCTCGTCGGTGGTGGCGGTGGCGGAGGTGCGGACGGCGACGGCGGCGGTGCAGGCGCGCAGGACGCCCGCGCTCTCCTCGACGGCGTCCTCGATCTCGTGGCTGGGGTGGTTGACGCCGTTGACGATGATGACGTCCTTGGCCCGGCCGGTGAGGTAGAGCTCGCCGTCGCGCAGCAGGGCGAGGTCGCCGGTGCGGAACCAGCCGTCGGCGGTGAAGGACTCGGCGTTCTTCTCGGGGTTCTCGTGGTAGCCGGGGGTCACGGAGGGGCCGCGCACCTGGAGGTGGCCGACGCGCTCCTCGGGGACGATCCGGTCGTGGTCGTCGACGACGCGCATCGCGAAGCCCGGGTAGGGCCTGCCGCAGCTCACATAGGTGTCGTCGGAGCCGGGCCCGGTGGGGGTGTAGGAGGTGTCGGTGACGACGGAGCTGGTCTCGGACATGCCCCAGCCGGGGTGCATCACCGTCTGGTCCAGGCCGTACGGCTCCAGCTGGCGCAGCCACTGGCGGACGACCCGGGGGACGACGACCTCGCCGGCGTTCATCACGAGCTTGAGCGCGGAGAGGTCCCAGCCGCGGCCGGGTTCGGCCGCGACCCGCTCGCTGACCAGGCCGAAGGCGAAGTTGGGCGCCCAGGTGACGGTGGCCCGCCAGTGGTGCAGGGCGTCGAGCCAGCGCAGTGGCTCCTCGGTGATCCAGCCGGTGGGGGCGTGGATCTGGCGGCAGCCGAGGACGACGTCGCGGATGTGGAACATCACCACGCCGGTGACGTGGTCGAGCGGGATCCAGTTGAAGGTGGTCTCGTCCGGGCCGAGGGCGTTGAGCCGGGCGGTGGCCGCCGAGCGGTTGAGCACCATGCCGTGGGTGACGGTGACCCGCTTGGGCAGGCCGGTGCTGCCGGAGGTGAGGAGCAGCAGCGCGGTGTCGTCGGGGCCGGCCTGGTGCCAGTCGGTGGCGGGCTCGCCGGTGCGCAGCTCGTCGGCGACCAGTACGTCGAGGTCGGTCCAGCCCTGGTCGGCGGCGCGGGCGCGCAGGGCGGCGCCGGCGGCGGTACCGGCCGCGATGCGGGGCCGGCCGAGCGCCTCCCAGATCCGTTCGATCTTGTCGCGCAGCGGTGAGGCGTCCCGGTAGGAGGCGGGGGCGCCCATCGGCAGGACGGTGACGCCGCCGGCGACGCAGGCCCAGAAGACCGGCAGGAAGTCCTGGTTGTCCTCGAACTGGAAGATCACCGTCTCGCCGGGGCGCACGCCCCTGGCCCGCAGGCCGCCGAGGATGCGGGCGGCCTCGGCGGCGAGTTCGGCGTAGCTCTGCCGCCGGTGGGTGCCGTCGGCGCGCAGGTGGACGATCTCGCCGGTGCCCTCGGCGGCGGCGCGCAGGGCGGCCGCGAGGTGCGGGAAGGGCAGCGGGGGCGGGGGCGGGCCCTCGCTGAGCGCGGGGACGGCGCCGGCCGGGTCGGGGCCGGTGTCGAGCAGCGCGGACGGCTCCTCGGGGGCGGTGCCCGCGCCGGCCGTGCCGGGGAGTCCGCCGAGGTGGAGCAGGCCGGGGGCGGGGGGTGTGGTGTCGCGGACGACGGCGGCGGCGGCCTCGGTGCCGGGGGTCCGGGCGAGGTCGCGTTCCCAGGCGGCGGCGAGCGCGTCGTCGAGCACGGGCAGGCGGTGCAGCGCCTCGGTGTCCAGGGCGCCGTCGGCCGTCCGGGGCAGGGCGGAGAGCAGCACGGTGAGCAGCGGTCCGGCGGCGGCGGGCAGGTCGCGGCGGACGGCGGCGGCGAGCCGGCGGCGGTCGACGGGGCCGTCGGGCACCACGTACGCGACGGCCCCGGGGGCCCCGGCGGTGGAGCGGCGGACGGTGACGACCGCGTCCCGGACGCCGTCCTGGGCGAGCAGGGTCCGTTCGCAGGCCGGGGCGCAGCCGGCCCACTCGGCGTCCTCGTCGGGGTCGGTCAGGGGCAGCGCGGAGAGCGGGGTGTGCGGGGCTGCGGCGGCCTCGGCGAGCAGGCGGCGCAGCCGGGCGGCGAGCCGCTCGACGGTGCGGCGGTCGAAGAGTTCGGTGCTGAACTCGATGGTGCCGTCGACCCCTTGGGCCCGGTGGCCGTCGGCGGGGCGCTCGGCGAAGTCGAGCATGAGGTCGAAGCGGGCGGTGCCGATGCCGCCCGGGTCGAGGCGGACCCTGGTGCCGGCGATCTCCAGTTCGGTGTCGTCGGCGCCGTCGGCGTTCTGGAGCGCCAGCATCACCTGGAAGAGGGGGTGGCGGCCGATCGCGCGGGCGGGGTTGAGGTGCTCGACGACGCGGTCGAAGGGCACCCCGGCGTGGGCGTGGGCGGTGAGGTCGGCGTCGCGGACCCGGTCGAGCAGGTCACCGAACGCGGGGTCGCCGGCGGTGTCGGTGCGCAGCACCAGGGTGTTGACGAAGTAGCCGACGAGGTCTTCCAGGGCCGGGTCGTCGCGCCCGGCGGTGGGGGTGCCGACGGGGATGTCGGTGCCGGCGCCGCCGCGGGTGAGGGTGGCCGCCCAGGCGGCCTGGAGCACCATGAAGAGGGTGGCCCGGTGGGCGCGGGCGAGGTCGGTGAGGCGCTGGTGGAGGCCGGCGTCCAGGTGGAGGGTGACGGTGTCGCCGGCGTGGCCGGGGGTGCGCGGGCGGGGCCGGTCGTAGGGCAGCGGGAGTTCGTCCGGCAGGGCGGCCAGGGTGTCGTGCCAGTAGGCGAGCTGGCGGGCGGCGGGGCTGTCCGGGTCGGTCTCGTCGCCGAGCAGGCCGTGCTGCCAGAGCGCGTAGTCGGCGTACTGGACGGGCAGCGGCGGCCAGTCGGGGGCCCGGCCCTCGGCGCGGGCGTCGTAGGCGCGGGCCAGGTCGCGGCCGAGCGGGCCGAGGGACCAGCCGTCGGCGGCGATGTGGTGGACCACCAGGACGAGCAGGGCGGTGCCGTCGTCGGTGCGCCGCAGCAGGTGGGCGCGGAGCGGGGGTTCGGTGGCCAGGTCGAAGCCGTGCCGGACGGCGGCGCGGCGCAGCTGCGCCAGCTCCGCGGCGTCGGCGGCGTCGGCGGTGGCCAGGTCGGGCCGGGCGGCCGGGTGGCCGGCGGGCAGGACCAGCTGGTGCGGGACGCCGTCCTGGTCGGGGTGGAGGGTGCGCAGCACCTCGTGCCGGGCGGTGAGGTCGGCGAGCGCGGCGCGCAGCGCGTCCTCGTCGGTTCCGGCGGGCAGCGGGAGGGTCAGCGGGATGTTGTAGGTGGGGCTGGGACCTTCGAGCCGGCCGAGGAACCAGAGGCCGGCCTGGCCGGGGGTGAGCGGGACGCGGTCGGGACGCTCGGCGGGCCGGAGCGGGGGCCGGGCGGGACCGTCCTGGGCCGGTCCGGCCGCGGCGAGGCGGGCGGCGAGCCCGGCCGGGGTCGGGTCGGCGAACAGGGCGGCCATCGGCAGTTCGGCGCCGGTCTCGCCGCGCAGCCTGGTGACCAGGCGGGTGGCGAGCAGGGAGTGGCCGCCGAGGTCGAAGAAGCCGTCGTCGGCGCCGACGGTGCCCCGGGGCAGCCGCAGGACGTCCTCGTAGAGGCGGCAGAGCAGGGCCTCGGCCTCGGTGGCCGGGGCGCGGCCGCCGGCGGTGGCGGCGTAGTCGGGGGCGGGCAGTGCCGCGGTGTCGAGCTTGCCGTTGTGGGTCAGCGGCAGGGTGTCGAGCAGGACGCAGGCGCTGGGCACCATGTGCTCGGGCAGCAGGGCGGCGAGGTGGGCGCGCAGCCGCCCGGGGTCGGGGTTCGTCCCGGGCCGGGGCACGGCGTAGCCGACCAGGACGCGGTCGCCCTCGCCCTGCTCGCGGGCGACGACGGCGGCCCGGGCCACGTCGGGGTGGCCGGCCAGCGCGGCCTCGATCTCGCCGGGTTCGATCCGGAAGCCGCGGATCTTGACCTGCTGGTCGGCCCGGCCCTGGTAGGCGAGGGTGCCGTCGGGCAGGCGGCGGGCGAGGTCGCCGGTGCGGTACATCCGGGTGCCGGGCGGGCCGTACGGGTCGGCGACGAAGCGCTCCGCAGTGAGGTCGGGGCGGCCGAGGTAGCCCTGGGCGAGGCCGGGTCCTGCCACGTACATCTCGCCGGTGCGGCCGGGCGGGACGGGCTGGAGGGCGTGGTCCAGGACGTGGACCCGCAGGTCGGGCAGCGGCGCGCCGATGGCGCCGCGCTCACCGGGCCCGTCCAGGCGGTGGTGGGTGACGTGCACGGTCGTCTCGGTGATGCCGTACATGTTGACGAGGGCGGGGGCCCGGTCGCCGTGCCGCTCGGTCCACGGCAGGAGGTGGGTGGGTTCCAGTGCCTCGCCGCCGAAGACGACGTGGCGCAGCGCGAGCGGTCCGGCGCCGGGCGGCTCGTCGCGTTCGGCCTGGACGAGCTGCTGGAAGGCGGAGGGGGTCTGGTTGAGGACGGTGACGCCCTCGGCGCGCAGCAGGCGCAGGAACTCCGCGGGTGAGCGGGTGGTGGTGCGCGGGACGACGACCAGCCGGCCGCCGTGCAGCAGCGGGCCCCACAGCTCCCACACCGAGAAGTCGAAGGCGTAGGAGTGGAAGAGCGTCCAGACGTCGTCGGGGCCGAAGCCGAAGTGCTCCGCCGAGGTGGTGAACAGCCGGACGACGTTGGCGTGCGGGACGACGACGCCCTTGGGCCGGCCGGTGGAGCCGGAGGTGTGGATGACGTAGGCCGGGTCGGCCGGGGTGAGCGGCGCGGGCCGGTCGGCGTCGGTGAGGTCGGCGGGCGACTGCGCGGCGAGCGCGGCCTCGGTGCCGGCCTCGCCGAGGACGACGGTGGTGGCGGCGGTGACCGGCAGCCGGTCGGCCACCTCGGCCCGGGTGACCAGCAGCCGGGGTGCGGCGTCGGCGGTGACGGCGAGGATCCGCTCGGCCGGGTAGTCGGGGTCGAGCGGCAGGTAGGCGGCCCCGCTCTTGAGGACGGCGAGCACGGCGACGACGAGGTCGCCGGTGCGGGGCAGGGCGAGGGCCACGGTGCTGCCGGGTCCGGCACCGTGGGCGACGAGCAGCCGGGCCAGCCGGTTGGCCCGCTCCCCCAGCGCCCGGTAGCTGAGCTCGGTGTCCTCGGCGGTGACGGCGACGGCGTCGGGGGTGCGGGCGGCCTGGGCGTCGAAGCGGGCGGGCAGGGTGGCGTCGGGGGCCGCGGGCGTATCGGTGGTCGCGCCGGCGGGCGCGGGCCGCTCGGCCGGGTGCAGCAGGGTGGTGCGGGCCAGCGGCAGGTCGGCGCCGGCGTCGGCGAGCTGGTCGAGCAGGAGCAGTAACCGGTCCTGGTGGTCGGCGAGTTCGTCGTCGGTGTAGAGCGCCGGGTTGGCGTCGAAGGAGAGCCAGAGCCCGGTGTCGTCGGCGCCGGGGCGGACGTTGATCTGGAGGTCCTCGACCGCGCCGCCGGTCAGGTGGTGCCAGGTGGTGGGGTGTCCGGCGAAGCCCACCTCGTTGGCGAACGGGATGAGGTTGACGACGGGCCCGTACAGGCGCCGGGCGCCGTCGCCCAGCAGCCGCAGGTCGCGGCGGAGGTCCTCGCCCCGGTACAGCTGGTGGCGCCGGACGGCGTCCAGTTCCTCGCCGGCGGCGCGCAGCAGGCCGCCGACGGTGGTCCCGGCGGGCAGGGTGAGGCGCAGCGGCAGGATGTTGGAGGCGGTGCCGGGGGTGCGCAGGGCCGCCGAGCCGACCCGGCTCATGGTGGGCAGGCCGAGGAGGACGTCCTGGGCGCCGGTGGCGCGGTGCAGGTAACCGGCGACGGCGCCGAGCAGCAGGGCGGTGCGGGTGACGCCGAACCGGGCGGCGGCGGCGTCCAGCCGGGCGGTGGCCGCCGCGTCGAGGACGGTCTCGCGGCGGCGGAACGGCGCGGCGGGGGGCGCGGTGTGCGGGGTGAGGCCCACGGCGGCGGGGGCGTCGGCCAGCCGCGCCGTCCAGTGGGCGCGGTCGCGCGCGAAGGCCGGGGACTCCCGGTAGGCCCGCTCCTCGGCGGTCAGCCGGTCCAGCGGCAGGAACGGTCCCGGCTCCGGTTCGCGGCCGTCGGCGAGCGCGGTGTAGACCTCGGCGAGGCGGCGGCCGACGAGCTTGAATCCGTAGCCGTCGAGCAGGATGTGATGGGCGCGCAGGAACCAGAACCAGCGGTCGGGCGCGGCCTTCAGCAGGGCGTGGGTGAACAGCGGGCCGTCGACGAGGTCGACGGGGGTGGCCAGGTCGGCGGCGGTCCAGGCGTCGACGGCGGCGCCCGGGTCGGGTTCGGCGGCGAGGTCGACGTGGTGCAGGGGCCACGGGGCGTCGGGGTCGAGGGTGGCGCGCGGGCCGTCGGCCGTCTCCGCGAGGCGCAGCTGGAAGGTCTGTGCCTCGGCGACCGTGTACCGCAGCGCGGTCTCGAAGAGCCGCGGGTCCACCGGTCCGTGGATCTCCACGGACTCGCCGGTGTTGAACGCGGCGCTTCCGGGGTCGATCCGCTGCGCGAACCAGATGCCCCTCTGCGCACCCGACAGCGGGTGACCGGCGTCCTCGTGGCCAGACATGGCACCAACCCTCAATAGGTGTGAGTGGAATTTCCGCCTGAATACCCCCCGGCGCCCCGGGGCGGGCCGGAGCAGGACGGGTCGTTCATATTTCACGTAATCCACGGGCGCCGACGGGAGAGCGCGACGGCCCGGCTTCGGCGCCGACCCGAGTTTCACTCTGCATGAGGAGAACTCGACGAGTCAAGCGATCCATTTCACTGGCCGATAAAGGTCACGCGGAAATGCCGGACGGCCGCCCCCGCGCCGCCCGGCCTGACGTTACCCCCAGGTGAGCCCGGTGTAACACCCAGGCTGAGCTGATGACATAACACCGAGCGATCATGGTGTCACCTACCGGAGTTCGGCCACCGGAAGGCCTGGAAACAAGCCAATCTCCACTGATCGGTTCCCACCCATGCCGGATCGGCCTTGAATGCGGTCATCGATGACGATTCACTCATCGCGGTTCCGCTTGGTGTTTAGGACCGGCTCGGGGGCGCCATTCCGGCACACCCCGGCAATCCTTGTGACCTTATCCATCCCATTCCTGGAACGGCACATGAACGCCCGTGTCCGCACGGTGGTCCGGGGCCCCTCCCGAACACGTCGGCCGACCAGGACGGAAACAGTGAAAGGCGATCCGCATGGACCGCACCGCGCGGCCCCACGCGCACCTCACCCCACCGGCCCCGACGCCCGCCGTCCCGGGCGCACCCGACCCCGCCGTGTTCCCGGTGGCCGCGCTGCTGCGGCGCGCGCAGGCCGGCGACCACGTGGCGATGAACGACCTGCTGGTACACATCACCCCTTTCGTCGGGCGTCTCTGCCTGCCGATCGCGCGTACCCACAGCTGCGACGCCGCCCAGGAGGCGATGCTCGCGATCTACCGCGGCCTGCGCGGCCTGCGCGAACCCCTCGCCTTCTACGGCTGGGTGCGCTCCATCGCCGTCCGGGAGGCCGTCCGCACGTCGAGACGGCTGGCCCTGGAGCACACCGACGGCCTGCCCGACGTCGCCCCCGACGGCGACCCCCTGGGCGCCGTGCACATCAGCGACGTGCTGGACCGGCTGCCCCGCGAGCACCGCGAGATCCTCACGCTGCGCGCCGTCTACGGCCTGAACGAACGGGAACTGGCCTCGGCCCTGCGGCTTCCGGTCGGCACCGTGCGCTCCCGGCTGCACCGCGCCCGCCGCAACTTCCAGCGGGCCTGGACCCACCAGCCCGCCTGAACGGAGCGGCGCCCGGGCGCCGCACGGGCCCGGCCGGCGGCGGGCCCGGATTCAGGTCACGGTGGCCCTCGTCCGGTAGCGGGCCCGCAGGTGGTCCCCGGCGTCGACCGCCTCGCGCAGCAGACAGAGCGCCCGCCAGATGTCCCGGTGGCTCAGGAACAGGGCGTTGACGCCGAAGCGGAGCAGGTCCGGGGCCCGCATGTCGCCGATCACCCCCCGGTCGGCGAGCGCCCGCACCAGCGCGTACGCCTCCCGGTGGCGCAGCACGACCTGGCTGCCGCGGCGCCCGGGCTCCCTGGGGGTGACCACCGTGAAACCCCGGCCGTCCAGCAGGGTGTCGGCGCAGTCCTGGAAGAAGCCGGTCAGTGACAGGCTCTTGGCCCTGACCTGCGCCAGGTCCACCCCGTCGAAGGCGGTGAGCGCGGCTTCCAGGGCGAGCAGCGACAGGATGGCGGGGGTGCCGATCCTGGCCCGGCCGACGCCCTCGGCCGGGGTGTAGTCGCCGCTGAGGCCGAACGGGTCGGCGTGGCCGTTCCAGCCGGTGAGCGGGTGGTCGAAGGAGGCCTGGTGACGCCGCGCCACGTAGAGGAAGGCGGGGGCTCCCGGGCCGCCGGACAGGAACTTGTAGCCGCAGCCGACGGCGAGGTCGGCCCCGAGCTCGTCCAGCCGCACCGGGAGGGCGCCGGCCGCGTGGCAGAGGTCCCAGAGCATCAGGGCGCCGGTCCGCTGGACGGCGCCGGTGAGCGCGGGCAGGTCGTACAGTTCGCCGGTCCGGTAGTCGACCGGGGAGTACCCGGCCACCGCGACGCGGTCCCCGTGCCCGGCGAGGAAGCCCGGCAGGTCGTGCGGCGGGACCCGCTCGACGGTGAGGCCGAACAGCCGGCCCACGGCGTCGGCGACGTACTGGTCGGTGGGGAAGTGGGCCGGGTCGGTGAGCAGCAGCGGCCGGCCGGGGCGCAGCCGGGCGGCGGCCCCGAGCGCGTTGAACAGCTGGACGCTGGTGGAGTCCCCGGCCAGGGTCTGGCCGGGCGCCGCGCCGACCAGCCGTCCGATCGCGTCCCCGACCCGCAGCGGTGCCTCCCACCAGCCGGCGTCGTTCCAGGAGCCGATCAGTCCCCGGCCCCACTGCCGGTGGACGGCGTCCTCCAGGGCGGCGGGGACGGCGGCGGGCAGCGGACCCAGGGAGTTGCCGTCCAGGTAGACGACGCCGGGCGGCAGCAGGAACCGTTGCCGCAGCGGGGCCAGCGGGTCGGCGGCGTCGAGGGCCTCGGCCCGGTCGGCGAGGAGGCGGTCGGGGCCGCTCGCCGCCGTCACCGTCGCGGGCCCGGGTGTGCGATCCCCCTCCGGACCGCTCCGCCGGTCCCGGATACGTTCAGACATGGCCACCTCTTCGTCTGGGCCCGCCGCTTGGCATGGCCTCCGACAATGAAGAGGCTGACCAGGGGCCGCCCTATCCCGCCCCCCGCGTGACGAAGGACACACACCGGACGGCGAGGCGCCCCGCCGTCGGCACCGCGCCGCACACCGTCCCCGAAACGCCGCCGGTCGCCGGCCGGCCGCCCGCAGGCGACGGCGGCCCCGCGCACCCCCGCCACCGGCCGCCTACCAGAGCCCCGGCCCGGCCGGCCGGCCCGGCGGGCCCGGGCGGTAGGGGAAGGGCCGGTACGCGTGGAGGAAGCGGTGGTAGCTGCGGGCGGTGCCGACCAGGGATTCCATCCGCAGGACGTGTTCGATCGCGTCCAGCTGCCCGCCGGTGGCCGTCAGCACCCAGTGCGCGGTGCCCGCCACGGGGCGGGCCTCGGCCACCGCGGTCCGGAGGCAGGCCGCGTCGACGGCGGCGAGCCCGGCGATGCCGCGGGTGCCGGCGAGGGCCTGGCGCAGGAACGTCATCTCCGTCTCGGTGAACCGCAGCCGGGTGCGGCCGGGGATGTCGCCCTCCTCCTCGGGCCAGGGGGCGACCGGGCCCTTCCGGAGTTCGCGGTACTTCAGCAGCAGCCGGCCCTCGGGGGTGATCCGGGCGGCCCAGGCCGGCGGTCCGTCGGCGGTGGCCAGCGTCTCCAGGACGCTCTCCGGGGCGAGTTCGCACAGCCGCTCGGCGGTGAGCCGGCGCGCGGCGCTGGCGCGCCGCCGCGACCACGACGGGGCGGCCGGGGCCGCGGCGAGCCACCCGCCCTCCTCGGCGGCGACGTCCTCCAGCAGCTCCACGTCCTCGGCGCGCAGCGGCATGTCCCGGCCCCTTCGTCGTCCTGGCGTCGTCCTGGCGGTGCGCCGGCCGGCACGACCCGCGCAGCGGGACTCTACGCCCGGGGGCCGCCCGCGCGCCGGTCTCTTCGCCGACCGGGGGCGGCGGCACCGCTCCAGGGCCTCCCGAGCTAGAACTCCCGTACGAGGGAAGCTCGTTCGCGCGAGCGGGGCGGGCCGTCAGCCGATCGTGACCCGCAGGTTGGCGAGCACGGCGGAGCCGTCGGCCGAGACGGCCAGCACCCGGCCGCCGCGCTGCCAGTACGTCACCGCCCCGCCGTGCCGCCGCACCCGGACCGGGGACCGGTCGGCGCCGGGGAAGAGGGCGAGGCCGGTCGGCGCGGAGGCGGCGCCCTCGCCCGCCGTGAGGCGGATACCGCGGCCGCCGTCGAGGGCGCGGGTGAACGCCCAGTGGTCGCCGTCGGCGGTCAGGCCGGCCGGCTCGTCCCCCTGGCCGGCCGGCCCGTCCTCGCGGGCAGCCGACTCGTCCTCCTGGACGGTCAGCCCGGAGTCCGTCCCCTCGCCGAGGAAGCGCAGCACCGTCCGGCCCGGCTCCGGCGTGGGGTCGGGGTCGGGCACGATCAGCCGGCCGCTCGCCAGCACCGTCGCACCGGTCACCGCGGCCGGGTCGAGCGCGGTCCTGGACCGCAGCTCCCAGCCCGGCAGGTCCCAGCGCCAGAGCTCCGTCAGCGGCGCACCCACGGCCGGGCCGGAGACCACCACGGCCGCGCAGCCGGACGGGGTGCGGGCGATCCGCCCGGTCACCCCCTGGTCGCCGCCGAGTTCACGCCAGACCACGGTGGGGCGGCGGGCCAGGGTGTCGAGGACGGCGATCCCGTCCTCGTCCACCGTGATCAGCTGCCGGCCGTCGTAGGACGGCACGATCTGCCGCACCCGCAGGGCGGTCCAGCGCCGTACGGCCCGGGTGGCGAGGTCCAGCCGGGAGACCTCGGCGACCTCGCCGTAGCGGGCGACCAGCAGCGCGGTGCCGCCGTGGTCGGCGAGCACCAGCTGGTCGGCGGGCACGTCCCAGCGGGCCCGGGTGCGGCCGTCCGGGCCGAGCAGCCGCACGCCCGCCTGGCCGCACGCGACCAGCAGCGAGCCGGAGTCCAGCAGCGCCGCGTCCAGGACCGGGAGTGTCCCGGGCCGGTCGGCGGCGGTGGCGGCCCAGCCGGCCCCCGTGGGGCGGGCGGAGCGGCGGGGCCTGGGCAGGTCGGCGGCGGCCAGCGGGTCGGCGCGCTTCACCAGCCCGTCGAAGAGGGCGCGTCCGGTCCGGTGGTCGAGGGAGCCGCCGAAGCCGCCGTCCCGGACGACGGCGCGGGCCGCGGCGGTGGCGAGTTCACGGTCGGCGGCCCGGTCCGCGCCCGGCAGCCCGGCCAGGGCGGCGGCCAGCGCGGGCCGGCCGGTGGTGTCGGGGTGCCCGTCGCCGTCGAGGACGGCCAGCGCGAGCGTACGGGTCGCCTCGCCCGCGCCGAGGGCGAGCAGGTGGGCGAGGGCCCGGCCGCGGGCCGGCCCGCCGAGGGCGACGGCGTCGCGCAGGTCGGCGGCGACCGTCGGCCGCAGCGTCTCGTCCGGCCAGGCGGCCTCGACCGCGCCGAGCCGGTCCCCGGCCGCACGGCGGTGCTCGGCCCAGGCGGCCCGCAGCTCCCGGGCGGACTGCGGGTCGGTGGCGGTGAGCCGCTCGACGGCGGTGGAGAACGCGCCCCGGCGGTAGGCGGTGCGCACGGCCCGGTCCCGGTCCCCGGCCCGCCACCAGAGGCGGACCACCAGGTCGGCCGCCAGCTCGCGGCCTTCGGCGAGTTCGGCGGCCTGGGCGCCGCGGCCGTGCCGGTCGAGCAGGGCCACCGCCTCGGCGGGCGCGTCCAGCAGGTCGGCGAGGACGAACGCCGCCTCGTCGATCCGGCCCTCCCGCTCCAGCCCTTCGGCGGCCTTCCGGTAGAGGTCGGCCAGGAGTTCGTGGACGGTCGGGCCGGAGAGCGGCGAGACGGCCGCCGCCCGGCCCCCGGCGTCCGGGGTGGGGCGCAGCGGGCCGGCGAAGCGGCGGGGCAGCCCGAGTGAGAGCCAGGCCCGCTCGGCCTCGGGCGACTGCCCGGAGAGCCGGACGGCGTCGCGCAGGGCGTCCTCCCAGCGGCGCTGTTCGAAGGCGCGGGTCAGTTCGCGCAGGTAGCGGGCGTGGCGGCCGCGGACGAGACGCGCGGCGGGGGTGCGCAGGGCCAGCCGGGCGAGCAGGCCGCCCAGCCGGGACCGCCAGGACGGTCCGGGGTTCCGCCGCCCCTCCGCCGCCCCGGGGGCGGAGGCCTCGGAAGCTGTTCCCGGGGCGCGGCGACGCAGCGCGAAGGCCGCTCCGATGAGCAGCCCGGTCAGCAGCGTCGACAGGTGGAGGCCCCGCCCGGCGACGAGACGGACGAGACCGACGACGAGGTGGGCGAGACCGGCGAGCAGCGGCAGGCCCACGAGGACGAACAGCAGGGCGAGGCCGGCGACGGCGACGGCCCGGCCGACCGGGGCGGGCAGCCGGGGCAGGGACCACCAGCGGCGGGGGCGGTCGCCCCGGGCGCCGGGCGCGGTCGGCCGACGGGACCACCAGCGACGGGGGCGACCCCGCTCGGCGGGCGCGGTCAGCCGACGGGCCCGCTCGGAGCGGGGGCCGATTCCGGCGGCGGTCCGCAGGTCCGCCGCCGGGCGCCGCGGCCGGTCGTCGAGCACCGGTTCGGGGGCGGCCGGGGCGCCGACCGGCCCGAGCCGGCGGAGGGTGAGGCCGGCCGGGTCGAGCCAGTCGGCGGGCCGCAACTTCGCCAGACCGTCGATCTGGTGACGGTCCATCAGCCCTACGGTGGTGAGCAGCAGCTGCCCGGCGGCGGCCTGCGCGCCGTCGGTGCCGACGGCGACGAGCGCGCCGTCCCGCCCCAGCAGTGGCAGCCCGGGGGCACGGTCGGCCCGGGTCCCGACCGGTTCGGGCAGGACGAGCAGCCAGCGGCCGTCCGGCAGCCCGCGCAGGTCGGCGCCGTCCTGCCAGTGGGCCAGGACGCGCCCGGCGGCCTCGGCCGCGCCGATCAGCGGCACGTCCAGCACAAAGCCGGTGGCGTCGACGGTGGCACGGAACGCTCCGGCGGAGGTGGCGCTCACTGCTCGCTCCCGATCAGGTGGTGGATCCGGCCGCTGCCCGCGTCGCCGACCACGATCCGCCCGGGGTGCGGTTCGGCGGCGATGAGGGAGAGACCTGGGTGGACGGTCGCCGGGGTGACGCCGCCGGAGAAGCGGCTGAAGGTGCGGACGGCGTCGGCCCGGACGCTGCGCACCACCCGGGCGCTCCGGCTGCAGGTGATCAGCGCCGGCCGGCCGTCGTCGTGCCGGACGAGGCCGATCACCTCGGCATCCTCCCGGAAGGTGATCAGGCTCCGGTCGCCGGCCGGGGTGCGGACCTCCCAGGCCTTGCCGTCGGCCGACCAGGCGACGGCGGTGCCGCCGTGGACGAGGTGCGGCGCGTCCTGGGCCCCGGGTGACAGCGGGTGGTCGAACGCCCGCGGATCCCGGGAGCGGTGGTACCGCGCGCCGTCGGCGCTCGGCGCGACCGGGCCGTCGTCGTGGACGGATCCGTCGGGCGCGATCCGCCACCAGCGGCCGTCGAGCGGGAGCGCGAGGCCGTCCCCGGCGCGCAGCAGTGGCAGGACGGGGCCGGTGAGCAGGGTGTCGAGCAGGGCCTGGTGCAGGCCGAGGGCGACCCGGTCGGCGGTGTACTGGCCGGGCTCGCCGAGCGGGCGGCCGCTGATGTACGGGACCAGCCGGTCACCCTGGACGGACAGCGCGACCAGGCGCCGGCCGAGGCGTCCGGCGGCGACGACCGGCCCGTTCAGCTCGTGGCGACGGGTCCGGACGGGGGTGACGCGCTCCGGTGCGCCGCTCGGCAGGTTGACGGCGAGCAGGGTGGCGGCGTTCGCACCACGGGCCAGCAGGGTGCGGGCCGCGGTGGTGAAGACGGGGTGCGCTCCCCCGGTGGGGCCGGCCGGCGGCGCGGCGGCGGTCGGCGCGCTGCGGCGGAACTCGGCGCCGCGCAGCGCCCGGACGGCGATGTCGGTCGCGGGCAGGGGCAGTTCGGCCCGCGCCTCGCCCAGCCGGACGGTGACCGAGCCGGCGCCGGCCGCGGTCCAGCGGGCCTCCTCGCTCGCCAGCACCCTTCGCCGGGAGGGGAGCCGGTCGGCGAGCCGGGGCGAGGTGAGGACCCAGGCCTGGTCGGCGGCGTCGAGCGTGCCGCAGGCACGCCGGACGTCCTCGGGGGTCGGGTCGGTGCGGCGGCGGGCGTCGAGCCAGTGCGGCAGCAGTTCGGCGAGGTCGCCGTCGAGCCAGTGGCCGGGCCGGTCGCCGAGGATGCCGACGAGCAGTTCGGTGCCCCGGGCGGCGGCCCTGCGGTGCAGGACGAGCAGGGCGGCGAGCTGGACGAGCCGGCCGGCGCCGGCCTGGGCGGGCCCGGTGTCGGCCAGGACGACGACCCGGCCCCGGCCGGCCGGGGTGCGGAACTCGGGTGCGAGGTGGAGGAGTTCGCCGTCGACCAGGCGGCGCAGGAACTCGTCGGGGTACTCGTCGGCGAGCAGCCACTCGGAGGGCAGCAGCTGGTCGGGCCGGCCGGAGCGGGCCAGGCCGCCGTGGCCGTCCGGGGTGCCGTGGTCGTCGGTGGCGGGTTCGCGTTCGCCGGCCAGGGCGTCCAGGCGGCGCAGCAGGGGGCCGAGGGCGGTGGCGAGTTCGGGGGTGAGCGCGGAGAGGCCGGCGGCCCAGGGGGCGAGGGCGGCGGGCAGCGGCGTGGTCATCGCGGGTCGCTCCCGGTGCCGCCCGGACGCGTCGTGCCGCCGGTGCTCCGGGTGTACGGCTCCAGGGCGGCCGGGTCGGTGGTGGGCGGCGGCGGATCGGCGACCAGGGCGTGGCCGGGCAGCAGGACGCAGAGCTGGCCGTCCCGGGCGCCGAGCGCGGTGCGCCAGAGGGCGGCGGCGGGCCGGGGGCGGGCGGTGGTGGGGACGAGCAGTCCGGCGTCGCGGCCGAGGTAGCGGGCACCGTCGGCCCACGGCAGGTCGTCCTCGGCGCCGAGGACGAGCAGCGCGCCGTCGTCGGCGACGGCACCGAGCCGGGCGCCGCCGGTGAGCCGCTCCCGGGTGGCGGCGGCCAGGGCTGGCACGTCGGGGCCGAGGGCGAGCACGGCGGCGGCGGGCAGCGGCGGTTCGCACCGCTCCCAGCGGAGCGGGAACGGCGGCGGGGCGGTGGTCACGAGGGTGCGACCACCGCGACGAGCTCGGCGCGTATGCCGGCCAGCCCGGCGGGCAGGTCGGCCGGGTCGAACCCGGCGTCGATCTCCCGCAGCGCGGCCTCCAGCCGCAGCCGCGAGTCGCGGCCGTCCGGCAGGGTGCGGTGTTCGGCGAGCAGGGCCGTACTCTGCCGGGCGAGCCGGTCGGCGCGGGCGGCCGAGCTGCGGGACAGCTCCTCGGCGGCGTGCGCCAGGCTGCGGTTGGCGGACTTCTCGACCAGGTCGGCCAGGGTGTCGCGGGCCAGTGCCTGGGTGTCGGCGGTGGGGGCGATGAGCGGCAGCACCCAGAGGTCGCGGGCGGTGCCGGCGGTGCGGCCGTCGAGGACGGCGGCCGCCGCGACCAGCTTCTGCGAGCGGACGGCCCGCCGGTCGCTGACCGGGACCCCGGCGGCGCGCAGCCGGCGCAGGGCGGTGCCGAGCAGCGGGGTGACCTCGTCCAGGTCGCAGTCGCGGGCGGCGGCGGCCAGCCGGTCGACGGCGCCGAGCAGGTCGGCGGGGCGGGCCGGGGCGGTCGCGGGCCGGCGGCCGGCTTCGAGCAGTTCCTCCAGCCGGGCGTCGGCCACCGGTTCGACGAAGACCCGGGCGAGGAAGCGGTCGGCGAAGGCGGCCAGGGCCGGATCCTCCGGCAGGTGGTTGGCGGCGCCGACGCAGACCCGCAGCGGGCTGGCGAGGACGGTGCCGCCGCGCCGGAAGACCCGTTCGTTGAGCAGGCCGAGCAGGGTGTTGAGGACGGCCGTGGAGCCGAGGAACACCTCGTCGAGGAAGGCGATCTCGGCCTCGGGCAGCATGCCGGCGGTCTCGAACTCGACCCGTCCTTCGCGCAGCCGGCGCAGGTCGACCGGGCCGAACAGCTCGTTGGGTTCGGTGAACCGGCCCAGCAGGTACTCGAAGTAGCGTCCGCCGAGCTGCCCGGCGACCCGGCGCACCGCCTCGGACTTGGCGGTGCCGGGCGCGCCGACGACCAGCAGGTGCTCGCCCGCGACGGCGCAGAGCGTCACCACCTCGGCCACCGTCTCGCGGTCGATCATGCCCTGCCCGGCGGCGGCCACGGCGGCGGCGATCAGCTCGGCGTCACCGGCCGCGGCGGTGCCGCCGGCGCCCGGGCGGGTGGTCGGGGTGGTGCTGGTCTCGGTCACGAGCACCGGAGTCTACGGGGGGTCCGGCGGCGCCCACCAGCGGATTGACGCTCGCCGCGCGGTCCCGGGGCCGGGGCCGCGCGGCACGCCGGGCCCCGGCGGCTCGGTCCGGGAGGCCTTCCCCGCCGTGGCCGTCGAGACCTCCCCCGGGCTGTTCGAGCAGCCCCTCCACAACCGCTCACACCACGGACCCGGGCCGGGCGCCGTCGGAGCGCTGGGCGCGGTGGGCGGCGACCCGGACCCGGGTGGCGCAGCGGGGGGTGCAGTAGCGCTGGGGGGCGCGGCGGCCGGTGTCGATGAAGTAGCGGGCGCAGCCGGGGGCGGCGCACCGGCCCCAGGCGCAGCCGCCGCGCTCGCCGAGCCAGAGGGCGAGGGCGGCGGTGGAGGGGAGCCAGTGGGTGAGGCCGGCGCCGGCCGCGGCCTTCGAGGTGACCGGAGCCGCCGTCAGCCGGGTCCGCGAGGTGGTGCGCGGCCACGGCGTGCCGGACGGCGACGTCTCGACCTCCCGGCTGGACCTGCAGTCCTCGTGGAGCTACGGCGGCGGCGAGCGGCAGTTCCTCGGCTACGAGTGCACCGCCTCCTTCGTCGTCGAGCTGCGCGAACTCGACGCCCTGGAGCGGCTGTTGGTGGACGTCGTGGAGGCCGGGGCGAACCACGTGGAAGGGGTGGAGTTCGACGTCCGCGCCAAGCGGGAGCTGCGGGCGCGGGCCCGGGAGGCGGCCGTCGCGGACGCCCTGGAGAAGGCGGAGCTGTACGCGCGGGCCGCCGGCGTCCGGCTCGGCCCGGTCGTGCGCATCAGGGACGTGGACTCCGAACAGCCGGGCATCGGCTACGTCGGCCACAGCCAGGGCGGCGGCGAGGGCTCGCTCGCGCCCGGCAGGATCCGCGTCTCGGCGGGCGTACTGCTCGGCCTGGCCATCATCGGCGGCTGACCGGACGCTCCCGGAGCTCGGCCCCGGCGGGACGGGGCGGGGCGGCGAGCGGTGGACGGCCGCCAGTCACCCCGCCCCACCCGGTCAGGCCTGCCAGTGCGGTTTGCCGCTGACCATCCGGCAGGTGATCATCCGGCCGTTGGCGTCGTGGGTGCTCTTGTCCAGGTCCGCGTTCCGGCAGAACTGGCCCGCCTGGTAGCAGTTGCCCGCGTTGGACCGGATCTCGCAGGAACCCGTCGCCCCCTTGGCCGCTTCGGGCTCGGGGTCGGTCGGCGGCTGGGCGGTGGTGATCTTGGGCTGCGGCGCCTTGGTGGCGGGCGCCTGCGGCTTGGCCGTGGTCGGTGCGGGTACCGGCGCCGGCGGCTGGGTCGGCTGCGGCGCCTCCGTGGTGGGCACGGCCGCGGGCGTCGTCACCACGGGCGGAGCCGGCACGGGCGCGGCCGCGGTCGCCACCGGCGCGGGGGTGGTCGGCGCGGGGGTGGTCGGCCCGGCCGCGGCCACGGCGGCGGGCGAGGAGGAGGCGGCCGTGGCACCGTCACCCGCCGCCGGGTCGCAGCCGGTCAGGGCGAGACCGACGGTGAAGACGAGTCCGGCGACGGCGGCCAGGCCGCGATGGCCGGCGCGTATCCGTGAAGACATGGGGGAAGAACGCTCCGTTCCGCTGGGGTGAGGTTCACGATTCAACCAGAACTGCGACACGGCTCGCGCACAGTTCCCGCACCTGTTGGCAGATCGAGATCTACGGCCCACGGAACGTCAGCGCACCGGCCTGGCCCGGCCCCGCTCCCCCACCGACGCCGTCACCCGGCCGACAGCTCTGACATGATCGGCCCGCCGGGCGGAAGGAGTCCCCGCATCATGCCGGACAGCAGACCCCCACGCGACAGCATGAGCACGGAGGAGTGGACCGAGGCTCCGCCGCCCCGGGCGCCCAGGGGCGGGTGGCCGAAGCTCCTCGGGCCGCTCATCGGCCCGGTGTTCCTCCTGGTCGGCATCGTCTTCTCGGCCGGCCACTGGACGGTGTGGCAGCTTCAGCGGCACCTCGCGGGTCTCCGCCGTGGTCGACGAGGTGCGGTACGGCCGGCCGGAACAACGGACCGACGCCACCGAGGCACTGGTCACCGTGGAACCGGACGGCCGGCGACAGCCGGCCGTGGTGGACTCGCCGCACTCGGCGCCGGACCGGCTGTCCGCGGGCGACGCCGTGACCCTGCTGCACGACCCCCGGCGGCCGGGCCATGCCCTCTTCCCCGCCCAACTCGGCTGGGCGGACACCCTCTTCCCCGGCCTGCTGTTCTGCGCGACGGGCCTGGCCGCCACCGCGGCGGGCACGGTGGCGACCGTCCGGTACGTGCGCGGCCGGGAGGGCTGAGCACCGCCGGGCAGACCGGTGGGGCCGCCCGGCGGGCGCCGGAACGACCGGCCGCGGGGGGGCGGGCCCCCCGCGGGGCGGCCCCCCCCCCCCCCCGTAGCGCCCCCACGCGTTTGGGGGTGGCCCCAAACAAGGAAAGGGGGGTGGGCGGGTGGCCGAGGATTGCGGGG
>NZ_JBIVRD010000004.1:0-91974 GCF_044755565.1 Kitasatospora sp. NPDC092286 | reverse complement strand
GGGGGCGGCCCCCGCGGGGGGGGGGGGGGGGGGGCCCGGGGGGGTGGGGGGGGGGGGGGGGGGGGCCCCCCCCCCGGGCCCCGGGGGGGGGGCCCCCCGGGGGGGGGGCCCCCCCCCGGCCCCCCCGGGCCCGGCCCCCGGGAGGGCAGGCCCGCGCCAATGCCGTTACGGCACCCAGTAGTTGCCGGATGCCACGATCATCGACTGGAGCTGGACGCTGCTGCCGTAGTAGAGCGAGCTGTCCACCGCGGTAGCGGCCAGCTTGGTCCAGAGCGCGTCGAGCCACGCCTGCGAGCCCGGGTCGGTCATCGCGGTCACCACGAACGGCGCGGTGAACGCCATGTCGTGGCCGCTGTCGAAGGCCGAGCCGTTGAGGTGGTAGCCGCTGACGATGTTCGCGGGACTGCCGCCCGTCTTGGCCTTGACCCAGGTGTTGAGCCTGCGCGCCGAGGCGAGCGAGGCGGCGTCGCCGCTGGTGACGGCGTCCGCGCCGATCCGCCACGGGTCGCGGCAGGCGTTCCAGCTGTAGTCGCCGTCGTTGGCGCTCTCCAGGACCTTCCCGGGCGCCGGTTTGGCGGTGCCGTTGGTGTTGACCACGAAGTCGGCGAGCAGACCGGTGTTCGGGGCGTAGCCGCTCTGCTGGGCGGTGATCAGCCGCTGGTGGGCGGTGCGGACGGTGTCCCAGGCGGCGTCGCCGGTGGCGGTCCGGAACGCCCGGAAGTGGTCGATCATCCAGTCCGAGGAGCGGGTGACGTAGTAGGTGGAGTCGCCCCTGCTCGACCAGTCGCCGAGCAGTGTCAGGTGGGTGCTCGGGTTGATCTCGCTCACCATGATCGCGTTGATGTGCCGGACCGCCAGGGCCTTGTAGTCGTAGCTGCCCGAGCTGCCCCACTGCCGGTCGGCGAGCAGCAGCCCGTACGCGACGTCGAGGTCGCCGTCGGTGGCGGAGTCGGAGCCGTCGACGGACCGGCAGGAGGAGTCCTGCTCGGCGGCCAGCAGGTCGGGGTTGTTGACCGACTTGTGCGCCAGCATGTACTTCACCATGCCGTCGAAGACGGTCCTGGCGTTGGGGTCGGCCCCGGCCATGGTGGCGGTGACGACCATGCCGTAGCCCTGTCCCTCCGCCACGTAGGGGTGGTCGGCGTCCGGCGAGAGCACCTGGTACCAGCCGTTGCCGCAGTTCTGCTTGACGAACGCGGCCTTCCAGGCGTTGTAGGCGGCGATCACCTTCTGGTCGAGGTCCGCCTGCGCGCCGGAGGGCTTGAGGATGCCCGCCGCGTACGGGTAACGGTGGCTGCCGAAGGGCACGGCGGGCGCGGCGGCGGCTCCCGGGCCCGGGGCGGCCGAGGCCGCCGGGGCCGCGAGCAGGCCCGCCGCCAGGCCTGCGCCCGCGAGCAGCGCCGCGGCGGCCCGGAGACGGGGGCGGGGGTTCGGCTGTGTCATCGGAGTGCTCCTCAGCCCTGGTACTGGACGACGATCCTGGTGAACTCGTACGGGGACTGCGCGACGCCGCTACAGGCGTCGGCGTCCGTGCCGGAGCCGCAGGCGCGGTCGCGGTTGACCGCCCAGAAGGCGAACCGGGCGAGGTGGTGCTGCCGGGCGTAGCCGAGGATGGTCCGGAAGTCGGCGGTGGTGACGGTCTCACCGGCCTCGTCGGTCTTCCCGTTCGTCGACGAGACCCCGGTGTGCCGGTAGGCCGCGTCGTCGCTGTAGCCGTAGGCGCTCTTGACCGCCGCCTTCAGCCCGTCCAGCGCGCTGACGGTGGCCTGGCCCATGGTGCCGCTGTGGCCGCCGAAGTCGAAGGGCATGATCACCCAGCCGTCGTTGGCCAGGCCGGCCGCGGCGCCGCGCCTGATCAGGTCCTTGCCGGTGGCGTCCGGGCCGCTGGGGGTGGTGCCCATGGTGACGTAGGTGACGATGCCGGGGTTCCTCGCCTTGACGGTCTTCAGCGCGTCGACCACCCGCTGACGGACCGTCGCGCTGGAGAACTCGGTGTCCTCGATGTCGATGTCCAGCGCCTTGAGCCCGTAGGCGTCGATCACCTTCTGGTAGGCGCCGGCCAGCGCGCTCGCGCTGCCGCACTTCTCGCCCAGCTTGTTGCCGCTCCAGCCGCCGACCGAGACGACCACGTCGCCGCCGGCCGCCCGGATCGACCTGATCGCGGCCTCGTCGGAGCCGCCGGTCAGCGGCCGGCTGCCGTCCCACTTCGGGTTGCAGCCGCCGTCGGAGAGGATGAACGCGAGGGTGAACCACTTCACCCCGGTCGCGTTCATCACGTCGGTCGGCTTCTGCGGGTTGCCCCAGCCCAGGTACTCGTACGGCGCGGCCGCCATCCCGGGGGCCGCCGCCCTCCCGGGCGCGGCGGCCGGCTCGGGCGGGGCGGCTGCCGGGGCGGCCAGGGCCTGGGGCGCGGGGGCCAGCAGCAGGGCGGCCGGGCCGAGCGCGGCGGCCAGCAGCGGGGCGGTGAGCCGGGCGGCCGCCCCGGCCCTGAAGGTCTTGTACATGCCAACTCGCTTTCGTCGGTCCACCGCACGGTGACGGCCGGTCAGGAGAGAGGCGAAACGGCCCGCACCGGCCGGCGGGCGACCGGAGCGGGCGCCTGCAGGACCGAGGTGACGGGACGGCCGGTCGACGACTTTCGTCAGGAAAGTTTCCCAATGGTCGACACTCTCAACCCCCTTCACCGCCGGACACCTTGACGCGGCGGATCAGGCTCCCCACCATTGACGACCCGTCAACGCTCGGGCACCGGAAGACCGGCCGGCGGTTCAGCGCGGGTGCTCGACGTCCGCGCGGATGGCCCGCATGACCGGGGCGACGTCGGCGGCGGTGAAGCCGACCTTGGTGCTGGTGCCGTCGCCCTTGATGATGAGGCTGACCCCCGCGGCCGTGGTGGCGGTGAACCAGGAGCAGGTGGTGACGGCCGTGGTGAGCATGGCGTTCTGGACCAGCACGGTGTTGCAGATCGCCCGCCCGCCGTGCGGGCCGGGGTCGGTGTCCACGGCGTTGGTGCTGATCCGGTCCCCGGCGCCGTCGTTCCTGGTGGCCGGGGGCTGGTTGAGCGCGTCGTGCAGACGGTCGGGGTCGAAGCCGCTGCCGGTGACGCCCGAGTAGAAGATCCACGCGCCCTGGGCCCGGTCGTCGTAGTAGCCGTGGACCGGTGTGCCGGTCACGCCCAGGCGCTTGGCGTACAGCTGGGCATCGGAGTCGACCTTCTGGATCAGGTCGGCCGGGGGCTGACCCTGCCGGTAGCCGGCCGCGACCGGCGGAGCGCTCAGCACGTACGCCGCCCCGCCGCCCCCGGCCGGCGGGGCGGCGTTCTGCGCACCGGCGCCGTTCTGCGTGGCCGGCGCATCCGGTACGGCGGCGTCACCGTTCTGCGTGGCCGCTCCGCCCTGCCCAGCCGGTTCGCCCGGCGCCTCACCGGGAAAGCTGCCGGACGAACCGCAGGCCGCGACCAGGAAGAGCGCCGCCAGCGCGCACGCCGTCACCGGCACGCGGCCCGACCTGGGCGGGCGCCGGCCGGACGGCGCCGGACCGGACCGCCCCGCTGTCGAAATCGAACGGGCCATGCGCTGCCTCCTGGTGGGCGTGAACGGGACGCGCCCGGCCACGGGCACACGTCTGCCGGGGAGCGCCGCCGAAGTCCGGTGAGTGGCGGCCAGTTTGACAGCCCGCCGGCCGCCTGGCAGCCCCGCCCGACAGCGGCGCTGAACCCGGGCGACAGCAGGACTGGCACCCTGCGGCCCGACGCGTGGCAGGATGGGCCGCCGAACGACCCGGAGGAACCGAGGAGGAGCCCGCCCCATGGACCTCGACCCCCGGCGGCTGCTGGTCCTGGACGCCATCGCCCGCCACGGCGGTCTGGCCCCGGCGGCGCGGGCGCTCGGCCACACGCGGTCGGCGGTGTCGCAGCAACTGGCCAGCCTGGAGCGGGAGGTGGGCCTGCCACTGGTCGACCGGTCCGGCGGCCGGCTGGAACTCACCGCGACCGGCCGGCTGCTGGCCGCCACCGGCGACCGGATCAGCCGGGAACTCGCTTCCGCCGTCGAGCAGTTGAGCTCCGCCGACGGGAGCGTCACGCAGGGCCCGGTGGCGATCGGCGCGAGTTCCTGGGTGATCGAGCGGCTCGCGGCCCGGGCGCAGCGGCTGCTCGCCCAGTGGCATCCGCAGGTGCGGCCGAGATTCGTGGAGACCGGTCTGCCGGACGGCCTGCAACGCCTGCGCCTGGGCGGGCTGGACGTCCTGGTCATCACCGACGACCGGGACACCGCCGTGCCACTGCCACCCGCCGTACGGGCGTGGGTGCTGAGCGAGGACGAGTACCGGGTGGTCGTCCCGGACGGCTGGGACCTGCCGGGCCACCCCGCCGAACTCTCCGGCCGTCCGTGGATCGGCGCCCCCGAACAGTCCGCCCGCGCCCGGGCCTTCGCCCGGTTCGCGGCCGCGCACGGCGTGGTGCCGTCGGTGGAGCACGTCGCCGAGCACCCGACCGCCCTCGCCGCCCTGCTGGCCGGGCAGGCCGGCGCCCTGATCATGCCCGCCTACCACGCGGCTCTGCTGGACCGGGCGAAGGTGGCCGGCCTGCCCGTCACCGGCAGCCTGATCACCCGGGTGCTCCACCGCACCGGGCACGCCCCCGGCGCCCCGGCCGCGCGGGCCGCGGCCGACGCGCTGAGGCAGGCGGCCCGCGACCACGCCGAGGCGGTGACCGCGGGCGCACCCGCGGGCCGGGACATCGTCGTCCGCCGCCTGCACGACCCCAGCGGCACCGACCGGCAGTGAACTCCCCGTCCACGGCGCGGCCCTGCCCCGGGGAGGCGAACACCGGCGCCGTGACCGTGCCCGCCTCCGCAGGACGGCACCGTCACGGCGGTCCGCACGAAGGTGCACGCATGTGCACAATGGCCCGGTGGATCTCCAGGACCAGCTGACCCAGGCCATGGAAGCGGCCCGCCCGGTACTCACCGCCGGACGGGTCGCCGACTACATTCCGGCGCTCGCCGCCGCCGACCCGAACGCCTTCGGACTGGCGCTGGCCACCGTCGACGGCGCCGTGTACGGCGTCGGGGACTGGGAGCAGCCGTTCTCCGTCCAGAGCATCTCCAAGCTCTTCACCCTCTGCCTCTCCCTGGCCGCCGGCGGCGACGGCCTCTGGCAACGGGTCGGCCGCGAGCCCTCCGGCAGCCCCTTCAACTCGCTGATCCAGCTGGAGACCGAGCACGGCATCCCGCGCAATCCGTTCATCAACGCGGGCGCCATCGTGGTCACCGACCGCCTGCACAGCCTGACCGGCGACGCCCGCGCGGCCGTCCGGGACTTCCTGCGCGCCGAGTCCGGCAACCCACTGCTCGACAGCGACTCGGTGGTCGCGGCCTCGGAGGCCGCGCACGGCCACCGCAACGCCGCGCTCGCCCACTTCATCGCCAGTTACGGCAACCTGGAGAACCCCGTCGACACGGTTCTCCAGCACTACTACGACCACTGCGCCCTCACCGCGAGCTGCCGGGACCTGGCCCTGGCCGGGCTCTTCCTCGCCCGGCACGGCCTGCGCGCCGACGGCTCCCGGCTGCTGAGCCGCAGCGAGGCCAAGCGCATCAACGCCGTGCTGCTCACCTGCGGCACCTACGACGCGGCCGGCCAGTTCGCGTACCGGGTCGGGCTGCCCGGCAAGAGCGGCGTGGGCGGCGGCATCCTCGCGGTGGTGCCGGGCCGGGGCGCCCTCTGCGCCTGGGGCCCCGCGCTGGATCCGGCCGGGAACTCCGTCGGGGCGGTGGCCGCGCTGGACGCGTTCACCACGGCCACCGGGTGGTCGGTGTTCTGAGCCGCGGCGGCCGGGCCCGGGCGGCGGCGCCCCGGACCGGCCGCTCGCCCGCGCGGGGCCGGTTCACTCGGCTCTCCCCGCGCGGGCCGGTCCGGTCAGCCCTCGGCCGCGACCGCCTCGCGCTCGGGGGACGGGGCGTCCCGCTCGCTCCCGGCCGCGCCGCGCACCGCCGGGATGACCGCCGCGATCGCCGCGGCGATCAGCGCGACCCCGAGGCCGATGAGCAGGCCGGTTCGGAAGCCGCTCTCGGAGGCGAAGGCGTGGCCGCCCATCGTGGTGGTCATCTGGGAGAGGACCGTGCCGATCACGGCCGCGCCGATGGAGGTGCCGAGCGAGCGCATGAGCGTGTTGAAGCCGTTGGCGGCGGCGGTCTCCGCGGGCGGGATCGAGCTCATGATCAGGGCGGGCATCGCCCCGTAGGCGAGGCCCACACCGCTGCTGGTGACCATGGTCACCAGCATGAGCCCCCAGGCCGAACCCATCAGCGCCAGCGACAGGCCGTAGCCGGCGGCGATCACCAGGACGCCGCTGATGAGCGTGAACTTCGGGCCGCGGGCGTTGGTGAGCTTCCCGCCCAGGGGGGAGACGATCATCATCATGATGCCGCCCGGGGCCATCCACAGGCCGGCGGCGAGCATCGACTGGCCCAGCCCGTAGCCGGTGGCCTTCGGGAACTGGAGCAGCTGGGGGACGATCAGCATGCTGGCGTACATGCCGAAGCCGACGAAGACGGAGGCGAGGTTGGTGAACAGCACCCGGGGGCGGGCAGTGGTGCGCAGGTCGACCAGCGGGTCCTTGGTGCGCACCTCCCAGAAGCCCCAGCCCGCCAGCACGACGACGGCGGCGGTGAACAGGCCGATCGTCGTACCGGAGGCCCAGCCCCAGTCGGCGCCCTTGGAGACGGCGAGCAGCAGGCAGACCAGGCCGACGCCCAGCCCGAGCGCGCCGGGCAGGTCGAATCGCTGACCCCTGGCGGTGGCCGGCACGTCCGGCACCAGGAACCAGATCAGGGCGGAGACCACCAGGGCCAGGACGGCCGCACCCCAGAACAGCACCCGCCAGTCCGCGTACTGGGCGACCGCCGCGGCGATCGGCAGGCCGAGACCACCGCCGATCCCCATGGATGCGCTGACCAGGGCGATCGAGGAGCTGAGCTTCTCCGCCGGGACGACGTCACGCAGCAGGGCGATGCCCAGTGGCACCATGCCCATGCCCATCCCCTGCAACCCACGCCCGACGATCATGGGCACGACGGAGGAGGCCAGCGCGCACACCACCGAGCCGGCGACCAGGGGCACCGAGCAGACGAGCAGCATCCGGCGCTTGCCCACCATGTCGCCGAGGCGTCCGGAGACCGGCACGCAGACGGCCGAGACGAGCAGGGTGACGGTGATCACCCAGGCCGCGTTCGAGGGCGTGGTGTGCAGAATCTGCGGCAGTTCCGCGATGAGCGGGGTGACCAGCGTCTGCATGACCGCGGCCACCGTGCCGGCGAAGGCCAGGGTGGCGACGACGCCGCTCGGATGCGCGGATCGTTGAGAGGTGTCCATGGGGAAGCTCCGGAACAGTCTGTCGGACAAGAAGTGCATCATACATGTCTAGTGCATCATGCACACTCTATGGTGGATGCATAATGCTGTCCGGAGGGACGCGGACGGAGCCGGCCGGCCGCGGACCGCGGCGGCCGTCGGCCAGGAGGTGGCAGGAACATGGTCAGACCCACGCACGAGGTCGAGTACGAGCAGATGCTCCTGAGCCGTCACGGCCTCCAGGGCAGCGCCGGCGCCCGCCGCAAGGACAGCCTGCTCGAACGCAGCGCCTACATCCTGCTCAGTCGCATCCGCGTCCAGGGGCCGATGTCGATCGGAGAGCTGAGCGACGCCTTCGACCTCGACGCCTCCACCCTCAACCGGCAGACCACCGCCGCGATGCGGGCCGGGCTCGTGGAGCGCATCCCCGACCCCGGCGGCGGGATGGCCAGGAAGTTCCGCATCACCGGCCGGGGCGTGCGGCTGCTCGACCAGGAGCGCGCCGGCACCATCGACAGCCTGGACCGGGTGATGGCCGACTGGACGGACGACGACATCGCCGCCTTCGCCGGCTACCTGAGGCGCTTCAACACCGGCATCGAACGCCTGGGCGGGCACCCCTGGCCGCGCCCCTGAACCGCCCCTGCCCCGGTCCCGACCCCGGCACGAGGGTGGAACGACAGCGACGCACCCAGCATGATGGCAGTTCCGGGTGCGGGGCCCGCAGGGGAGGGGAGGTCCGCATGTGGCGTCTGCCGGCGCGAGCGGCGGCGGTACTGGCGGCGATCGGCCTTCTGGCCGGGGCGGGGTGGCTGGCCTGGGTACTGGCTGCCGAACGGGTGGGCGCGGCCGTGGGCCTCGGTCCGCCGAGCGGCGTCGTGCTGGTGGAGAAGTGCTACGACGTGTCCGACGACGAGGGCAACAGCGCCGGCCGCGACTGCCGGGGCCAGTACACCCCGGCCGGCGGGACGGCGGCCGGGGCCCGTCCGGTCGTGGTACGCGGCGTACCCCGCGACCACCGGGCGGGCACCCGCCTGACAGTCCGGCTGTCCCACGGCGTCGCCTACGAGCCGTCGTCGACGCCGGCCCTGCGGTACGGCGTCGTCGCTGGACTGATCATGGTGCTCGGCACCGTACCGGCCACGTGGTTCCTCTCCTGTGCCCGGCACGGGAAACTCCAGGACGGCAGCGGCTACGTCGCGGCCGGCTTCGCGGGACTGCTGGGCGTACCGCTGCTGGGCATCGCGGTCGGCCTGGTGGCCGGGATCGCCGAAGCCGTCCTCTGAGCGCGGCCCGGCCGGCTACAGCCGGAACAGGTTCCCGCCACTCGCGGCGAGCGGGTGGGCGGTGCCCTCGGACCAGACCTTGCCGGTGTCCGCGGTACTGAAGCTCACACCGGTGCAGGGACCGTCGGTGACGGAGAGCCGGCCGATCGTCCGGTCCACGGCGGCCGAGCAGGCGGGGCCGGGCGTGGCCGGGTGGCTCCAGGTCCGGACGTCCTCGGCGGGGCCGGCCACGGGATCAACTGCCGGACAGGCCTTGGGCCGTCGCGCCCGAACGGCGGCCGAACACCTCCGGCCGGGCGATCTCCAGCGCCGTCGAGACGGCGCCGAGCAGGACCGCCTCCTCCCCCAGCAGGCTCGGGGCGAGCCTGGTCCGCAGCGGGGAGAGCCGGTGCAGCGCCCGCTCCAGCGGCTCCAGCAGCAGATCCGCGCTGCCGCCGACGCCACCGCCGAGCACCACCAGATCCGGGTCCAGCACCGCCGTCAGCACCGCGACGGCGTAGGCGAGTTGCTCCGCCTCCTGCTGGACGGCCCCGGCCGCGAGCGGGTCGCCGGACCGGGCCGCGTCGAAGACCTGCTTGGCCGTCAGCGGGCCCGGCATGCCGAGGCCGAGCGCGGTGCGCACCACCGCGTCCGCCCCGGCCACCTGCTCGATCGTCCCGGCCGGCTCCCCGGCGGGCCGGCCGGGCAGCGGCAGCAGCCCCACCTCGCCCGCGGCTCCGTGCGCGCCGGCGAGCAGTTCGCCGTCCTTCACCACGCCGACGCCGAGGCCGGTGCCGACCAGCAGATAGGCGAACACCCGGCTGCCCTGCCCGGCGCCGAGGGCGAACTCGCCCAGCGCGGCGAGGTTGGCGTCGTTGGCGACGGTGATCGCGGTCTCCAGCCCGTCCGCGATCCGGTCGAACAGGCCCGGTCTGCCCCAGCCCGGCAGGTTGGTGGCGTAGCGGACGCCGCGGCGCCGCTCGTCCCAGACGCCCGGGCTGCCGATCACCGAGTGGACGATGCCGCCGGCCGTCAGCCCCGCCTCCGCGATGGTCTCCCGGGCCGCCGCCACCACCGCGTCGGCCACCGCGTCGGCCGTCCGCCCCCGGTTGGGCACGTCCCGCCGGGCGACGATCCGCCCGGCCAGGTCGGCCACCGCCACCCGCAGCCGGGCCCGGCCGATGTCCACGCCGAGTACATGGCCGGCCGTCGGGTCGGCCTCGTACAGCACCGCCGTGCGGCCGCGCTCGGGGACGGACCGCCCGGCCTCGCGGGCCAGTCCGGCCTGTTCCAGCGCGGCCAGCGCGGCGGAGACGGTGGGCTTGGAGAGCCCGGTGTCGCGGGCGAGCTGGGCCCGCGAGGACGAGCCGCCGGTGCGCAGCAGTTCGAGCAGCAGCCACTCGTTGTTGCTGCGCAGCCGCTGCCGGTTCCACGGCTGCACCGGCGCTCCGGCCGCCGGGAGGTGGGTCGGCAGGTGGCGGCTCATCAGGTCCTCCGGTCTCGGCGTACCCCGCGGACCGGCGCGGTACCGGGGCGGTGGCGGGCCTGGGCTCAGGCACCGCCGCCCAGTATGACCGGTTGTCAACCCGCCCATCGGCCCGGATCCGGCCCCGGGACCGGTCAGCCCACCCGGCCTCCGGTGAGGGACCGCACCGCGGAACTGTCGAGGTCCGCCGGCTTGGCCGCGACGAAGGCGCGGGCCCGCCCGCCCGGCGCTCGTCGGTCCGCCCGGCGCCGCGCCGGTCCGGGCCGTCCGCTCGCCCGCCGTCCGCCCAGAGCTCGGCGAGCGCCTGCTCCAGGTCCGCCCAGAGGTCCTCCGGGTGCTCGGTGCCCACCGAGAGGCGGACCGTCCCGGCGCCGATGCCGGCGGCGGCCGGCTCCGTGTCGTCCAGCTGCCGGTGCGAGGTGCCGGCCGGATGCAGCACCAGGGTGTGCGCCCCGCCGGGCGAGGGCGCGGGGGAGGCCGGCCGGACGGACTCGGTGAAGGTCCGGGCCGCCTCCCGTCCGCCCGCGAGGTCGAACGCGAGCACGCCGCCGTGGCCGTCCGGGAGCAGTCGGCGGGCGCGCTCGTGGTCCGGGTGGGCGGGCAGGCCCGGGTAGTGGACGGCGGTGACGGCCGGGTGCGCGGCCGGACGGCCGGGTCGAGCGCGGTGTCGCAGCGCCTGCGCACCCGCAGGGCCGGCGTCTGCAGGCCGCGCAGCGTCAGCCAGACGGCGAACGGGTCGGCCGCGGCGCCGGGTTCGATGGCGTAGCGCCAGACCCCCCAGAGCCAGTCCCGGTCGATCGGCCCTGGACGGCCGCCGGGCCCGACGGCGCGTGCCGAGGGGCCCGGCGGGTCTCAGCGGCGGCGCCCGAAGATCCGCTTGGCGGCGTAGACGATCCCGACGATCAGCAGCACGAAGAAGAGAATGATCAGGATCACCACGATCAGCAGGAACTTGCCGAGCTTGGCGAAGAAGCCCTTCTTCTTCTCCTTCTCCGCCGCCAGCCGGCTCGCCGGAGCCGCCGCGCGGTCCTCGGCGGCCCGGGGGACCTGGACGGTCTGTCCGTCCTCGGCCCCCTCCATGCCCTGGACGCCGTGGACGCCCTGCGGCTGGACGGCGCCGGCCGCCACGGCCGCGGGTCGGGGTGCGGCCACCGCCGTCGCGCTCGACGCCGCCGCGGTCAGGCCTGCGGTGGCCAGCAGGGCCACCAGGGCGCCGGCTATCGAACGTGCGATCCGGTGAGTCATCGTGCTCCTTGGTTCCGGTCCGGGTGCGGCACCGATGGGCCCGGCCGTCCAGACCCCCCTGGGCTGACCTGCGGGTTTCCTCATCGGCGCCTAGTATGCTCCACTGAAGTTCTACAGCGGTGTAAAAGTTTACCGGCGGCGGACCCGCCCACGGTACCCGGGGTCCGCGCGCGGGCGCCCAGCACACCGACGGGGATCTCGTGGCAACTGTGGAGGGTGACGACATGTCAGGTCGCAGGGGTCCCGGCGGAGCCGGGGCGTCGAGGAGCCGGTCGGGCGGCCGACGCGCCCGTCCCCGGCGCAGCCGCAAGCAGAAGGTGCTCTGGGTGACCGCCGGCTGCACCGCCCTGCTGGTACTGGCCGGCGGCGCCGTCTACTACCGGCTGAACGGGAACATAGCCACCTTCGACGGAGACGCCGTCAGCAAGGACCGCCCGGAGGCGGCCAAGCCCGACGCGCAGGGCCATGTGCCGGTCAACATCCTGCTGATCGGTTCGGACAGCCGCGGCGGCAACAACAGCGACCTGGGGGGCGGCCAGGAGGGCGGGGCCCGTTCGAACACGGCGATCCTGCTGCACGTCTACGCCGACCACAAGCACGCGGCGGGCATCTCCATCCCGCGCGACTCGCTGGTCACCATCCCGCCCTGCAAGCTGCCGAACGGGAAGTGGACCAAAGAGCAGAACAATGTCATGTTCAACAGCGCCTTCGCGGTGGGCGACACCGAACAGGGCAACCCGGCCTGCGCCCAGAACGCCGTGGAGAAACTGACCAACATGCGGGTCGACCACACCATCGTGGTCAACTTCGAGGGCTTCGCCGCGATGACCAAGGCCGTCGGCGGGGTGGAGGTCTGCCTGCCGAACGAGATCCGCGAGGGCGACCTCAACCCCAACCTCGGCCGGAAGGGCAAACTGCTCTACCCCAAGGGCCTGCAGAGGGTTCAGGGCCAGTCCGCGCTGGACTACGTCCGGCTGCGGCACGGCATCGGCGACGGCTCGGACATCGGCCGCACCAAGCGCCAACAGGCCTTCCTCTCCGCGCTGATCAAGGAGATCAAGGCCAAGGGCATGGACCCGACCACCCTGCTGCCGGTCGCCGACGCCGCCACCCGGTCGCTGACCGTCGACCAGGACCTCGGCTCCGCCGCCAAGCTGCTCTCCTTCGCCATGTCGCTGAAGGACATCGACCTGCACGACGTCAAGTTCGTCACCGCGCCCTGGCGTTACGAGGGCCCCCGGGTCGCGCTGGTCCACCCGGACGTCGACCAGCTCTGGGCGGCGCTCCGGGCCGACCGCACGCTGGACGGCCAGGACGCGAGCGCGCCGAGCGCGGCGGCGTCCGAGGACCCCTCGCCCTCCCCCACGGCCTCCCCCGCTCCCGAGCCCCCGGCGGCCGGCACAGACGTCAAGGTGACCGTGCTGAACGGCACTTCGGCCACCGGCCTCGGCGGCCGGGCTGCGGAGTCCCTGAAGGCGGCCGGGTTCACCGTGACGGCCGTCGGCAACGCGCCGAACCGTCAACGCGCCACCACCGTGGTCGACTACGGGCCCGGCGAGCGGACCTCGGCGGAGGCCGTGGCGAAGCTCTTCCCCGGCGCCGGGGTCCAGCCGGGCGCCAAGGCGGGCGTCAGCGTGGTGCTGGGCCACGACTACGCCGCCACCGCCACCGCCGCGCCCTCCGGCCCGCTGCCGCCGGCCCCGGGCCCGCTGCCCACCAGCGTCCGCGACGCGGCCCGCTCGGCCGACGACGACCCCTGCGCCAACCTCTCGTACGGCTGACGGCGCCGCCGGCCCGCACAGGGCCGGCGGAGAGCGTCGCGCGCCCCGGGGCGACGGTGGTCCCGGGGCGCGCGACGGTCCTGGTCAGCGGCGGGTGCCGCACCCCGGGCAGAACGCGGCGCCCTCGGGCAGCGCGGCCTGGCACTGCCCGCACTGGTTCGGGTTGGCCAGGCGGAAGCCGCAGCCCGGGCAGAACGGCGTGCCGTGGGTCTCGGTGCTGCACTGCGGACAGACCAGCTGGCGCGGCGTCTGCACGTCGAAGGCCTGGCCGGTCTGCTGCCCCTGCGTGTAGGCCCGCTCGGAGACCATGTCGTTGAGGCCGCGCCGCTGGGCCGCCATCGCCTCGGCGGCGGTGTCCGGGGCGCAGGTGTGGCAGAGGCCCTGGGCGGGGTCGAAGCAGCGGCCGCAGACGTAGTTGGTGCACCGTGCGCACCGGTTGAAGTGGGTCTGGGCGTTGGCGATGGCCCGCTGGAAGGCGGCATCGCGGGAGCTGCCCCAGTTGGCGCCGGCCAGCCCGTCGGCGGCGTTGCTGATGGTGTTGGCGTTGCCGCCGATGAGGTTCCAGGCGGCACTGACGCCCTTGCTCACCCAGCCCGCCACCTGGCCGGTGGTGAACGCCTCGAACGGCGAACGCCAGGTGTCGGAGCAGCGCGAGCAGGAGAACTCGAACTGGAAGCCGGCCCCGGTACCGTGTTGCTCGCACAGGTCACGGTAGTTGTTGCTGAAGTAGATCTCGGAACTCACGTCGTCCCCGGTGGCTGAGTTGGCATGTCGGCGGTCCCCGGCCCTCTGACGCCGACACGGCTGCGATGGGTCACGGGGCGCTGCACAGAATGACATATACCGTCATATTTTGTGAATCCCGTTGGGGTAAAGCTTCGCTGAGCAACGGTTCAAGAACCGCCCGGTCCACCGGAGTGGGTCTCAGACCCCACCGGCCGGCAGCAGCACCACCCGGGCCGGGTCGAACGGCTCCCAGCGGGCCGGCCGCCCGCTCCGGGCCACCCGCAGCCGGCACCAGCGCCGCCCGGCCGCGTCCTGCCACCACCCGCTGATCCGCCCGAGCGCCCAGGTGCCGTCACCGAAGTGCACCTCGACCGGCTGGTACACCCGCTCCACGCCCGGCTCGGCGTCCAGGTCCACGCCCAGGTCCACGCCCCCCGGCCCCTCGCCGTCCACAGGCCCGCGCCGACTCTCCTCCACGGTTCCGCCTCCCGACCCGGATGTCGCCACCGGCTCCCCCGACAGGGCAGCCGCGAGGCCTGGCGTACAGCTCACCCGACAGACTCTACAGCCGTGTAGAGAACAGCGTGGCGAGAACCCCCGGAAGGCGGCCCCGGGCCCGGCCCGGATCCGGCCCGCGACCGTCCCCCACCCGTCCGGAGGATGAATTCCGGGCAACACGCCGACCGGTCGCCGCCTTCCCGCCGCGCCGCGCCCACCTCCCGCCTAGCGTCTGAGTGCCTCCCCCGCCCCTGTCTCCTCTGTTCACCTCCAACCCCTGTGGCCCGATCGCACGAAGGAGCGCCATGCCCACCATCACCACCGACGACGGCACCCGGATCTTCTACAAGGACTGGGGCAGCGGCCGGCCGGTCGTCTTCAGCCACGGCTGGCCGCTGAACGCGGACGCCTGGGACGAGCAGCTGCGGCTGGTCGCCGAACGCGGCCACCGCGCGATCGCCCACGACCGGCGCGGCCACGGGCGCTCCGACCAGCCCTGGCACGGCAACGACATGGACACCTACGCCGACGACCTCGCCCAGCTGATCGACCGGCTCGACCTGCGCGACGCCGTCCTGGTCGGCCACTCGACGGGCGGCGGCGAGGTGGCCCGCTACCTGGGCCGGCACGGCACCTCCCGGGTGGCCAAGGCGCTGCTGCTGAGCGCCGTCCCGCCGCTGATGCTGCGGGGCCCCGGCAACCCGGAGGGCACACCGCTGGAGGCCCTCGACGGCATCCGGGCCGGGGTGGACGGCAACCGCTCGCAGTTCTACTGGGACCTCAGCGAGAGCTTCTACGGCTTCAACCGCCCCGGCGCCGACCTGTCCGGGGCCGACGGCATCCGCCGGGCGTTCTGGCTCTGGAGCATGCAGGTCGGCGCGAAGGCGGCGTACGACTGCGTCCGGCAGTTCTCCGAGACCGACTTCACCGAGGACCTCAAGCGCATCGACATCCCCACCCTGGTCGCGCACGGGGACGACGACCAGATCGTCCCGATCGCGGCCGCCGCCCCGAGGACCGCCCGGCTGATCCCGGACAGCGTGCTCAAGGTCTACCCCGGCGCGTCGCACGGCCTGCACGGGGCGTACCGGGCCGCCTTCGAGGCCGACCTGCTGGACTTCCTCACGTCCTGATCCCCACGTCCTGACCCCGGGACCCGGGCGGCCCGTTGCCCGCCGGGTACGGCCGGGACCGGGGCCGCCGGCCCGGTCAGCGCCTGCGGGCCCGGGCCCGGCGGCGCTGCCAGACGGCCAGCGGAACGGCGGCGGCGAGGGCGGCGGCCTCCGGGGCCGGCGGGCTGTCGAGGGGGTTGTCGTGCGGGGCGGGTGCGCCCAGCGGTGCCTGGTCGAAGGTGTCGGGGACGGGGAGGGTGTCCCAGTGGGAGAGCGGCCAGGCGACGACGAAGGCGCGGCCGATGACGTTGTCCACCGGGACGAAGCCGCCGCCGGCCTCGTGGGTGTGGTACCGGGAGTCGCGGGAGTCGTCGCGGTGGTCGCCCATCACCCAGAGGTGGTCCTTGGGGACCTTGACCGTGCCGGCCGGCTCGTTGTCGCAGGGCGTGGCGCCCGGGTAGATGTACGGCTCGTCCAGCGGGACGCCGTTGACCTTGACCGGGCTGCCGCTGTTGCACTCGACGGTGTCGCCGCCCACCGCGATCACCCGCTTGATCAGGTCCTTCTCGTCCGCCGACGGCATCAGGCCGACCACGCCGAGCACCGTCTGGACACCACGCATGACGCTGTTGCCGGACTGCTCGGGCGGCCCCTCCAGCCAGCCGCCCGGGTCGCGGAAGACCACCACCTCACCGCGGTCCGGGGCGGCGCCGAACCACGGCGTGAACTTGTCGACCAGCACCCTGTCCCCCTTCTCCAGGGTGTGCTGCATCGAGCCCGAGGGGATCGAGAAGGCCTGGACGAAGAAGGTCTTGATGCCGAGTGAGAGCAGCAGGGCGATGACCACCAGGACCGGCAGCTCCCGCCAGAAGGACCGTTTCTTCGACCCCGCCGCGCCCTTCCCGCCGGCCTCATCGGCCTGATCGGTCTCCGTGGTCTGTTCGACGCTCATCCCTGGGCCCCTCCGGACGGCCTGTCGGGAGCCCGGTGCGGAACCCCCGTTGTGAGCCAACGAACCTAACGACCAGAGGTTCCCGGCCGGGCCCGGACGTGGATGCGTTCGCCCTGCGGCCCGAACAGGCTCAGGAACTCGACCGGCGTCGGCCCGGCGTTGCCGAAGGCGTGCGGGATCCGGGTGTCGAACTCGGCCGCCTCCCCCGCGGTCAGGACGAGATCGCGCGAGCCCAGGAGCAGGCGCAGCCGGCCCGCCAGGACGTACACCCACTCGTGACCCTCGTGCACCTTGGGCTCCAGCTCGGGCCCGGCCCGGTAACCCGGGGGCATGATCTGCTTGTAGGCGTGCAGCCCGCCGAGGTGGTGGGTGAGCGGGACGAAGGTCTGGCCGCCCCGGGTGAACGGCCGGGCGTGGATGCGCGGATCCCCGGTGGCCGGGGCGCCCACCAGTTCGTCCAGCGGCACCCGGTACTCCCGGGCCAGCGGCAGCAGCAGTTCCAGGGTGGGCTTACGCTGGCCGGACTCCAGGCGGGAGAGGGTGCTGAGGGAAATGCCGGTCGCGGCGCTCAGCCTGGCCAGGGTGGTGCCACGCTCGCGCCGCAGCGCCCGCAGACGCGGGCCCACCGTGGTGAGGACGGTAGAGAAGTCGTCGGCCATGTCTTCTATTTGCCGAGGCGGCAAGCGTGGTTGTCAAATCAGCTTGCCGGCACGGCGGCCGGCGGAACCGCGGGGCGGCGGGCGGCGCCGGGGAGCCCCCGCGGCCGGCCGCCTCCCGGCCCGGTGCCGCCCCTCAGTGTGCGCCGCCCCTCAGTGGCCGACGCCGAGCATGACCCGGGCGATCAGCTCACGGCGGCTGGCCACCCCGGCCTTGGCGAAGACCGACTTGAGGTGGTCCTGCACCGTGTAGGGCGTCATCGTCAGCAGCCGCGAGACGTCCCGGGTGTCGCAGCCGCGCACCAGCAGCAGCGCCACCTCCTGCTCCCGTGCCGTCAGCCCGTACGCGGACAGGTAGAGCGGCATCACGTCCGCCGGGGTGGCCTCGGAGGCCACCACCGTCACCTCGCCCGCCGTCCCGCCCCGCAGCGCCGAGGCGTGCAGCACGAACCAGCGGCCGTCCCTCGCCTGCACCCGGATCTTCCGCTGCGGGGCGGGCAGGCCGTACGCCGCCCGGCGGGCCTGCTCGGCGGCGATCGCGAAGGCGGTCGGCACCGCGAGCGCCGACGGTGTGGGGTCGGCCAGGCCGGCCAGCAACTCCTCGGCCGGGCCGGACATCGCGAGCAGCCGGTTCGACGGGCCGAGCAGCAGGACGACCGGCGCCCCGCCGTCCGGACAGGACTCGTCCTCCGGCCCGTCGCCGGGCGGCGGGAGGTGGCTGGCCCGCAGCGCGTTCCCCAGGTGCCGGGCGGCGATGTCGGCGAGCTCGCGCTGGTGGCCGAGGTACGGCCCGCGGTCCCCGGCCCGCATGAACGCGGCGCACCCCCACATCCCGCCGTGCGCGTCGAAGACGGCGCGCAGCTCGTCGCCGAACCCGGCCGGGGCGATCTGCTCGCGGTAGCGCACGCTGTGCTCCGGTCGCCCCTTCGTCACCCGGTTCAGTGTCTCGGCCCGCACGCCGCTGCGGCGGATCTTGGGGAAGGTGGCGACGTCATCGGACCAGATCTCCAGGCGGACGGCGTCCTGGAAGCTGTCGAGGCTGAGGTCGTCGCTCAGCACGGAGTTCACCAGCCCGGTCGCCGGGTCGGCGGTGTGCCAGCAGACCGCGTCGAACTCCATGACTCCGCGCAGCAGTTCGTCCGCCCTGCGGAACACCTCGGGGGCCGTCAGCCCGGCCCCGGCCAGCTCCCGCAGCCCCTCGATCGCCTGTTGCGCCGCCGCCCCACGAATCCCACGTGATCCCATGGCCGGAAGCTAACACGCAGACCAGTCAGCGGTCATGCGCCGATCGTAGGGGGTCGACTCCGACTCATGGCGGGGTCCCGGCCACTCCGTACGGCTACGCTGCCCGCCATGAGAACCGAACTGACCAGGGACAGCGTGGCGATGGGCGACGACGTGTCGGCTCCGCACGCCGAGCGGCGCGAGTTCCCGGACGGCATCGGTGTGCGGGACGCCGTCGTCTCGGTGCTCGCGGACGGCTACCTCGCGACCGTCCAGGGCGGCCGGGCGACCTGGATCGTGGTGGCCGCCGACCGGACCCGCCTCGCGGTGGTCGCCCAGCAGTGGGCCGCTCCCCGGCTGCTGCCCGCCGCCGGCCAGGGCCCGCTCGCCCGGTTCACCGACCGGGACGGCGTGGTGCGGCTGCACTTCGACTACCGGCAACAGGCGGACCCGGAGGCCGAGTTCGAGCGGCTGTCCGCCACCGGGGCGCGCGCGGACGGTTAGGCCCCGCCCGGCCGAAACGGCCCGGCGGAGGAGACGCCGGGCCGTGACGGAAGGGGTGTCAGGACTTGGAGAGGGTGAAGGCCACGGTGGCGTTGTCACCCGAGCCGCCCGTCCGGCTGCAGGTGTAGTTGGCGGGAGCGGTGCAGCTGTACGAGTTGCTGCCGTAGTAGGGGTTGTTCCAGTGGACCACCACGTTGCCGGCGCCCGCCACGAGGTAGCTCACCTCGCCCTCGGTACCGGTCATGAAGCCTTCGGACTCGCTCTGCCAGGAGCCGCTCTGACCCGGCATGATGTTGACGGTGGACAGCTGGTTGTCACTCCGGATTCCCCAGTCCAGGCTCGCCCCGTTGCGCGAGAGCAGCTGGCCGGAGTTGTTGTTGAGGGTCACATGGGTGCTGCGCTTCGCCTGGACCAGCGCGGGGGCGGCGGTCTCGGTCACCGCGCGCAGGTTCCTCGGTCCGCCGGAGATCGAGAACGTGACCTCGGCATTGTCCCCCGACCCTCCGCTCCGCGAGCAGGAGTAGGTCGCCGGCACCGAGCAGAAGTAACTGTTGGAACCGGTGCAGGGGTTGTTCCAGTGGATTTCCACCTGCCCGCCGGCGACGGCGAAGTTGACCTGCCCCTCCGTCCCCGTCATGAATCCGCACGACTCACTGGCCCAGGAGTTGGACTTCGTCGACGGAATGTTGTCGGGCGGCAGCTGGTCGTTGGTCCAGCACCCGTGGTCGAGGTTGCTCCACACCCGCTGCATGCCCTGCGTGGAGTTGTTGTTCACCACCACGCGAGTGCTGCGGGAGGCCGAGGCGGCGGCGGGCGACTGCGCGGAGTCCGTCGCCGCGGCGGTGGTGGCGGGCGCGTCGGCACCGGGGCCGGCGGCCTGGGCGGCGGGCGCCAGCGACAGCGCGCCGCCCACCATGACGGCGGCGGTCAGCCTGGCATCGGTGGCCTTCCGACGGACGTCCTGCTTCGAAGAACTGGACGTTCACAGAAGAATACTGACGCACCGTCAACGACTTCCCGCGTGCACCGGCAGGCCAGAGCTCGTGGCCGCCGGCGGAGCCGCGATGTCGTCCAGCAGGGCCATGGGCTGGGTCCGGCGGGTCACCCCGAGCTTGCGGTACGCGTTGGTGAGGTGGGTTTCCACCGTGCGCCGGTCACCGTGATCCAAATAGATCATGAACGCGTCATCCTGTGAAGCTTGGTGACTATCCGTCACCATCCGGCCAGAACGGCCTGTTCGCGCGGTCACGGCCGAACCGTACGGATCGGCGCGGCGGGCACCCCGCCCGAGCGCTCGACGGCGACTCGGGGTCGGCGGGCGCAGCCCGGCTCCGCCGCACGGGATACGGCCCGGCCCCACGGTCAGCGGGGCTCGGCCGCCCGGTCGTGGCCGCCCCAGATGAGGATGCCGTGGTCGTGGACGAAGCGGGCGATCGGGTCGAACCAGTCGGTGAAGGCGAACAGCATCAGGCTGACCGCACCGCCCAGCAGCCCGCCGATCGCGGCCGCCGCCCCCAGCAGCCCCAGCGACCGCCGAGCCACCCCGGACCACCCCCGGCCCGCCCCCTCGTGCTCACGTTCGCCCACGGCCACCCCGTCGAATCGTCGCCCGAATCCCCCTCGGTGCACCGAGGATCCCCGCCCAGCCCCCCGGGCGCCACCCAAGCAGCCCACAGCGAAGCCGAGTTGTGATGCGGCCCGGGCGCGCCCGCCAACCCGGCCAACTCTGCAAAACTTCTCTTGCGATAGGCCCGGGCAGCGGTAGCGTGCCCCCATGGTCAGCGAAGAGCACCGGCGCGTCCTCGATCCCGAGCGGGACTCGGCCGCCCTGAAGGCCCTCACCCACCCCCTGCGCATCCGGCTGCTCGGGCTGCTGCGGCTGGACGGACCGGCCACCGCGAGCGAACTCGCCGTCACGACCGGGGAGTCGTCCGGCTCCACCAGCTACCACCTGCGAGTGCTGGCGAAGTATGCCTTCGTCACCGAGGCCGAGCACCGGGACGGGCGCGAACGCCGCTGGCGGGCGGTGCACACCGTGACCACCTGGGACAACCGGGCGATGAGCGCCGCACCGGAGAGCCGCGCCTTCATCGGCCTCGCCCGGCGGCGGCAGGTCGAGCACCTCGCGGCGGCACTCGCCCAGCACGAGGAGGATGTCGCAACCGGCCGACTGGGCGCGGAGTGGCTGGCTTCGTCCGGTATCGACGACCTGGTGCCCCGGCTGACGCCCGAGTCACTGGCCGAACTGTGGCACCTGTTCAACGGCAAGGTGGCCGAGCTGGCGGCCCGCGACGAGGGCGCCCCCGGGCCGAGCAGGTCGTCCTGCTGACAGCGGGCCTGCCACTCGCCGCGCCCGCGCCTCCCGTTCCGTCCGCCGAGGACGCCTCACCAGGCGAGGAGCCCACGCCCGGCAAGGAGACTCCACAAGGATGTCCTCGGAGGAACCATCCCCGCGCGGGCGGGCAGTAGCCCCAGAGATTGCCTCAGCGGGGAACAGGTCGCCCCTCCGATCTCGCGATTCGGATCGTAGGAGCCATCCCGGCTACGGCCAGGTCTGCGGCGTCGAAGTCACATACTCCTGGGCCATCCTCGCAAGTGGCGAGGCAGAGGTGATGCTACCGCTGCCCCGCCGTACTATCACCAGTGGCAGCGTCATCGTCGTTTGTTCCGCAATGGCGATCACGATCCACTCTGGCGGACGAGCACGAGTCCACAGCCGTAGGCACGAGCTGAACCGATACCGTCGGCCAGGGTGCTGTGGAGAGCGCCGGGATCGGCTACGACGAGTGTGCCCCTCACTTCGGAGCGGTTGATCTTGAGTCCCGCGTGGTGGCTGCTCGTGACGGGTGGCAGCATGCGAACGGCGAGTGATTGCTGGTCAATCTCGGCGCCGATGAATCGGGCGCCGCCCTCACCGGTCGTGGCCTCACCGGTCGGCCGTGAGCGCTTCATCAACCATTCACGGACGTGATCCGGCCTGGCCGCAGCGAGTTTGCGCGAGCGGCCTGCCGGGCTCCGGAGATCCCTGCGGGCGGTCAGCGCGTTGACGACCGTGCGAAAGGTGAACTGGTCACCCTTGCGCAGGGGCTGGTCGACGCTGATGGTCTCGATCTTGGTGGTGAGCGCATCCTTGGGGATGAGGGACCAGTCCGGGGTGACCTTCGACTGGATGACCAGGAGCAACGTATTGGTCTTGAGGTCGACATTCCAGGTTGACAGGATGCCCATCTGGGCTCGGGCGTCCGCTTGTCCGTCGACCCAACCACGGAAGCCGCTCATCACCAGGCGGTGCATGTCCTGGGCGTCGAGAAGGCTCTTCGCGGCAACGGGGTGCCGGGCGTCCAGCGCGATGACGCTGTGACAGGCGATCAGTCGGGTTGTCATGGGATCAGGTCCTCCCAGCGGATGGCAGGGTCAGGGTCGGGGGTGAGCCGGGTGCGGATCTCCCAGCGGACGGCATGCATGCGCCGCGTAGGGTCGAAGGTGACCGGCTGGTCGGTGATCCGGCTGGCATTCCTGCTGCCCGGCGGGGCTTCACACCACAGCCACGGCCTGTCCGCAGTGGCGTTGGGGAGCAGACTCGCCGTCCGGAGGACCTCCTCCAGGGTTCCGGGGTGCACCCCGCCGGCGATGGTGCCCGATGGCGGGCAGGACTTCCGTCCGAGCCAAAGCAGCCGCTTCGGCTGTTCGAGCGCGTCGGCGATCTCCTTCAGCAGGTCACGGTCCGGGCTCTGGAAGGCTGCGACGAAGGCGGCATCCGCCAGGTACCAGCGGTAGGTCTGCATCGGATCACGGCGCAGGTTCCCGGCGGTGAGAACCCCGGTCTGGTCGTCCGGGGCGATCTCCTTCGGCGCGCCGTACCAGGAGGCGAGTGCGGTGCCGACCGCTCGGCCGAACGTCGGACCGCTCTCACCGTCTAGCCACGCGGCCGCCGCCGCAGCGCGCCGGTGATCCGTGATGAGGTCACGGGGGCGTAGCGGCATCGGGCCGCCGCCGACGATCTGGTAGTCGTGGACGGGTGTGCCGGGGCGGTCGGCGCGGACGCCGAAGCGCAGGGCTGCCAGGTGGCCGATGTCGGCGGTGTAACCGAGGCCTAGTGCGGCGGCGATCATGCCGATGCATCCCGATTTGGTGGGGTGCAGCTGGGTGTCGCGGCGGTCGAAGCGCGAGCCGCTCCCCCATGACTGGAGGGGTGCCGCGAGCCGTGCGAGGAGGACGGAGTCCGTCACGGACGGGTCAGCTCCTCGATGGTGTTGACCTCGGTGCCGGGCAAGGTGCCGTTCTTCGCCTCCTCGGCGAGCAGTCGCTCGACCGCGAGGTCGTAGGTGAGGAGGCGGGCCGGGGTGATGTCGTCGCGCTTGCGGGTGACAAGGGCGTGCTGGGCGAGGAGACGGCGGGTGGCTTCGAGGGAGGCGGGGCCGTCGCTCTCTTCGAAGATGGCGTTCTCGAAGGCGAGGCCGTAGTTGAACGGGCGCTTGCCGTCGAAGGCCATCACGAGCTTGGGGAGTGACCCGGTGGAGGCCGTGGTGTTGGTCTTGGCCCGCGGCTGGGAGTTGACGAAGGCGTCGACCACCTCCAGTTCCGCTGCCGCCGCGGCGGCCTCGATCTTCTCGGCCTCCATGCCGGCGGCAGTCAGGTTGGCGCGAAGCTTGTCACGGTCCAGGACGGCGTGGCGGTAGAAGGTGCCGGAGATCAGGGACTGGTATCCGGTCATGCCGGCACCGGAGTCCTCGGCGGCGTCCAGGTAGTCCAGGGCGTTGGCGCGGGATCGGTTCCTGCGGTCGAGCTTGGCGTCGTCGGCGGCCGAGTAGAAGTCGTCGATGTGTTCGGCCGGCTGGACAGTGAAGGCGTGGGCGGTCTGGATGGCGCCGTCGACGTTCGGCGAGTCGGCGATCTCGGCGAGGAAGCGGCCGTAGAGCGCGATGTCGATGGCGTCGCCGGGGGCCAGGGCGGTGAGGACGGCCGCACGCAGATCCTTCGGCAGAACGGGCAGCTTCTCGTCGGCGTCCTCGTCGCCGGTCTCCTGCGGCTCGTCCGCGGGCACCCCGCCCTCCTTTCGGATCCTGGCCTGGGCCCGGCGCTTGGCGGCGGCCTTCGCCTTCTTCTCCGCGGCCGCGCTCTGCGCCGCCACGTACCCGCCGCTCCACTCGGCGACGGCCTCGCGGCGCTCGACGAGACTCGTGGCGAGGGCCTTCCCGGCGTTCTCGGGGGCGAACAGCAGGACCTTGGTGAGGTCGGCGGTGTTCGGCTTGTCACCGAACTTAAGCCCTACGCCGCTCAGTACGGCTTTGGCGGTCGCCAGCGCCGTTTCCTTGTCCCAGCCCTGGGCTTCCAGCTCGACGGCGGTGATCTTCGCCCACTCACGCGTGCGAAGGCCCATCGTGTGGCCGGCCAGCGGTCCGTCCCCGGTGTTGGCGCGGGTGCGGGAGTAGGTGCGTTCCGCACGCCTGCGGGACTGCGAGGTGATCATGGTCCGGAGGTCACCCCCGAGACTGATCGCCTTGGGCATGCCGTTCTCGTCGCGGACCGGCAGGACCGCGACCATAGTCTCCAGGAGGTGCAGGGAGAGGTACTGCGGGCCGGTGAAGGTGGCGGGTTCGGCGGTCACTGGGCGTCTCCGATCGGAGCGAGGGCGGGGACGTTCCCGCGCGGTTCGGGGGCGAAGGTCGGGGTGTAGAAGGAGCGGGCCCACTGGTACTGGACCGGTCGGCCCTTGCCGGACCATCCGGCGAGGTCCTCGGTGAGCGTCGTCCAGGACGGAGGGACGGTGTCGCAGGACCTGGCGCGCTCGATCACGTGCTGAAGATGACGCCAGGGAACCCTGCGGGAGGCGACGACGCGGTCCAGCAGCCGTACCGCCCCCGGGTTGGCCGGCCCGCGGCCCGCTCCCGTGCCGATTCGGCGCAGAGCGGCGCCGGTGTCGCCTGCGCCGGGGGACGGGACCAGGCGCCCGGCGTGGTAGCGGGCGAAGAGAAAGGCGACCTGTTCGAAGACCCGGCGGGTGTCCTCGGAGGGAGCGAAGTTCGCGGCGGTGAGGCGGGCTTGGGTCAGCGCGGCCGGGCGGCGCAGGTCGGCGAGCTGCCCGTACTGCCGGGCGCGTACGAGGCCGCAGAGCCAGGCGGTGAGCTGCTGCCCTGGGGAGGGCACCGGTGGATTCTGGGCAGGGTCGGTCATGGGGTGGTCTCCTTCAGCGGGTCCGGCGCCTTGGGGCTGTCCAGTTCCTCCTTCAGCCGTTGCTCGGCCCGGGCACGGGCCTGCAGTCCTCGGCCGGTCGGGGGGAGGCTCTCCAAGCGGGCCCTGAGAGCGTCCGTGGCGATGGCGCGGACGGTGCTCCCGAACCGGGAGATCACTGCCGCGACCGGGTGACCGTCGGCGACGGCATCGAGCATGGCGTGAAACTCCACACCGGTGCCCGCCCACATCTCAGGTTCGCCATTGAAGCGCGCCAACTGGCCCGGCTTGTCGGTCGGTTTGGGGTTCGGATAGGCGTGATCGCGGGCGGCGGCGGCCGCGCACTGGAGTGCGGTGGCCGCGTACTCGGCGACTTCGGAGCCCTGCTCGCTGGCGTGCCGGAGGCCGGCCTCACGGCCGGGTACGAACGGGAATCGGTCGTCCACCCAGGCGATCGGGTTGCCCTTGTCGGCCAGCAGACCGACCGCCCACAGCTCCGGTCGCCGACTGCGCAGCATGGCGAGCCGCCCGTACAGGTCGCTGCCCTTGACGCGCTCGGCGACGGCCGCGTACAGCGCGTGCGATTCGCACCACAGTTCCCGGGACGCCTGCGGCTTGAGGGTCACCGGCTTGCGGTTGCGCATGACCATGACCTCGTCCTGGCGGTAGGGGGCCTGGAGGTCGGTCAGCGTCTCACCGGGGCCGACGAGGACACGGTCGACCCCCGGCTCGCCGTCCGGCATCTCGACCGGACGGAGTGCGATCGAGCGGCCGAGGACCGTGTGCAGGTCGGCCGGCCCGTCGAGCGGCCGGGTCTCGCTGGCACCGGTGTGGGTGAATGGCCGGCGGGGGCGGTCGCCCCACGTCAGGTTGAGAGTGCCTGGTTCATCGTCCCACGGGGAGAGGTTGAGCCGCAGGGTGTCACCAAGCGTGGGGCCGAGAGCGAAGACGCGGACGCGTGAGCCGAGGCGACAGGTCGACAGGTTGGTGAACGGTGCGGGAAAGCCCATCTCCTTGGCGGGAATACGGGCACGGCGGCCCTGGCCAAAGGTGTGCTGCGTCAGCATCGCACGCCACGCGGCATCGGCCGGCAACGGTTCGACGTGATGCAGGTGGCGGTGGTCGAAGTGCTGGTTGTAGTCGCCGGCGTGCTCGATGACGAGTTGGGCCGGCCCGACGCCGAAGGTGTTCAGGTGACGTAGCAGCGCGGCGTTCTGGCCCAGGGGCCGCTCGGCGTCGAAGAGGTCCCATGTGCCGTCATGGTCAGCGAGCCAGTCGGCGGCCGGTGCGAGCGGTTCACGTTTCTCCACCCACGTCAGCCACTCTCCGGGGGTCTCCGGGTAGTGCTCGGCGGCGTACAGCATCCCGAGCAGCCATTCGAGGAGTGCCGCGGTCTCTCCAGGAGTGCCCCCGTAGATAGCGGCAATCCGGTCAGCGTCCCTCAACGCCCGGACGCCCGACACCTTCGTGAGCTCCGGCTCGCCGTCGATTGTCAGTGCCGGGATGCATGCTCGATGCCGTGGATCCCAATGCAAGACCACTCCTTCTCTCCGAGGGGTGTTGCCGCTCCTGCGGACCAGCACGGTCAAATTCGCAGACACCGTTGGATACGGTTGCGGGGCACGACAGTAGCAGGTCTTGGGAGGGCACTCTTGACAGCACATCAGAATCTCAACATCTCTACCCATCATGCTATTTGGGGGAAAACTGACAAGAGTCGGCGATCGCGCGGGAATGGCCGGCCGGCGTGGAATCCGCTCACCGCACACATCCTCGACACCGCCGCATGCACCGGCCAGCTGTGGGACCGCTACCTCACGCCCGGGATGCGTCTGCGGCTCACCGAGGCCTTCGGAGCCGGCGACGAGGCCACCGCCAGGAAGACCGTCATGCTTCTCGCCGGCCTGCACGACCTCGGCAAGGGCTCGGGCTGCTTCCTCCGCACTTTCGGAACGGGCCTCCGTGATGATCCAGGGCTCAGGGGAGCCGAGTTGGCCGCTTGGCGGTCGCTCGCCTCCACCGTCCGCCTCCCCTGCGACGACCACCCCAACGGACAGGTCAGCGCCAGACACGAACACATCACCGCCGTCCACCTCCCCCGGCTCCTCGGCTGCGCCTGCGCCGACTGCGGAGGAAGCGGGGACGAGATCTCCGGCCTGCACTCCGTCGCCCTGCTGCTCGGCGGCCACCACGGCCACATCCCCGACATGGACACGGTCAGCCGGGCCGCAGGTGCTGCCCCACTCGACGCCTGGGAGCCGGTCTACCGCAAGCTCATCGCCGAGGTCGCCGATCTGATCGGCGTCACGCTCGCCACCCTGCCCGATCTCGTGAGGCCCGAACGCCCGTCCGTCCTACCGATGTTCACCGGACTTGTCATCCTCGCCGACTGGATCGCCTCCAGCGACGACCACTTCACCTATCGCCGGCTCGGCGATCCACCGGCCGCATGGTGGTCGGCATCGCGGCACCAGGCGGAAGCAGCAATCACCGAGTTGGCGCTGGACCGATGGCTGCCCGAGCCCAAGGCCTGGCCCGAGCTGTTCCCCAACTCCCGGCCCCGCCCCTTTCAGGCCGCCGCGCTCGCCGCCCTCCCGGCCGAGGGCCCCGCCATGGCCGTCGTCGAGTCCGACACCGGTTCGGGCAAGACCCGACTGGCCTTCGCCATCGCCCACCACCTGGCCAGGACCTGCGGCCACCAAGGGCTCTTCATGGCTATGCCAACCCGGGCCGCCACCAATCAAGTGGCGGACGAGCTGGCCGACTTCGCCGAAAACTCAACCGGCCGCACGGCGACCACCAACCTCGCCGTCGTCCACGCCACCGCCGAGGCCACCGATCTGGTCCACCGCTTGGTCGACGCCTCCCGCACCCGCCGGCAGAACGCACTTCGCTCCCTGCCCGACTCCATCGCCGCCGCTTCGGCCGACAGCGGAGAACCCGGCCGGGTCGTCCTCGATCCCTGGTACCTACGAAGCTGCCTCGGCCTCGTCTCCACGTTCGGGATCGGCACCGTTGACCAGGTCGTCCTGGTCCCGCAGCCCGCCCAGCACTGGATGCTGCGCTTCTTCGGACTCGCGGGGAAGACGGTCATCATCGACGAGGCCCACGCCTACGAACTCTTCCAGCAGGGCATGCTGGGCGCCGCCGTCGAATGGCTCGCCGACGGCGGGGCATCCATCGTCGTCCTCTCCGCGACGCTGCCCGTGTCCGTACGGGAAGCACTCGTCCAAGCATGGTGCACGGGCCGTCAGGTCACAGCCAAAGACGCCGGGCAGACCGGTCCCATCACCGTCGTCGACCAGCACGGCACCATCCACCGCACCGGGAGCTCCGGCACCCCGACCGACCAGCGGCCTCGGGCCCTCACCGAAGTACGCCTGAGGCCGCTGCCCGGGCCCGTAGGACTCGCCACCCACCTGCTCCACGAGGCGTCCGGCGGGGGCGTCACCGCCGTCGTCCGCAACCGGGTCGGCTCCGCCGTCGAGCTGCACCGTACCGTGCTCGACCTCAGGCACAGACACGGCTGGCACAGGAACGAGATCGTCCTGCTGCATGGCCGACTCATGGGCCGCGACCGCCTCCCGGTCGAGGCGCGGCTGCTCGGTGCCCTTGGGCCCGGTCCGGACCGCGACCGACCCAATCCCGCGCGCCCTCACCGGCTCCTTGTCATCGCCACCCAGATCGTCGAGCAGTCCCTCGACATCGACTTCGACAAGGTCTACACCGACCTCGCGCCGATCGACCTGCTCATCCAGCGCCGCGGGCGCCTGCACCGCCATTCTGTCAACACCAGACCCGCCTGGTGCCGCGAGCCCGTACTCACCGTACTCTGGCAACCCGACACCGTCGGCCTGCCCATGGTCGAGCCTCCAGACACCGGGAACGGCAGGCCGAAGGGAAACCGCGACGGAGGCGTCTATGCGCCCTACACCCTCGCCGCCACCTGGCACGCCCTCACACAACGGGCGGACGAAGTCGGCCGGTACGCGATGAACGCCCTCGACCACAGCACTCTCATTCACGAGGTCTATGGCCCCGCCGTCCCACAACCAGGCCCGCTCGGGCAACTCCTCGCCCGCACCAAAGCGGTCTGGCACGCCGCGCTCACCAACGAGCAGGGCGAGTCCACTGCCCGCCCATTCCGTCCGTACGGCCGTCTCGGCCGGACCCCCGCCTCCGTGTACGGGCTCGCGTCCGGGAAGGCGCACGGCGGTGGCAAGGAGAAGGGCGCACCCGGCATCACCGCACTCTCCCGGCTCGGCAAACCCTCGATCGACTGCCTCGCCCTCTACCGGCAAACGGACGGTGCACTCACCTACGACCGCGACGGCAACCTGCCCGCAGACACCCAGTACCACCCTGCCAACACCGCCGCACGCCGGAAGCAGCAGAAAGACTTCCTCCTCAACACCATGGTAATTCCAGCGACATGGGCGACAGCACCCAACCCATTCCCGCACCCTGCCGACCGGCCCCGTCGCGACCGCCCCGCGCTGCGCTACCTGCGCACGCTTTTCCTCGATCCCGCAACCGGCTGGTGCATCGCCAGCCCCCTCGACATCACCTACACCCCGGAAGAAGGACTCAGCCGGTGACCTGAGGGTGCTCCTGTAGAGCAGCAATGCCGACAGCCCCAGCAGACCAGGGTTGCGGGCAAAGAGGTACCGGCCCCACCCACGCGGGGAGCGGCTCGGCAAAGAAGCCCGGAGAACGCCGCCCGGCCACAGCGCCTTCCAGGGATTTCAGGTTAGCCTCACCTAAGTGAAACGGGTCGGCCGGGCGTCGACTCCCCCGCTGCGCCCGCTTCACCCGTTCGCCTGCCCGCCCGTTGAAAGGAGCCGGCCTTGTCCACCGCCACCACCCCCGCGTCCGCACCCTCCCGCTCCTGATCGTCCGCACCACAGCGGTCACCCCGCACATGTTGCCGGCGAGGCCGCCGCCGTCCGGGAGCTGCGCCGCCACCTCGTCGGCGAACGCGGAATCGACCGCCGCGCCGTCTGCTTCATGGGCTACTGGCGTACCGGACGCACCGAGGACCAGCGCGCCGACGAAGGCCCCGCCGCCGACACGGACGACTGAGCCCCCGGTCGGTGCACACCGCCCCGGCGCGCGGCCGGGCACCCGCCGGTCCCGGACCGCTCCACGTCAGCGGAGTGCCGCCGCGTGGTCCGGCCGCAGGGGCCGCCCGGTCAGTCCTCCTGGGTGGCCGTCAGACCCCACCGGATGGCCCGGCGAGGACCAGCACCGCGCCCAACGCCCCGGCCGCACCGACCAGCGCCCGCTTCGCCGTCTGCTTCATCGCGATACGCCCTGACGATCCGTCCGGACCGGCCGCACGTGGAACCGCGCGGCCGTCCGTCGCCGTTCTTCGGCACCCGAACGACCCTACGGCGGCCCACTGACAAGTGCGGCGGACCAGCCCGCTACCGGTACTCCCGCAGCCGCGGCCGGACGCCGATCGCCAGGCCGGTGCCGAGGGTGACCGCCTCCTTCAGCCGCCCGGCCGGGGTGCGGGACGAAGGTACGAGAAGGCGTCCGCCCCCTGCCCCGCGGCGACGGGGCAGGGGGCGGCGCGGGCCGTGCCGTCCGGCGGGGAGGCGCGGTTCAGCGCACGGCGATGACGGCCGCGGCAGCGACGACCGGCGGCCGCGGATGCGGCGGGCGGTCGTGGTGGCGTGCCGGGCGGTTCATGCCCTTCATCCAAGCCGTCGGCGCGGGCGGGGGGCAAGCCCCTCCGGCCCGCCCTGACGGAACCCTGACGCCCTGTCCGAACGTCGTGCCGCTCACGGCGGGTCACGGGCGAGCCGCGGCACTCAGAGCCAGTTGCGGCGTTTGAACACCAGGTAGAGGCCGGTGCAGACGAGCGCCATCAGCCCGATCGCGAACGGGTACCCGAACGCCCACTTGAGCTCCGGCATGAGCTCGAAGTTCATGCCGTAGACGGTGCCGATCAGGGTCGGCGCGAAGAGGATGGCCGCCCAGGAGGAGATCTTCTTGATCTCGTCGTTCTGCACGTGCCCGGCCTCGGCGAGCTGCTTCATCTCCTCGTTCTGCCGCTGCGAGACCAGGGTCGCGTTGACGGTCAGGATGTTCTGCAGCATCTGCCGGAAGCCGTCCACCCGCTCGGCGGCGTACGTGGCGTGGTCGGCCACGTCCCGCAGGTAGCGCTGGAGCTCGTCGTCGGTGCCGTACTTGCCGAAGCCCGCCTCCAGGCTCTTCATGATCTCCAGCAGCGGACGGGTGGCCCGCTGGAACTCGATCACCTCGCGGGAGAGTTCGTAGATGCGGCGGGACACCTGCGGGTCACCGCCGAACACCTCGGTCTCGATCTCGTCGATGTCGTGCTGCAACCCGGCGATCACCGGCGCGTACCCGTCGACGACCGCGTCCAGCACCGCGTACAGCACCGCCTCGGGGCCGAGCGCGAGCAGCTCCGGGTCGGCCTCCAGGCGGCTGCGCACCGCGGAGAGGTCCGGGGCCTGCGAGTGGCGCACGGTGAGGACGAAGTCGGGGCCGACGAAGAGGTGGATCTCGCCGAAGTCGACCTCCTCCACGTCGTCCAGGTAGCGGGCGGCGCGCAGCACGACGAAGAGCGTGTCGCCGTAGCGCTCCAGCTTCGGCCGCTGGTGGGCGACGATCGCGTCCTCGACCGCCAGCTCGTGCAGGTTGAACCGCTCGGCGGCCTCCAGCAGCTGCGCCTCGGCGGGCCGGAACAGGCCGATCCAGGCCATCGTGCCGGGCTTGCCGGGCAGCTGGCGGTAGATGTCGGCCAGGCTGGCGGGTTCCTCGACCCGGTGCCCGCCCCGGTAGACGGCCGCGTCCACGACGGAGCGCTCCAGCGTGACGGGCTCCGCGGGCTGGTCGGGCCTCGGGTCCATCGAGTGCTCGGGCGCCGGCTGCGCGTCGCCGCCGCGCGGCGTGGTGACGGAACGGGAGAACGGACGCTTGCTCGCGCGCACGGCGCGCACACGCCAGTCGGACATGGCGGGGTACCTCCACGGGTCGGTGTCCGCCGCTGCCGAGGCCGGGGGCCGCGGGGTCGGGCGGGGCGGGGGCGGGAGGCGCCCGGCCGTCCTCCACCGCGCACGGCGCCCGGACCACGCGGCCGGAGCCGCCGCTGTCAGCGGCGGGCGGTACGGCGGCGGGGTGCGGGAGCGGTACGGGAGGAGAAGTGCCGGGTGCCAGGAGAAGAGGGGGACGTCCTGGGGCGGGGCCGACTTCGGCCCGGACTACTGCTCTCCACAGGTCTCACCTCCTCGCCGTCGGGGCGCCCGTACTCGGGTCGCCGTTACCGGGGCCATCAGGGAGATCCACACCACGCGCCGCGGGCACACCTGGCCGCGGGACGGGCGGGGCACCCCTGATCTCGTCAGAGCTTTGGCACGCCACGGCGTAGCACCCGGGGGTGCAGCCACTTGGGATCACCCCTTAGGCCGGGGAGACCTGTCCTGAACCTGGGCGTCTCTCGACGTCGTGGGGTCAGTGGCCTGTGTCCGTGGCGACGCCTCACCGAACGAGGTGCCTTCACAACTGTGCCAAGTCTAGTACCCGCGCGACCGCGCCCTTGACCAGGGCCTCCGCCGAGGCCTCCACCGGGGCCCCGACGGGCCCGGGCCGCCGCTTCGGCTCAGCCCAGTGCGAGGTGGGCGGCGGTGTACGGCAGGGCGACCGTCTCCAGGCCCCCGACGCTGCCGAACACCGGGTGGACGTTGACCTCGAAGACGACGCCGCCGTTCTCCGCGCCGAGGTCGACACCGCCGAGCGGCAGGCCCAGGGACTTGGTCGCGGAGACGGCCAACTCGGCCAGACCCGCAGGCAGTTCGCCGTCCTCCAGCAGCGTCGAGACGGCGCCCTGGATCTCGTTGCAGGGCGCGTCCGGATCCGGCTGGACGTGCTCGACCGCGCGGACGACGCGCCCGCCGAGCACCACCACCCGGTACTGGTGGCGCCGGCCGTCGGCGTTGAAGTTCCCGGCGTCGCGGGCGATCAGCCAGTCGGCGCCCGAGGCCACGTAGTGGTCCGCGGCGGCGGTGAGCTGGTCGCGGGTGGTGACGTGGAAGACATCGTTGCCGCCCATTCCGACGGTCGGCCGGGCCCAGACGTCGCCGCCGAGGCGGTCGAAGGCATCGACGGCGGCCTCGGGGGTCGGCCGGGAGAGCGCGATGGTGGGCATGTGCGCGATGCCGTCCCGGCTGAAGCGCTCGACGGTCCGGTCCTTCTCGGTGGCCGCCCGCCAGCCGTCCGTGTCGGTGCCGAGCGAACGGGCGCCGTACGCGCGGAGCCGCTGCTGGCAGGCCTCGAAGGCGCGCCGCTTGTGCGGCGGTATCTCGTAGACCAGCACGGTGTCCGCCGTCACGGCGAGGCCCTCGGCCGGCACCTCCAGGCGGAGCCCGCCGTCGGCGGCCGGGCCGATCCGGCCGGTGCCGCCGCGCATGAAGTGCCGCGCGTCGAGCAGGACGGGCGCCCGGCCGGTGAGCATCCGCGCGGCGGTGGCCAGAGTCTCCCGGCTTCCCTCGGTCGAGCTGTGATCCGTCATCAGAACGAGCTCGCTTCGCGGCATGCCGCCATGGAACAGGCCCCGCCCGGCCCGGGCAAGAGCGTGTTCCAGGCCTGGCCCCGCCTCCGGTGGCCGGAATCCTCTTCGTTCCCGGTCGGACCGGGGCCGGGTCGGTGCCCGCGTCCGGGCCCTGGCCGAGACCGCTCGGCTGCTCGATGCCCGTGGTGGCGGCATCGGCATGCTTCACATCAGCGACCTCTTCCTCGCCCGCGGCCCCTGAGCGAGGCGAGTCAACCGAGACTGTGGCTTTCCAGTTCGGTGAGAATCTCGAAGAGCTGACTCTTCGCGCGAAGGAATTCGTCACTCATTGCACTCACACTGAATTCCCCAAGGGTTTCCGCGCGGGCTTGTGCTTCGATCTCCGCTGCCATATCGGCCAGCACGTCAGCCCCCAGGGCCCTGGCGCTGGACTTCAGCGTGTGAGCGGCCCGCCGCACCTCGTCGTTCTGCTGACTGCCCGACATGGCGGATATCAGTTTCGGCGCATCTTCCACAAACAGCTCGGCCAGTTCAGCAACCGAGGAAGCCCCGCCCAGGTCGTCACAGAGACGCTCCAGAACCTCTCGGCTGACCGAAGTGTCGGAGTGCTCCGGCTGCGGGGTGGTGTCCTGCTCGCCGCCGGGTGCGGACACACGGCTCAGCGCTTCAGCCAACTGGTCACTCTTTATCGGTTTCGCTATGTAGTCGTCCATGCCCGCGGCAAGGCAGATTTCGCGGTCGCCCTGCATCGCGTTCGCCGTCATCGCGATTATGTAAGGACGGCGGCCGGCCTCAAGCATTTGATTGATCTTCCGCGACGCCTCGAGGCCGTCCATGACGGGCATCTGCACGTCCATCAGCACGACGTCGTAGCAATCATTGAGGACGGCATCGACGGCCTGACTGCCGTCGTCGACTATCTCGGCGGTGTGGCCGAGTTTCCGCAACATCAGCGTAGCGATCTGCTGATTCACCGCATTGTCCTCGGCCAGCAGGATTTTCAGGTCAGAAGACGCGCCGTCAGGAGACGTACCCTTGCTCGGGGAAGGGCTCACCCCGGCGGGTTCCCGCTTGCCCACGATGACCGTCACAAGCGCATCATGCAGCTGCGAAGCCCTTATAGGCTTGGTCAGGACCGCGGAGAATTCTTCACGGTCGATCAGTTCTCTGGACGTCACCAGTGAGGTTGCCAGTATGAGCGGCAGACGTTCACGACCCAGGATCCGGTGGATCCTCCTGGCCAGCTCCACGCCATCCATCTTCGGCATCATCATGTCGATGACTGCCACATCAAACGGATCGCCCGACTCAAGTATTCTGAGGGAATCTTCGGGGAAGGCCGTTTCATAGGGCACCATGTTCCATGAATCAGCGTGCCGCCTGACCACTTCGCGGTTGACCGCATTGTCATCGACAATGAGCAGGCGCTTCAGTCGCAGTGGTTCTTCCGCGACAGGCGGCAGACTGCCTTCGGCGACCTCCAGATTGATTTCGAAGCTGAAGACAGAGCCGACACCGCTCTTGCTCTCCACCTTCATGAAACCATCCATCATCTCGACGAGGCGCTTGCTGATCGCCAGCCCCAGGCCCGTCCCCCCGTACCGGCGAGTGGTGGACGAATCCACCTGGCTGAAATCCCGGAAGAGTCGATCCATGCGATCTTCAGGGATGCCTATACCCGTATCCGAAACGGAAAAATGCAACCGCGTGGCCCGGTCGTCCCCGTCGACATCCTCAGTGGTTCTCACCGAGACTACGACTTCACCGGTCTCGGTAAATTTAATCGCATTGGAGAGGAGGTTGGTCAGTACTTGCCGGAGACGCATTCCGTCGCCGACCAGCCTGTCCGGAACGTCAGGCTCAACCAGGCAGGCAAGTTCGAGCGATTTTTCTGCGGCACGGGTGGCAATCACCCCGACCGCGGAATCCATCATATCACGCAGGGAGAACGGCCGGCTCTCCAGCTCCAGCCCGCCGGCTTCTATCTTGGAGAAGTCCAGAACGTCATTGATGATACCAAGCAGGGCCTCCCCGCTGGAATTGATGATATCAACAAAGTTTCGCTGTTCGGACGTCAGTTCAGTAGACAGCAGCAATTCAGTCATCCCGATGACTGCGTTCATCGGGGTCCTGATCTCATGACTCATGGTGGCCAGGAACGAGCTCTTGCTGCGGGCCGCGGTCTCCGCGACCGAGCGCGCGTCCTGCAACTCCCGCTCTGCCTTCGCCCTTTCAACCACGCGTGACAGCTGAGCGCCGACCTGAATCAGCAGCTTCGTGAGCATCTCGTCCTGGCTGATTTTTCCCGGCGCGGCAAAGAACTCAAGCACAAAAATGACTTCGGATTCACAGAAAACAGGAAGCGTCAGGAACTCGGTGATTCCGAGTTCACGACAGGACTTGATGTAATCTATTTCTTCGTCCTCGCTGCCGACGGTGCCTGTCAGCGCCTCGGTGGACAGCAGGGCGCGTCCGGCCGGCCCACGCCCCCGGGGAACCATGAGCCCATCATTCGCCTGCAGCGCTCGCAGGTGTTCCGGATCGTCCGCCCACCAATAACGCGAGTACGAGGCAAGCATGCCGCTGTCCGGCGAGAACGACAGCGCATGACCGGCCGGGCACCCCGTGAAGGTGCATATTCCTTTTACCGCGGCAAGCAGCGGATCGCTCACCTGGAGCGCGTTGTTGCATGCCGCAGCCACCGACTCCAGCAGTTCCAGACCCCGCTGCTTCTCGAGCTCCTGGTTCTTTGCGTCATGCAGCTTGCGAATCATTTCCTCTGATATCAGCTCGGCCTGCCGCCGCGCCTTGCGTTCCTTGTTCAGTAGGCTTTCCAGCAGAGCTGCTTCCCGATCTATATTCCGCTCACGCTCCACCGTAATCTCCTATGACGCTAGCCTTACTTCAAATACGCATTCTTCGTCCCCTCGCCCGGTGCATCTGGGCTGCTTGATCTGAACGGACTCCCCGAAGTGAACGGCCGCACCCTCGATAAGTCCTTCGCCGAACCAGCACAGCTGTCGTTCCGACCTGTAGCTCATGATGAGTACATCATCGGACGACGTATCGAATCTGAAACTAGGCACATCGGCACCGGGATAGAGCCGCCTCACTTCGGGATGTATGATGTCGTTCAGTGTCAGCAGGAAGGTTCGAGCCGAGCTGTGTCTCTCGAAGAACACGGGATATCTTTCGGCGAAGATCGGCAGCGCCTCGCGCCCCAGCCAGCGAACAATTTCGTCTTCTGACATACCGAACATGGACGCCGCTTCGGCAACTATTTTCAGGAACTCGGCATCCGGGTAGTTGCCGAGCGACGTATACACTCCCTCAACACCTGCAGCGTTGATCAGGTCTTCCCATGCGGTCAGGCCGTACTTCTGCGAGACCACCTCATTGAAGAGATCAAAAACGACGCCCTTCATCGCATCTCATCCCCTTGCCCTGACGTCTCGACGGCAACCAAGTCCACGGATCCGAGGGTGCCGGCTTTCACGAGTGCCGCGATTGATTCTCGAATGCCATTTTATGCGAAGACATCTTCATCGCTTATTACTGTGGCGTCTCCAGCAGCCGCATATTGAATGAGCGGAACCAGCATACGCCCGCCCGGACACCGGTGCGACTGGAGGGGAGGATGGCAGACCGGTCGCCATGGAGCGCTCTTGCCCCCGTACACCTTTGGCGCCGCGCGTGAGCCGGTACAGTGCGCCTTTAGGGCCTTTAGGGCGCGGCACGCCTTCAGCCGGCGGCGGCCCCTTTCGATCCATCTCCCCAGACACCGACGGAGGACCGCTTCCCGCGAAGGGATATCTCTCCGACGAAGACGAGGTCGTCGGAATGCCTGCTCAGCATGGCGTAGGTTTCGTTTGAGATCAAAATCGCGTGCGGTACCTCTTTGGTCATTTGCTCAAGACGGGATGCGGTATTGGTGGTATCACCCACCGCCGCATACTCGAGGCGGCGTTCCGACCCTACTGTTCCGGACATCACCGGGCCACTGTTCAAGCCGATTCCGATTCTGAATCCCGTACCCAGGCCTTCGCGCTTCAGCCACGTATTGAAGTCCAGCAGGGCTTCCTGCGCCATCATGCGGGCCGCGGCCAGGGCGAGGTCGGCATGGCATTCCTCCTCGATCGGAGCCCCAAAAGCGGCCATAATCCCGTCGCCCATGTAGGACACCAGGGTACCGCCGTGATCGAGAATAACGTCACTCATGGAACCGAGATAGTAGTTCAGGGCATTGATCACGAGATCCGGCGAACTGTCCTCGGCCCAGGACGTGAACCCGCGCAAGTCTGCGAACATTATCGTTGCGACGCATTTTTCTCCCTTCAGCCTGAGATCCTCGCCGGCCTGCAGGAGCACTTTGTCGACTATAGCTGTGGGAACGAATCGCCCAAAGATGCTGCGGACCCTCTCCTGTTCCAGGTCGTGAATCCTCTTCCGGTTGAGGCTCGCATCCATCCTCGCCCGCAGCAGGATCTTGTTGGCTGGCTTCGGAATATAGTCGGTTGCTCCGAGGCCAATCGCTTTGACAACACTGTCTATATCTTCGATCGCCGAGATCATGATGACGGGAATGTGACGAGTCCTCGTATCCTGCTGGACGCGTTCCAGCACGCCGAAACCATCCATCTCGGGCATCTCGATGTCGAGGAGAATGACGTCGACGTCGTTCTCCGCCAAAAGATCACAAGCGACCCGCCCGTTTTTTGCCGCGAGTGTCAGATACCCCTCTCTTTCGACGAGCCTGATGAGGAACATCCTGTTAACGGGATCATCGTCCACCACTAGGACGCACGGGCGGTCCAATCTCATATCGAATCCTCCTTGCAAATGTCTCAGCACCCGGCAAGGGTCGGGGACTCAAGTCCCGGCGGACAGTCCACCAGGTACGCGCACCCGATATCTGCGCGTCGTCCAGGAACCAGGTGAATCGGCTTGGTGATCCTTACCCGCGTTGATTCCTCTCTGTCACCACCCAAAGTGGTGGCTGCCATTCCCATTATTCGCGGCCAATCCTCGTGGCGCCAGACCTGATGAGACCTTGGGAGCCCTTTTCAGGTGCAGGTCGTGCGGGTGAGGGTGGCGACGGTGACTGAGGACCTGCCCGCACTGTGTGTGGCCGTACTTGTGGTTACCGCTCACCTTCCGTGAGATGGAGGAGCTGATGCCGGAGCGCAGCGTGATCGCCTCCCAGGAGGCGGGCCGCCGATGGCGCCTGAAACTCGGCCAGGCCTACGGCGACAGCTGCGGCCCGGTGACAGGTGGTACTTGGAGGAGGTCTTCATCATGATCAACGGTGACTGTAAGTACCTGGGAGGGCGCGGGCACAGCGGTAACCGTCCGCGTTCAGTGGCATCTCACCCCGCTTCAGACCCCGCCGCCACGTCATGACCGCTGGTCGGCACCGACTCGAAACGATTATCCGCCTCGCCATCTGTAACCACATCACCGAGCCGCCGGCCCGCCCGCGGCAGGCTGAACCAGGCCCGGAAGCGAGCCCCGGCACGCCCCGAGACGCCCCCTCCGGGATGCCGGACGCCGATCCGCACGGACTCCGGCGGCCGTACCCGCGAGTTCCTTGAACTGGCGCGCGGCGCGCGGTCGATGATGGTCCTACTCGGTGGGGACGGCCATCACCGACGGTATCCACCAGGTGGTGCCGAAGGTTCCGGCGCCGGCCTCGGCACCGGCCGTCGAGCCCGCCGGGGGCACCGCCGGTCGTTCGCCAGGAACGTCCCGGCCCCAGTGCCCAGTTGCGTGTCGCCGCATCCGCGCGGCCCGCGACACCGGCCTGCGGAACCTGCCCCCGGCCCCGGTTGTGGCACAGCTGGCAGGCAGGGCTCCCGCGTAGCACAATCGAAGTATGTTCAGCCGCTCAGGGCCCCAAAGGACATGGCATGAGCTACAAACCGATTGAGAACTACGGAGTAATCGGGGACATGCACACGGCGGCTCTGGTCGGCATGGACGGCTCGATAGACTGGTGCTGCCTTCCGAGATTCGACTCGCCAAGCGTCTTCGCCCGCCTGATCGATGATGAAAGGGGCGGGTACTTCAAGATCTCGCCGGTACTGTCGGGGCGCTGCCAGCAGATGTACATGCCCGACACCGCCGTTCTGATCACGCGCTTCCTGAGTGCGGAAGGCGTAGGCGAACTGGTCGACTTCATGCCCGTCAAACAGTCCGCCTCCCGCGTGACGTCGCACCAGATTGTGCGAGTCGCCAAGGCGGTTCGCGGTAACATACCTTTCCGCCTGGACTGCTTTCCCGCCCTTGATTTCGCGCGGCAGGACCACGAAATCAGCCAGGAGGGGCGCGGGGCCGTATTTCGCGGTGGCGAGATCTCCGTTGCTCTCACCAGCCGCTTTCCGCTGGCCACGGTGGGCTCCGGGGTCTCTGCCGAGTTCACGCTGCATGAGGGTGAGGAGGTGACGTTCCTGCTCCGCCAGGTGGAAAGCCTCGGCGGCGAGGCTGATCTCCTCGAGGCGCGCCTGACCGGCCAGGACCTCCTGCACCGCACTATCGACTACTGGAAGAGCTGGCTCGGCCAGTGCACTTATACCGGCCGATGGCGGGAGATGGTGCGGCGTTCGGTTCTCACGCTGAAGCTGCTGACACACGATCCCACCGGCGCTATCGTTGCGGCTCCGACCACCAGTATTCCCGAGGAGATAGGAGGGGAAAGGAACTGGGACTACAGGTTCACTTGGATCAGGGACGCCGCGCTGACCCTCCTCGCCTTTATGAAGCTGGGATTCACGGAGGAAACCATCCGCTTCATGGAGTGGCTCGAGGACCGCGCCAAAGAGACCGGCGAGGGTTACCCGCTGAAGCTCATGTATCGAATTGATGGCAATGCTCAACTCGATGAAATGACACTGGACCACCTGCAGGGCTACCGGGAATCACGGCCGGTACGCATCGGCAATGACGCCTCGAACCAGCTCCAGCTGGACATATACGGCGAGCTCCTCACTGCGATCGAGCTTTTTGATGCGCGCGTCTGCCATATATCTTATGACTTGTGGTGCCATCTCCAGCGAATGGTTTACTGGGTCGCCGACAACTGGCACCGTCCCGATGAAGGAATATGGGAGATCCGGGGCGAGAAGCAGCACTTCGTCTATTCGAAACTGCAGTGCTGGGCAGCCCTCGACCGGGCCCTGCGCATATCTTCCCGTCGTGGATTTCCACTCGACAGTGACCGCGTGAGGAGTCAGCGTGATGAGATATTTCAAACCATCATGCAGGAAGGCTACGACTCACAACGCAAGACCTTCGTTCAGTATCTCGGCTCAGATGCCGTGGACGCCAGCATTCTCGCCATGCCCATGATCGGTTTCATATCACCGAAAGACCCGCGGATGCTCGGCACACTTCAGAGCATCATGGAAGACCTTTCGTCGGACAGTCTCGTGTACAGGTACGAGGCGGACAAGGCCGCGGGTGACGGACTCCGCGGCGGCGAAGGGACCTTCAATATCTGCACGTTCTGGCTCGTCGAGGCCATGGCGCTGGCCGGGCAGGTGGAACCGGCCCGCTTCCTGTTCGAGAAGATGCTGACTCACGCCAACCACCTGGGGCTTTTCGCGGAGGAAACGTCCGCATATGGAGAAAGTATCGGAAATTACCCGCAGGCCCTCACCCATCTGAGTCTCATAAGTGCCGCGTGCACCCTTGACGAAGCCCTGGGGAGGGGAACGGTGTGATTCGAGAAGATCGTTCAGCGGCCGGCGGATACCTCGACAGACCGGCCGAATACTGGATGTCCTTTGTTCGCAGCGACGATCCGACCGAACGGCGGCTGGGCGTCTACGCGCTGGGAGAGATCGGTTCGGTCGAGGTCGTACCCGCGCTCGAAGCAGCGCTGCACGACTCTTTCAGCTTCGTACGGGTCTGGGCGGCGGCCGCTCTGGCCAGGGCAGCCTGCGACAAGCAGAAAGACGCGGTCCTCGCCCTCTCGGCAGAGAGCGCGGATTCCGCCGGCTTCGTTCGCAGCCTGGTGGCCTGGTCCCTCGGCCGCCTCAGCTATCAGCAGGGCGGGGAGGCGGCAGCCGTCCAGACGCTTCGAGTCCTGCTCGAGGACCCGGATGCCAGTGTTCGCGCCGAGGCCGATCTCGCCCTGCACCAGATTCTCCGCAGGGCCCGACGAATGGGTCTCGACGACTGACCACCGGCTCCTGGCGGGAGGCACCCGCCCGCACCGGTTTTCTTCCAGCCGGTACTGATCGCCCGGGCCCCGTAAAGCCGGTGGGCCCACGACGACACGCGTCCCGCCCCGTTCGGGTGACATTCCCCCTACGGCGGGTTCCCGCTTCCCTAGGGTGCGGTTGCACGTTGGCCTACGAAGGGATTGCTCCATGTACCGTACCGTCCGCACCCTCGCCGTCCTGCTGGCCGCCGTCGGCGCCGTCGCCGTTCCGGCCCAGGCCTTCGCCGACAGCCCGGCTGTGACCACCACGACCATCACGGTCATCGGTACCGGCAACCAGCTCGCCGGCGCCGACATCTTCAACACCGGTGGTGACAACGTGGTGGGCTCGTTCGACGGCAACGGGTACCAGACCCCCTGACCTCGCACCGCCCACAACTGCCGCACCGCCCGCACCGACCCCGGTGCGGGCGGTGCGGCACGTTCGGACCCCTGCGCTCCGGGGGCGGTCAGCCCGTAACGGCGTAGTCGAGCGCCGGCCGCCCAGCGACGTGCCCAGGAACGCGGCGCTCTTCACCTCCAACGAGGCCGGGGCGAACCAGGTCGACGGTGTCGAGTTCGATGTGAGTACCAGGAAGGAACTCCGCGCCCGGGCGCGCACGGCCGCCGTGGCCGCCGCCCGCGAGAAGGCGGCCCTGTATGCGGAGGCCGCCGATGTCCGGCCCGGCCCCGTCATCCACATCAAGGACGTGGGCTCCGATCAGTTGCGGAACTCCTACCGCGGGCACCGCCAAGCCGGCGGGGCCGGGGGCGACCTCGCCCCCGGCAAGATCAGTGTCGCCGCGGGCGTGGTGATCGGTTTCTCGATCACCGGCGGCTGACAACACGCACAACAGAGGCCTGGTGCCCGGCCACGAGCGCGGCCGGGCACCAGGCCGCCTGTTTGCGGAGTGGAAGGACGACCGGACTGAGCGCCGGTCGTCGTTTCCGATGTTCCAGGCCCCGTGTCGGCCATGACAGCATTTGATCACGCCCTACCCGAACTGCCGCGCCGGCCTCAGGCGGTGGCCGTCGGAGCGGGCGAAGCCGCGCCGGTGGGCGGGGCCTGACAGGGCAGGGTGACGATGACGCCCACACCCTGGCCGGACTTCGCCCCGCCCACCGAAACGGTGTAGCGGTCGGGCTCGTGGACGGCCTCGAAGTCCCAGGTGGGCGAGGTGGACCGGGTGGCCGAAGCGGACTCGTTCGAGGTGATCTTGAAGCCCTCGCCCGCGAGCTTCTCCCGCAGTGCCCGGAGCACATCAGGACGCTGGTCGTCCGTGGCCTTCAACTGGATCGCCGAGCTGAGCCGACGGCAGTTGGATACCCGGCCTCACCGGTATCGAGCCCCTACTCGGTCGGCCGCCGCACTCCCGGCGGGCCGGCGGCGGGGCGTACCCCGCGGCGCGGGCCGCCGGGGTCCTCCGGGCCCTCAGGTCTCGCGCTGCGGGTGGTACTCCGCCTCCGTCAGGCCGAAGGTCCAGGCCACCCCGGCCCGGGCGGTGCGGGTGCTGGGCGGGACGCGCAGCCAGTAGGTGCGGAAGGTGCCGTCGGGCTCGGCGGTGGAGTTCACCACCTCGACCATCACCACCGGCTCGTCGGCCGGCAGCTGGATCCGCCAGAGCACCCCGGTCTCGTCCCGGTGCAACGGCTCGGCGCCGGAGTCCGCCAGGTAGCGCTCGTAGCCGTAGTGCTCCAGCAGGACGCGGCGCAGCTCGGCGTTCTCCTCGGTGCGGATCCGCTCGACGGTGACGGTGCCGAGGCCGGCCAGGAAGCCGGGCGGGACGGGCATGCCTCGCCAGGCGTGCAGCGCGAAGCCGTCGGCGTACTCCAGGGCCGGGCCGTCGGCGCGGTCGAGCCGGCCCGCCTCGTCGCGGTGCAGGGCGACGGGCCGCTCGCTGACCAGGGCCACGCCCTCGTACGGCCACCACCAGCCGGCCTCGCGCGCGACCCGGGCGAGCGCGTCGATCCCGTCGGCCTTCTCGGCACCCCCGTCGTCCTTCTCAGCGCCCTCGGCCGCGCCGGTCGGCTCCCCCGCCGCCTCGAAGGCGGCGAACCACGGCGCGTCGTGCTGGCCCCGGACGGCGTCCAGCAGGGCGAGCCGGACGGCCGTGCGGCGGGCGCGGGCGGCCTCGACGACGTCCTGCGGATCCTCCTCCGCATCGGCCTCCGGGGCGAGCCGGTCGAGGACGGCGTCGCGGACCCGCCCGGCCAGGGAGTTGGTCACCGGGCCGAGTTCCCCGCCGGTGAGCGCCCAGAGCGGCGCCCAGCCGGCCGGGCCGACCCGCTCGACGGCCCGGCGGCGGGCCTCCTCCCACGGCCGGGTGCGGACGGCCTCACGGACGCTCACCGCGCCGCCGGCCCGCAGCTCCAGCGCGGCCTCCGCCGCCGCCCGCGGCGAGCCGAACCAGCGGACGACCGCCGGCTCCGCCAGTCCGGCCGCCCGGTAGGCGGCGCGCAGCGCGCGCTCGACCCCGGCCCGGTCGGCCGGCCCGGTGGCCGCCGCGCTCGCCCGCCAGCGGGCCGTCACCGCACCGGGCCCGACCGTCTGCTCCGTCACCATCACGCACTCCGCTCCCGGCCGGGAGCCCTGCCCGGCCACTGGTACTCGATCTGTTCAACTGCTCGATCCGTTCGACGCCGCCGCACCATCCGCGCGGCGGCGGCCCCGCTGTGAACCGCCGCCGGGGCCTCAGTCGGCGACGACGCGGACCGCGCCCGGCATGTACTCGCGCTGGCGCACCACCCGGTACCAGCCCCTGGGCAGCGGTATCGCCGCGTGCTCCTCGTGCACCACCCGGCCGCCCTCGGGCAGGTGCAGCCAGGCCGCACCGAACGGACCGGCCTCCCTGCGCAGTTCGCCCGGGCCGACCACGGCGTGGGCGTGGCCGGTGACCTCGCCGAGCGCGAGGACCATCCGGCCCCGTCCGTCCCTCGGCTGCGCGGCCAGCGCGCCCACCCGCGGCGGCACCGCGGCCTCCTCGACCGGCGCGATCAGCACATCACCCTGGCGGTACATCAGCCCTCCTGACCGGCCCGGCGGGCGCCGGACCTCTCACGCCCCGAAACGTAGAGGAGGGGTCCGACAACGCGCCCGGGCGACGCCCCAGCCACCGGATTGTCGGACCTGGCTGGTAGACATTTGTTCGGCCCCAACCCCCGAGGAGCAGCGCATGACGGTCAGCAGGCACATCGAAGAGTTCCACGGCCTCCCGGTCTTCGACTTCGTCCAGGCCGTGGAGAAGGGCGCCCAACTGCCGGACGCGGCAGCGGTCGCCTGGAAGATCGGCCTGGAGTACGAGTCCCCGCGGACGTTCACCGAGTGCTGGCAGCAGTTCCTCGACACGGTCGAGGCGGACCGGGTGAGCGCCGTGGTGATCGGCCTCTGGTCGCAGGAGGAGCCGGACAGCTTCGCCGAGCCGCTGCGGGCGATCGTCGGCGCGGCCGGGCGTCTCCCGGCGCTGCGCGCGCTCTTCGTCGGCGACATCACCTTCGAGGAGTGCGAGATCTCCTGGCTCCAGCTGGTGGACGTGACCCCGCTGCTGACGTCGTTCCCGCAGCTGACCGAGCTGGTGGTGCGCGGCTCCGGCGAGGACTGGGAGGGCGGGAGCGGCCTGGCGCTCCAGCAGGTCCGGCACGAGCGGCTGCGCGCACTGCGCTTCGAGTCGGGCGGCCTGCCGGTCTCCGTGGTGCGCTCGGTCGCCGCGTGCGACTTCCCCGCCCTCGAAAGCCTGGCGCTCTGGCTCGGGGTGGACCAGTACGGCGGTGACGCCGCCCTCGACGACCTCACGCCCTTCCTGGACGGGTCGCGCTTCCCGGCGCTGCGCCACCTCGGCCTGCAGAACAGCGAGTTCCAGGACGCCATCGCCGCCGCCGTGGCCCACGCCCCGGTCGTCGCCCGGCTCGAAGCACTGACCCTCTCCATGGGCGTGCTCACCGACGAGGGCGCCACCGCGCTGCTGGAGGGCCAGCCGCTCACCCACCTGCGCGCGCTCGACCTGCACCACCACTACCTCTCCGACGCGATGCAGGAGCGGCTCCGCCAGGCCCTGCCCGGCGTGGCGCTCGACCTCTCCGAGGCCGGGAAGCCGGACGACCAGTGGCGCTACGTCGCCGTCGCCGAGTAGCGGCGCCGGCAGCACGCGAGCCACCGGACCAGCACGCAACACCCAGCACCAGCACTCCCACCACCGACCGGCAGAGCGCCGCAGGAGCATCCGTGTCCGTCAACCACCCCGAGCAGTTCCACGGGCTGCCCGTCTTCGAGTTCCCCATCGGCCCCGACGCCTCCCGGAAGCAGCCCGCCCCGGGCGCCGTCGCCTGGCGGCTCTCGGTGGACTACGGCTCGGGCACCGACTTCGACGAGCGCTGGCAGGCGTTCCTCGCCGCGATCGACCCGGCCGGGGTGCGGGCCCTGATAGTCGGCCCCTGGTGGGCCGAGGACTACGGACCGGTGGACGACACGCTCGCCGCGATCGTCCGGGACGCCGGGCGCTTCCCGGCGCTGGAGGCGCTGTTCATCGCCGATGTGGCGTCCGACGAGTGCGAGATCTCCTGGCTGGAGATGTGCGACGTCACGCCGGTGCTGACGGCGTTCCCCCGGCTGACCGAGCTGGTCGTGCGCGGCGGCGGGGGCCTGGAGCTGAAGCCCGTCCGGCACGACCGGCTGACCGCCCTGCGCTTCGAGGCCGGCGGCCTGCCGGCCACCGTGGTGCGGGCGGTGGCCGGCTCCGAACTCCCGGCGCTGGAGCGGCTGGAGCTCTGGCTCGGCGTGGACGAGTACGGCGGCGACAGCACCATCGACGACCTCGCGCCGTTCCTGGACGGGTCGCGCCTCCCGGCGCTGCGCCACCTCGCCCTGGCCAACAGCGAGTTCGAGGACGAGATCGCCGCCGCCGTGGCCCACGCGCCGGTCGTCGCCCGGCTGGAATCGCTCGACCTGTCGATGGGCGTGCTCACCGACGAGGGCGCCACCGCGCTGCTGGAGGGCCAGCCGCTCACCCACCTGCGCGCGCTCGACCTGCACCACCACTACCTCTCCGACGCGTTCCAGGAGCGGCTCCGCCAGAGCCTGCCCGGTGTGGCGCTCGACCTCTCCGACGCCGAGGCCGAGTACGAGGACGATCCCGAGGACCGCTATGTCGCGGTCGCCGAATAGGCGGGTGGCGTTCGGATGACCACGCGGCTGACCGTCCTCGGCAATCCGGGCCACCGGCGGGTGACGCTGTTCGCCGCCGCGGCCCGGGCCGCCGGCCTGCCGGAGCCCTCCGTACTGCCCTGGCTCGACCTGCTGCGCGGCGAGTACCGGCTGCCCGACGGCGCTCTGCTGCGAATCGAGTCGCCCGGCGAGGAGCCCGCGGTCGACGAGCTGCTGCGCGGGCCGGCGCTCGGCCCGGGCTACGCGCCGACCAGGGTGGAGGGCGGGGCCGCCTGGTACGCCGGGGTGATGACCGCCCTGCGCGGGCTGGCCCGGGTGCCGGGGGTACGGCTGCTCGGCGATCCGGAGGAGATCGCCGTGATGTTCGACAAGCGGCGGGCGCACACGGTCCTGGCCGCCGCCGGGGTGCCGGTGCCCCGCGCGCTCGACACGCTCGGCGCGGACGTCACCGGCTGGGAGGAGCTGCGCGAGCGGCTGCGCGCCGCCGGACTGCGCCGGGTCTTCGTCAAGCCCGCGCACGGTTCCTCCGCCTCGGGGGTGGTGGCGCTGGAATTCGGCCCGCGCGGGCAGGTCCTGGCCACCACCTCGGTCGAGCTGGCGGGCGGGCAGTTGCACAACTCGCTGCGGGTCCGGCGCTACCGGGACGAGCGGCAGGTCGCCGGGCTGGTCGACCGGCTGGCGCCGGACCGGCTGCACGTCGAGCAGTGGATCCCGAAGGCCTCGCAGTCCGGCCGCTCGGCGGACCTGCGGGTGGTGGTGGTCGCCGGACGGGCCACCCATGCGGTGGTGCGGACCAGTTCCCAGCCGATGACCAATCTGCACCTCGGCGGCGCCCGGGGCAACCTCGACCTGGCCCGGGAGGCCGCCGGGGCCGCCTGGCCGGCCCTGCTGGAGACGGCGGAGCGGGCGGCCGCCTGCTTCCCGGACTCCCCGATGGTCGGCGTGGACGTGCTGCCCGCCTCGGGCTGGCGGCGGGCGCTGGTCTGCGAGGTCAACGCCTTCGGCGACCTGCTGCCCAACCTCACTGGACTGCCCGGCGGCCCGGCCGAGGGCCTCGACACCTACGGCGCCCAGCTCGCCGCCCTCCTGGCACGACCCGACGCCCGGACCGGACCACCCGGCCTGCGGCCGGACACCCGCCCGGCACCGACGAACCACCAGATCATGGAACCGACCCGATGAACCAGCACACACCCCACCGGACCACCGACCGGACGCCCGACCCGGCGAACCGCCCCGCCCCCGACATGAACGCCGTCGTGGGCAGCCACGACCTGCTCCTCGTCACCCTGGACACGCTGCGCTTCGACGTCGCGGAGGAACTGGCCGCCGCCGGGCGGATCCCGAACCTCGCCGCGTTCCTGCCCGGCGGCCGCTGGGAGCGCCGGCACTCGCCCGGCAGCTTCACCTACGCCTCCCACCAGGCGATCCTGGCCGGTTTCCTGCCCACCCCGGCCTCTCCGCACGGACCGCACCCGCGTCTGTTCGCCGCCCGCTTCGCCGGGTCGGAGAGCACCGCGCCGCGCACCTGGGTCTTCGACGCGCCCGATCTGCCGGGGGCGCTCGCCACGGCCGGGTACCGGACGGTCTGCATCGGCGGCGTCGGTTTCTTCAACAAGCAGGGACCGCTGGGCTCCGTCCTGCCCGGCCTCTTCCAGGAGAGCCACTGGGAGCCCGCGATGGGTGTCCCCTCCCCCACCTCGTTCGAGGCGCAGGTCGCCCGGGCCGAACAGGTCGCCGCCGAACAGCCGGACGGACAGCCGCTCTTCCTCTTCCTGAACGTCTCGGCGCTGCACCAGCCCAACTGGTTCCACCTGCCCGGCGCCGACCGCGAGCACGGAGACTCCCGGGAGAGCCACGCCGCCGCCCTGGAGTACGTGGACGCCCACATCGGCCGGCTGTTCGCGGCGATGAGCGCCCGCCGCCCGTGCTTCGCGATCGTCTGCTCCGACCACGGCACCGCGTACGGCGAGGACGGCTACACCGGCCACCGGATCGGCCACGAGGTGGTCTGGACGGTCCCGTACGCGCACTTCACCATCCCCGCCCGCCCGACGGCCACCGCCGAGGAGACCTCATGACCACGGCACCGGCGCCGACCGGCCACCCACTCGACCTGACGACCGCGCGGCCACCCGGCCTGACGGCTGACCGGGCGGCCGACCAGTCGCCCTACCAGTCCTACGTCTACGCCTACCCGCACAAGACCGCGTACCGGCCGCTGCCGGACCGCCCGACACTGCGCGAGCTGTGGGCCGGCGAGCCGCAGCACGCGCTCTCGCTCTACCTGCACATCCCGTTCTGCGAGGTGCGCTGCGGCTTCTGCAACCTGTTCACCCGGATCGGCAGCCCCGAGGGCCTGACCACCGCCTACCTGGACGCGCTGGACCGCCAGGCCGGCGCCGTCCGCGAGGCCCTGGCCGACGACGCCCGGTTCGCCCTGGCCGCGTTCGGCGGCGGCACGCCGACCTATCTGACGGCCGCCGAGCTGGAGCGGCTCTGCGACATCGCCGAGCGGCGGATGGGCGCCGACCTACGGGCGATACCGCTCTCCGTGGAGGCCTCCCCCGCCACCGCCACCACCGACCGCCTGGAGGTCCTGGCCGCCCGGGGCACCACGCGGCTGAGCCTGGGCGTGCAGTCCTTCGTCGACGCGGAGGCCCGCTCGGCCGTCCGCCCGCAGAAGCGCGCCGACGTCGAGGCCGCCCTCGGGCGGATCCGCGCGGCCGGCTTCCCGGTTCTCAACATCGACCTCATCTACGGCATCGACGGCCAGGACGAGGCCGGCTGGCTCCGCTCACTGGACGCCGCACTCGCCTGGCAGCCCGAGGAGCTTTACCTCTACCCGCTGTACGTCCGGCCGCTGACCGGCCTGGCCCGGCGCGGCGAGCAGGAGAGCCGGACCGCCTGGGACACCCGTCGGCTCGCCCTCTACCGCACCGGCCGCGACCACCTGCTCGCCCACGGCTACCAGCAGGTGTCGATGCGGATGTTCCGCCGCGCGGCCTCCCCGCAGGCCGGGAGCGGCGAGTACGCCTGCCAGACGGACGGCATGGTCGGCCTCGGCTGCGGAGCCCGCTCCTACACCTCGCGGCTGCACTACTCCTTCGACTACGCGGTGAACGCCACCGAGGTGCGCGGCATCATCGACGACTACGTGGCCACCGAGGACTTCGGACGGGCCGAGGTCGGCCGGTCCATGACCGCCGAGGAGGCGCGTCGGCGGCATCTCGTCCAGTCGCTGCTCCAGGCCGAGGGCATGCCGCTGGCCGAGTACCGGGCCCGCTTCGGCAGCACGCCGGCCGAGGACTTCCCGGCCGAGCTGGCCGCGTTCGGGGCCCGTGGCTGGCTGGCGGACGACCCGTTGCGGCTGATGCTCTCGCCGGAGGGGCTGGCGCACTCGGACGCGGCCGGTCCGATGCTGTTCTCGCCCGAGGTCCGGGCGCTGATGGCCGACTACGAGGTGAAATGACCTTCCTCGGCATGCTCACCACCGCGCCGGAGCCCGGCACCGAGGCCGGTACCGGCACCGGCCTCGATCTGACCCTGCTCTACCGGGGCCCGCTGTCCTCCTGCGACTACGACTGCCCGTACTGCCCGTTCGCCAAGCGGCGTGACACGCCCGGGCAACTGCGCGCCGACCGCGCCGCGCTGGAACGGTTCACCGGGTGGGCCGCGGAGCGCGCGGGGACCGGCGACACCCTGTCGCTGCTGTTCACGCCGTGGGGCGAGGGGCTGGTGCGCTCCTGGTACCGGCGGGCGCTGGCCGAGCTGAGCCGCCTGCCGCACGTCCGGCGAGTGGCGATCCAGACCAACCTCAGCTGCCGCACCGACTGGCTGGCCGAGGCCGACCTCGCCACCCTGGCGCTCTGGGTGACGTACCACCCCGGGCAGGTCGGGCACGACCGCTTCCTCGCCAAGTGCCGCGAACTCGACGCCCTGGGAGTGCGGTACAGCGTCGGCGTGGTCGGGCAGCCGGAGCACCTGGCCGAGGCCCGCCGGCTCCGCGCCGCGCTCGCCCCGGCCGTCTACCTGTGGATCAACGCCGCCGAGGGCCGGACCTACACCGACGCCGAGGCCGCCGACTGGACGGCCCTGGACCCGCACTTCGGCTACAGCCGGCACGCCCACCCCAGCGCGGGCCTGCCCTGCCGCACCGGCGAGTCCGTGCTCTCGGTGGACGGCGACGGTACCGTCCGCCGCTGCCACTTCGTCCGCGACGAACTGGGAAATCTCTACGACGGCTCGTACCGCACCCAACTGCGCGCCCGCGGCTGCCCGTTGCCGGTCTGCGACTGCCACATCGGCTATGTGCACCTGGAGACGCTGCCGCTGTACGACGTCTTCGCGGGCGGCGTGCTGGAACGAGTGCCGCACGGCTGGTGAAAACCCGTTCGCGCCCTCACCCGGTGGCGGCCCGGGAAGGCCCTGGAAGGCCCGGGGCGGTCAGTGCTGGACGGTCGTCGAGAGCGAGAAGTCGGCGAAGTACGCGTGCTGGGTGCTCGTCGGGCCCCAGGTGGTGTCGTGGCCGCCGTAGAAGGTCGAGAAGAACACCCCGCCGAACGGGACGGACACTTCCGGTCCGGCTCACACTTCGCCGGATCGTGCGGCGGGACACCCCTGACCCTCGTCAAGCAGTACATCGAGAACCAGCAGCGCCCCGCCCGACCGTCACCACGGAGGCGCAGAACCCTCCGCCGCTTCGCGCCCCCGGTCCAAGGACGGCCTTCACCCCAGCCCGAAGGGCGGAACACTGGCCAAGATCAGAAGTAGACCTCACCGTTGTCCGGCGCGGAGGAGTTGCCCCGCCACATGTACCGGGTGGACCAGCCGTTCCCGTGGTTGCCGCCGGACTCGTCGCCGATGGTGCCGCCGTACAGGCCGGGCAGCTTGCCGGCCTTGCCCCAGTCCTGCCCGGCGGGGAACTTGAGGGAGTACTTCAGGTCGAGGGTCGCCGACTTGGCCAGACCGGCCAGGCCCAGGGCCTTGAGGCCGGTGTAGAACTGCCCGCCGCCGGGATTCGGGCAGTCCGTGCACGAGCTGGCGGACGAACCGGCGCCGTACGTCACCCGGAGCGCGGAGCCGTCGCCCGGCCCGCCCGGGGAGGTGACGGCGCTCAGCTGCGCACCGCCCCAGGACCCGGCGGCGGCGGTACCCCGGACGGCCCGCCAGGCCGCGGTGCCGTACCCCGTGAACTGCCCGCTCCAGGCCGGAGCGCCGGCGCGCGCCGCACCTGCCGTACCGGTGGTCAGCGGGGTGGCGGCCAGAACGGCCGAGGCGGCGAGCCCGGTTCGGCGGCGCGGCCCGGGTGTCCGGCGCGATGTCTGATGCGACGTCATGTTCGTTCTCCTGCAAGGCGCAACGCATTACCGTCAGTTAGTGGGTTTCCTGACTTTCCGCCACTGTCAAGAAGCCTGGGGCCTTGCATCACAGACCGGAACCCGATCCGGCGTACAAGCCGGGGCGTGAGCAGCCGATACATGTGCGCCGTATGCACCGAGCGCCCCCTCCTTCGCCCTTGCCGAGTCTGTTGGTCGGGCGCTCACTGAGTACTGAGCATCGCCTTCCGGTCATATCTCAGGCCCGGGCCTTGAGCCGGAGCGGTGGTTTCAGGCGGAGGTACGGCCATGTCGGCATCGAATGCTGAACCGATTGCCATCGTGGGTATCGGGTGCCGGTTCCCGGGCGGTGTGGAGTCAGCTGCCGGCCTGTGGAGGCTCGCGGCCGCCGGACGGCGGACGGTGGGCCCGGTACCTGTGGACCGCTGGGACGCCGCGCGGCTGGCGGCTGTCCACGATCCGGATGACGCGGTGCGGGCCGGGCTGGGCTGCTTTGTGGAGGGGGATGTCTGGGCGTGGGATCCGGTGGCGCTGTCGGTGGCGCCGGCGGAGCAGGACTGGGTGGATCCGCAGTTCCGGCTGCTGGCGGAGGTGGCCTGGGAGGCGGTGGAGCACGCCGGAATTCCGCTTGCACGGTTGCGGGGGTCGCGGACAGGCGTGTATGTGGGCACCTATGCGCCGGACAATCTGTTCCGTGAGGCGCGGCCGGTCGAGGACGCCCCGAACAGCCCGTACTTGTTCGGCAATTTCACAGCGGGGGCCGCCGGGCGGGTGGCGTTCGCGATGGACCTGCGCGGCCCGGTCATGGTGGTCAGCACGCACTGTTCGTCCGGGCTGGTGGCGGTGGATACGGCGTGCGGGGCACTGACGCTGGGCGAGTGCGATACGGCGCTCGCGGGTGCGGTGCTGCTGATGATCTCGCCGGAGACGCAGTACTACGAGGCCCCGCTGCTGCTGTCGCGGCGCGGTGCCTGCCATGCCTTCGACGCGCGGGCCGACGGATACGTGCGCGGTGAGGGGGCGGGAGTGCTGCTCCTCAAGCGGCTGGTGGACGCGCGGCGGGAGGGGGACCGGGTGCTGGCGGTGATCCGCGGCAGCGCGGTCAACAACGACGGGCAGTCCAGCCGGCTGACCGCGCCGTCCACGCTGATGCAACAGCAGCTCTTCAGAGACGCCGTCGGCAAGGCCGCGGTCGATCCTGGTGAGGTGGGGCTGGTGGAGGCGCACGGCCCGGGGACCGCGGTCGGCGACCCGATCGAGTACAGCTCGATCGACGCCGTCTACGGCCGGGGAAAGGGCCGGTGCGCGCTGGGTTCGGTGAAGACCAACATCGGGCACTCGGAGCCGGTCTCCGGGATCGCCGGAACCATCAAGGCGGTCGAGTGTCTGCGGCGTGGCGTGATCCCGCCCAACCTCAACTTCGACCAGTGGAACCCCTCGATCCCGCGCGACCGGGAATCCCGGCTGTTCGTGCCGACCGCCCTGACACCGTGGCCGGTCGACACGCGCACACGGCTGGCCGCCGTGTGCTCCTACGGGGTGACCGGTACCAACGCGCACCTGGTGTTGGAGGCCGCCCCCGCACGCCTGCGGCCCCGTCGCCCGCGCCCGGCGTCGCCGCAGAGCGCTGAAGAGTCCTTCTTGCTGGCGGTGTCGGGCGGTTCACCACAGTCCCTTGCGCTGGCGGCGGCCCGGCTGGCCGACTGGGCGGAGGGCGAGGGTGCCGGCACCGGCCTGCTCGACGTCGCACACACCCTGGCGTTGCGCCGTTCGCCGGCGGACCACCGCCTGGGCATCGTCGCCCGCGACCACCGTGAACTGGCGGTGCGGGCCCGCGCCTTCGCCTCAGGCCGGGAGGCCGAGGGGGTGGTCTCGGGTGTGCCGGTGCTGCCGCCTTCGCATCCGGGGCCGGTGTTCGTGTTCACCGGGCAGGGTTCGCAGCGGGCCGGGATGTGCCAGGGCCTGCTGCGCGGTGAGCCGGTGTTCCGGGCCGCGATCGAGGAGATGGAACCGCTGGTCACCCGGGAAGCAGGATTCTCCCTGTGTGAAGTGCTCACCCGCCCTGAGGAGTTGGTGGGTCTGGCGCGTATCCAGCCCACCCTCTTCGCCGTCCAGGTCGCCCTCGCCGGGCTGTGGCGGTCCTGGGGAGTCGAACCGGTCGCGGTGATCGGGCAGTCGCTCGGCGAGGTCGCGGCGATGGTGGTGGCGGGCGGGCTGGGCCTGGCCGAGGGGGTGGAAATCATCTGCCGGCGCTCCGCACTGCTGGCCACCATCTCCGGCGGGGCGATGGCCTCGGTGATGCTCGGCGCACCGGAGGTGCGGGCCGCCATCGACGACGCCGGCGCCGACGGGGTCACGTTGGGGGTGCTCACCTCCCCGGACAGCACGGTCGTCTCCGGCGATGCCGCCCAGATCGCCGCCCTGGCCGCACGGTGGGAGGCCGCCGACGTCGTGGTGAAGCCGATCGACGTGGACGTGGCGTCCCACTCGCCCGAGGTCGACCCCATCCTGGACCGGCTGCGCACCGCCCTGGCCGATCTCCCGCAGGCACGGCCCGCGGCCACCTTCTACTCCACCGTCACTGACGATCCACGGGTGCCCGGGGAGCTGGGAGGGGAGTACTGGGTGCGCAACCAGCGCGAAACGGTACGCTTCCACGCCGCCGTCTCAGCCGCTCTGGCCGATGGCCACCGGCTGTTCATCGAGTGCACGGCCCATCCCCTGGCGGTCCGGCCCATCCTGGACACCGCCCGCCACCACGGCATCCACGATGCCGTCGCCCTGGGAAGCCTGCGTCAGGGCAGCGACGACCAGGACGCCTTCCTCACCCACCTCGGCCGGCTGCACGCGGCCGGCTACGACGGCATCGACTTCTCCTCCCACTACGGCCACGGCCAACTCGCCGAGGTGCCCGGCACGGCCTGGCACCGCACCCGCCGCGGCGGTGACACCACCCCCTACCGGCTCGTCGCCCCGTACCTGGTCGGCGCAGCACAGCACCCGTTGCTCGGCGGCTCCGTCCACGACCCCGACCACCCGGGACGGTTCCTGTGGCAGACCCCCCTCGGCCCGGCCCGGCTGCCCTGGCTGGACGACCACAAGGTCGCGGACGTGCCGGTGCTGCCCGGTACCGGCATGGTGGAGATGATGCTCGCCGCCGCAGCCCGCGTCTTCGCCACCGACCGCGTCAGCGTCCACGACGTGACCATAAAAAGCCCGCTGATCCTGGACCCCGAGCCCCTGGTCACCACCCGTCTGGTCCACGACGGCGACAGCGCGCACGTCGAAATCCTCTCCCGGACCGAGGACGGGGCCACGGTGGTCCACGCCCATGGCACCGTGCGTCCTCTCGACGGCGCCGAAGGCGCCCCGCCGCCCATCACCCTCGGTCCGGCCGTGCAGGGGTGGCAGGACAGCGATCCGGCCGACCTGTACCGCGTTTTCCGCGAGCGCCACAACGTCCACCACGGCCCGGCCTTCACCGCCATCGAACACATCAGGATCCACCCCACCGAAGACCGGGCCACCTCCTCACTGCGCACCCACGCCAGTGCCCGTGTCTCGGCCTGGATGATGTCCCTGCACCCGGCCCTGCACGACGAACTCGTCCAGACGGTGGTATCGCTGTGGCTGGCCCACCGGGCCACCAGCCCCGGCCCCGTCGTCGTCGCCGGCTTCGACGAGGTCCGCGTCTACGGGCCCACCGCCCACGTCCGGACCGCCCTGGTCGAACTGCACCACGCCGACGATCTGACCTGCACCTCCTCCGGAAAACTGGCCACCGCCGACGGCACCGTGGTCGCCGAAGTCCGCGGCCTGCGCCTGTCCAACATCACGCCCTCAGCCGAACGCTTCGCCACCCGCCTGGCCCATCTGACCTGGCAGCCCGAACCCGCCGTCCCGTCGGCCACCCCGCTGGGGCAGACGGGCCAGGCGGGCTGGGCCGTGCTCGCGGCCGACGGGGAAGGCCGGCCCGCCGAACTCGCCCGGGCGATGACGCGACGGGGTATCGCGTGCCGCCTGCTGCCCCACGACACCGGTCCGCTGGCGGCAGCGCTTCCCTCGCCGTGCACCGGCGTCGTCCTCGCCGTCGGCACCGGAGCCACGACAGCCGATCCAGCCGGTGCGGCCCGTGAGCAGGTCGCCCGCGCCATCACGGTGATCCAGCAACTCACCGCCCTGGACCACCCGCCACGGCTGTGGATCCTCACCGGCCCACAGGCACCGGACCGGACATCGCTGACCGGGGCCGGGCTACCCGGACTGCTGCGCACGGCCGCCTACGAACACCCCGAACTCGCCCCCAGCAGTATCACCTTCGACACCGGCACCCCTTGGGACCGGCTCATCGACGAACTGCTCGACTCCGCCCAGCCGGTCACCGAACTCGCTTACCACGGCGGCCGGCGACACGTCGCCCGCCTCCACGCGGGCGCCGACACCCCCACGCTCCCGGCCGACCCGCCCGCCGGCCCGGTACGCCCCGGTGCCGCCTACCTGGTCACCGGCGGCCTGGGCGGCCTCGGCCTGCTGACCGTCACCTGGCTCGCCCGGCGTGGCGCCGGCCGCGTGGTGATCAGCGGCCGCTCCGCCCCCGGCACCCGGGCACGGGCCGCCCTCGCCGCCCTGCGTACCGGTGGCACCGACATCCGCGTCGTGCGCGGTGACATCGCCGACCCCCGCACGGCCGAGCGGTGCGTCGTCGCCGCCACCCAGGGCCGGATGACGCTGCGCGGCGTCCTGCACGCCGCCGGCGTCGTCGAGGACGCCGCCCTCGGCAACCTCCGTCCCGACCTGCTTCAGCGGGTATGGCGCGGCAAAGCCGAAGGAGCCTGGGCCCTGCACCGGGCCACCGCCGACATCGAGCTGGACTTCTTCGTTCTCTACTCGTCGGTCGCCTCGCTGATCGGCTCACCCGGGCAGGGCGCCTACGCGGCCGCCAACGCCTTCCTCGACCAGCTGACGGCCTGGCGCCGCGCCCGGGACCTGCCCGCCACCGGCATCCACTGGGGTGCCTGGAGCGAAGTCGGACGCGGACAACACCTCGCCGACCGGGGACTGATCACCATCACCCCCGTCGACGGCATCGACGCCCTCGAACGCATCCTGACCGCAGGATTCCGGCAGATCGCCTACTCCCCGCTCGACCTCGACCAGTGGACCGCCCCCTACCCTGCCCTGCGCCACTCCACCCTGCTCACCCCACTCCTGACCTCCGGCCAGGACGACGGCGGGCAGGCGCCGGTGCGCGAGGAACTCCTGACCGCCGAGGGCGAAGGAGCGCGCCGGGAGCTGCTGGAGTCCTTCATCATCGACTGCGTACGCGAGCTCCTCGGCGGCACCACCCATCACATCGGCCCCCACACCAGCATGGTCGTCCTCGGTATGGACTCCCTCGGCGCCGTCCAGCTGCAACAGCGCATCCAGCGAGCCCTGAGCATCACCGTCAAACCCGGGGTGATCTGGGTCAACCCCACCCCCGCGGGCCTCGCTCACTGGCTCATGGGACACCTGGGCCTCGGCACCGGCGGGCCTGACAGCGACGCGGAAGAGCGATCCGCGACCGCCCCCGGTCCTGAGCCGCCTCACCACCTCACACAGGGGTGACAGCACATGCCGTACGAGAGCACCTTCCCGGCCCGTCGGGCCAAAGAGCCTGCCGCCCCCGCCGGGGGACGGCACAGCCGTTGGCGCCGCCCGCCCGTGTGCTGGGCAGCGTTCGGCCTCCTGTGCGTTCTCTTCCAGATCTGGGTGCTCGCCCGCTGGGCAGCCGACGGCAACCTGCACGCCTGTTCCTCCGGCGGCTACACGATGTCGGCGGGGATGAAGCTCGCCACCCGGATCGAGGACGCCGTGGCCCTGGCGGGCTCTGTCCTGCTGATCGTGGTGGCCTGGCGGCAGTCCCGCAAGGCCGGACACATCACGCTGTCCGCCGCACTCGTCACGGGCTACTTCCTGGTCTGGTGGACCGACCCCTATTCCGGCAGCTTCCACCACACGGTCAGCGCGAACCGGTACGACGTCAACCTCGTCTCCTGGGGCCCCTACCTGCCCGGATGGCACGGCCCGACCCCGCAGACCGAGACCTTCCTGGAAAACGGCGCCTACCCCTGGGTCGTTTTCTGGATCTTCATGGCCCTGGGCATCGCCGCGCTCCTGCGTCGGTACAGGCCCCGCTGGTCACGGGCCCGCACCGCAGCGGCGACCGTCGTGATCAGCCTGATCTGCGACATCCCCATGGAGCACGCCTACATGCGCTTCGGTGGCTACGGCTACCCCCGCGCACTGCCGTATCTCACGCTCTTCGAAGGCCACTGGTACCAGCTCCCCCTCACCTCACCACTGTGCCTGGTCCTCCTCGCCGCACTGCCGGTGCTGCTGATGACCTTGTACGCGGGACCCGGCCGGGAAGCCTGGCTGCTGGAAGGCTCCCTGTCCCTCCCGCCACGCGCCCAGCCGTGGATCCGGCTGCTCGCCGGCGTCGGCTTCGCCACCGTCTGCATGCTCGCGCTCCAGCTCGTCATGCTCCTGGCCTCCTTGGTCAGCCACCCGATCGTGCTTCCCTCATGGTTCGACCTTCCCCGGCCGTAGGCCGCGCCCGACGCCGCGGGCACGCCGTCGTGATCGGGGCGGGCATCGCCGGGCTGCTCGCGGCCCGCGTCCTGGCCGAGACGTTCGAACACGTCACCGTTGTCGAACGGGACCGGCTCACCGACGCGCCCACCCCCCGGCCCGGGGTTCCCCAGGGCAGACACGCCCACGCGCTGACCACCCGCGGCGCCCAGGCCATCGAGGAGCTGTTCCCCGGCATCCGCGACGAACTCACCGCCGAGGGCGCCCCCGTCTTCGACTTCTGCCGGCAGGCCCGGCTCCACCTCCCCGCCGGGCGACCCGAGCCGGTCACCTCCGGCATCCTCGTCCAGCCCGTCAGCCGGCCCCTGCTCGAAACCACCATCCGCTCCCGCGCCGCCGCCCTGCCCGGCCTGCGGATTCTGGACCGCCACACCATCACCGGACTGCACTTCGACAGACCGCTCCGGGTGAACGGCGTCCTCCTCCGACCACGGCAGCCGCCCGGAACTGCCACCCGGCTCCTGGATGCGGACCTGGTCGTCGACGCCTCCGGCCGTACCTCGCGTCTGCCCGACTGGCTCACCGCCGACGGCCTCCGGCCGCGCCCCTCGCAGACGGTGATCGATCCCGGTATCGGCTACGCCAGCCGCCTCTTTCGGGCGCCCCCGGGCTCGCACCCGCCGTGGCAGGCCCTCCTCGTGCCGCTGCGTGCCCCCGACACACCCCGCGGCTGCTTCGCCCTGCATATCGAGCACGACCGATACCTGATCACCCTCCAAGGGGCCTCCGGACACCACCCGCCAAACGACACAGCCGGGTTCGAAGCCTTCGCGGCATCGCTCAACTGCGGCCTCGACGACGCCCTGAACAGCATGGAACCCACCTCGGGAATCGCACGCTACCGCCACACCGCCAACCGGCGCATGCACTACCACCGCCTGCACCCATGGCCCGACGGACTCATCGCGCTGGGAGACGCCGCCTGCGTCTTCAACCCCCTCTACGCCCAGGGCATGACCGTCGCCGCCCTCGAAGCCCACCTTCTACGACACCTGCTGGCCAACCAGCCGCCCGGCGGACCACACGACTTCGCCCGCCACTTCCAACGGCACCTCAACCGCACCACCCGCTGGCCCTGGGCCATGGCCACCCTCAGCGACCGCGCCTGGCAACCCGACCAGCACACGCCACTGGCGGCCCGCGCCGCGCAACGCTACCTACGCGCCTGGCAGGACCTCATCCCCGACCACCCCGCGATGTACACCGACTACATCAGGGTCGCCAACATGCTCACCGGCCCAGCCACCCTCGCCCGCCCCCGCAACCTGCTGCTCGCCCTCCGCTCGGGCTCCGCCTCAAGGCCCTCCGCGCACCCTGCGGACGGCCCGGGCACAAGGAGGTCAGACACCGGCCGGAGTACCGGTGGGTCCGGGTCGGTCGCGGGAGTCGGGCAGGCCCGCGAAGCGCACGGTCGGCTCGAAGTTGGCGCGACGGGCCGCGCGGCGGAAGACGGTGAGGACGGCCGGGCCGACGATGAGGACGCACAGGCCGGTGGTGACGGCGCGGCCGGTGTCCCAGCCGAGCGAGGTGGCGAGGTCGAAGAGCAGGTAGCGGTGCCACTGTTCGGTGAAGGGAAGCCCGGGCAGGTAGGCGATCGAGCTGTTCGGGTCGGTGGAGAACGGCCAGAAGGAGAGGTTGAGCAGAAAGCCGAAGAGATAACCGGAGACGGCGCCGTAGCCGGCCAGCATCAGCACCTCCCACCTCCGCCGGAGCTTCGGCAGCAGCCCGGCGAGCATGCCGACGAAGGCGCAGCCGAACATCTGGTAGGGCATCCAGGGGCCGACTCCGCCGGTGATGAGGGCGGAGGCGAAGAGCGAGGTGCAGCCGAGGGTGAAGCCGAAGCCGGGGCCGAAGACGCGGCCGGCGAGGACGAGGATGAAGAAGACCGTCTCGACGCCGGCCGTGCCCGCGCCTAGCGGCCGCAGGCCCGCGTTGACGGCGGACAGGACGCCGAGCATGGCGAGCGCCTTGGCGTCGATGCCGCCGGCGGAGATCTCGGCGATGACGACGGCGAGGACCAGGATCAGCAGGGCGCCGAAGATGAGCGGCGGCGCGTAGGAGGAGCCGAACGTTCCCGGGGCGACGACGAACGGCCAGGTGAAGGCGGTCAGGCCGATGAACGCGGCGAGGGCCACGACGATGCGGGCCCGGCCGGGGATCCGGACGGCCGCCCGGGTGGGGGCGGTCACCGGCCGGCCTCCAGCCCGCCCAGGGCCCGGGCGACCTGACGGCTGGTCAGATAGGGCAGCGGGGCGAGGATCTTGGCGGTCTGGGGGGCGAAGGTGGGTGAGGCGACGATCACTTCGGCGGTCGGGCCGTCGGCGACGGTCTCGCCCTCGGCCATCACCACCACCCGGTCCGCGGCCGCGGCGACGAACTCGACGTCGTGGGTGGAGACGACGACGGTGTGCCCGTCGGCGGCGATCCCGTCGACGATGCCGATCAGCGCCTCCTTCGCGTGGTAGTCCAGTCCTCGGGTGGGTTCGTCCAGCAGGACCACCTCCGGCGCGGCGGCCAGCTGGACCGCCAGGACCAGGGCCAGCTTCTGCCCCTCGGAGAGGTCGCGGGGGTGGGTGCCGTCGGGGATGCCGGGGGCCAGCCGGTCCAGGATCCGCCGGGCGGCCGGCGCCGGCCGGCCCGCGGCGTCCTGGTCCGCCTGGGCCAGTTCCTGGGCCACCGACTCCAGGTAGAGCAGGTCCGTCGGGGTCTGCGGGACCAGCCCGACGAGTTGGCGGGCCTCGACGGCCGGGAGCCGTTTCGGGTCCCTGGCCGGTCCGCCTTCGGCCCGGGCGACCTTGACGGTGCCGCCCTGCCGCGGGCCGGAGCCCTGCAGGGCCCAGAGCAGGGAGGACTTGCCGGAGCCGTTGCGGCCCATCAGCGCGGTGACCTGGCCGGCCCGCAGCTCCAGGTCCACCTCCCGGACGGCGGCCACCTGGCCGTAGCGCACGACGATCCGCTCGGCGGTCAGCACCGTCCGTCCTCCGGCGGGTTCGCGGCGCGGCGGCGGGGCGGGGTGGCCGGAGAGGCGTTCCCTGAGCGGTGCGGCGGCCCGGCGGGCGTCGCGGACGGACAGCGGCAGCGGGTGCCAGCCGGCCAGCCGGCCGAGGTCGACGACCGGTGGCGCGATCGCCGTGCCGGTGAAGATCTCGGCGGGCGGTCCGTGGGCGACGGTGCCGTCACCGGGGAGGTAGGCGACGCGGTCGGCGTACTGGACGACCCGTTCCAGGCGGTGTTCGGCGAGCAGGACGGTGACGCCGAGGTCGTGCACCAGCCGGGTGACGGCCGCCAGGACCTCTTCGGCTGCGGTCGGGTCGAGTGCGGAGGTGGGCTCGTCCAGGACCAGGACCCGGGGGTGGGCGGTGAGCACGGAACCGATGGCGACGCGCTGCTGCTGTCCGCCGGAGAGCTCGTGCAGCGCGCGGTACCGCAGGTCGGCGAGGCCGAGCAGGTCGAGGGTCTCCTCGACGCGTTTGCGCATCGTCTCCGGGGGGATCGCCAACTGCTCCATGGCGTAGGCGAGTTCCTCCTCGACGGTGTCGGTGACGAAGCCGGCCAGCGGGTCCTGTCCGACCACGCCGACCACGTCGGCGAGTTCGCGCGGCGGGTGGTGGGCGGTGTCCCGGCCGTCGACGGTGACCCGGCCCGACAGGGTGCCGCCGGTGAAGTGCGGGACGAGGCCGTTGACCGCGCCGAGCAGGGTGGACTTGCCGGCGCCGGTGCGCCCGACCACCAGGCAGAGTTCGCCCTCCGGGATGTGCAGGTCGACGTCGCGCAGTGTCGGTGCGGCCGCGCCCTCGTACACCACGCCGACCTGGTCGAAACGGATCACTTGGTCACCTCGGTGTGCGTGCGGCCGCCGGTACGGCGGTCCCCGGTGGTACGGTCGGCGGCCCGCTGCCGGGGCACGGCCGGGGGTTCGGGTGTGCGGCCCGGGGGCGGGGCGATGACCCCGGCGGCACCGGCCAGCAGCAGGGCCAGCACGGGGACGACCGGCAGGCTCGGCCAGCTCAGCGGGTAGAGCGACGGGTTGAGGTCGGTGGCGTCGTACCCCACGGTGACGAACAGCAGGGTCGCGGCCGCCACTCCGCAGCCGGCGACGCCCCACTCGGCGGACCGCCACGGGTCCGGCCGGTAGGTGGTGCGGCGTACCCGTCGGCCGCCGAGCGCCAGGCCGGCCGCGCACAGCAGCGAGCCCGCGAGCAGGGCCGGCAGCCCCAGCGCGGCGGGGGCGGTTCCGTCCAGCAGCCCGTACACGCCCGCGCAGAGACCGATCATGCCGAGCAGCATCAGCGCGCCGGTGGCCCGGCGGGACGCGCGGGTGGCGGTGCCGGAGCGGCCGTAGCCCCGGGAGTCCATCGCTGCGGCCAGGTGCAGCGAGCGTTCCAGCGCGTCCTCCAGCACCGGGACGACGATGCTGCGCAGAGCCCGGATGCCCTTGCTCCGCCCGGCGCGCAACCGCCTCGCGCGAACCACCCGTTGGACGCTCTGCACCAGCTGCGGGGCGACGCTGATCGAGACCGTCACGGCCACGCCCAGCTCGTAGAGGGCGCCGGGGAGCACGCGCAGGGCCCGTTTGGGATTGGCCAGGGTGTTCGCCGCGCCGATGCAGCAGAGCAGGCAGGCGAGCCGCAGGCCGTCGGTGGCGGCCGAGAGGGTGGCCTCCAGGGAGACCGGGCCGCCGATCCGGATGCCCGCGTACCAGTCGGGGGTGGGGATGTGCGGGAGCGAGAAGAGCAGGTGGTCGTGGGGGGTGATGCCGGTGGCGAAGACGCACCGGAAGACCACCCGGATCGCCACCACGGTCAGGGCGAGCCACAGGTAGTACTTGAAGCCGCGGGCCCACGGGGCCTCGGTACGGCGGGCGGTGACCACGTAGCCGAGGACGGCGAGCACCAGGAACAGGAGCAGCGGATTGGTGGTGCGGCTGGCCGCGGTGGCCAGGGCCAGGGCCCAGGCCCACCAGGCCAGCGGGTGCAGGTTGCGCGGGAGTCGCCCGGCCCCCGCGGCCCGCCCGGGGGCGGACTGCGGGGACCCGGTGCCGGGTCGGTCGAGCACGGTCACGGAATCACTCGGCCCGTCGGCGGCGGCGCGCGGCGATGACGGTGGCGGTGCCGAGGGCGGCCACGAGCACGACTCCGGCGACCACGGGCGCGATCGGGCCCGCGTCGTGCGGGGCGTCGGCGACCGGGGCGGCGTTCACCACGGCCGGACCGCCGGCGTCGGCGGACGGGGCCGGGGTCGCCGGGTCCGTGGACGGCGGTGGTGCGGTGTCGGTGGCCGACGGGGTGTCGGACGGAACCTGGGCAGGGGTCTCGTCGGGCGCGGGCACGGACGCGGCCGGATCGGGTGCGGGGGTGGTCTGCTCGGGCAGCCCGGCCGGCGGGATCGCCGGTTCGGTACGGCCCGTGCCTCCCGGAGTCCCGGCGGCGGGCGGACGTTTCGTGCCGCCGCCACCGGTGCCGCCGGTGACCGAACCGCCGGAGGCCGAACCGCCGGACGTCCCCCCGGTGCCGCCGCCGCTGCCGCCGGCGGTGCCTCCACCGCCGGAGCCACTACCGGAGCCACTGCCGCCGGCCGAACCGGCGCCGGCCGGCGGCCTGGGCGGCTCCGGGGTGGCGTCCGCTCCGCCGCCCGGTGCGGTGTTGTGCGCGCGGACGGTGTCGGGCGAGAAGGCGGGACGTCCTTCGGTGCCCTCGATGTTGGTCCCGCCGAAGATCCACAGGTCGACGCTGCCGGGCTTCGGCCGATAGCTCATCGCGCCGAGCTGGCTGTACGACCAGGTGTTCTCACCCGGGTCCGCGTGCCAGTACGACCAGTAGGCCGTGGCGGGCGGTGTGAGGACGCACTTCTCCTGATCCGGGGTGGGGAACTGCTTGCCGCCCTGGTAGCCGCTGTAACCGATCCGGCAGATGAACGCCGGGCCGTCGTGCCCCGTCCCGGTGGTCTTCCAGCCCCCCTGGTTGAGCAGGGTGTAGCCGGTGGTGGGGGTGGTGCCGCAGGAGCGCAGCAGCGGGCCGCCCCACTTGCCGAAGTCGACGGCGAGCACCACGCCGGAGGTGGTGGTGCACTGTTCGATCGGCAGCGGGGCCGCCACCGCCGGGGCAGCCGCCACCCCGAGCCCGCCGAAGGCGAGGGCGAGCGTCGTGGCAACGGCCCCGAGCAGCCGGCCGGTCCGCCGGATCACCGGTGGCGCCCGGGTGCGGAGGCCGCGCGGCGGCGGGCGGCGAGGACGGCTGCGGCTCCGGCGCCGACCAGCAGCCCGGCGGCTGCCATCAGGGCCGGTGTGTCCGTCCCGGTGCGGGCGAGGCTGCCGCCGTCGGCCGTGCCGGGCACGCGGTTTCCGGGTACGCCGGGCTGGGCCGGGTATCCGGGGTCGCCCGGGACGGGCCCGCCGGACACACCGGGCGTCCCGGTGTCCGCGGTGGCCGGGGCGGTCGGGGCGGTCGTGGGTGAGCCGGTCGGGGCCGGGGATCCGGTCTCCGTCGGGGAGCCCGTCGGCGTCGAACTCGGCGTCGCCGTCGGCGAACCGGTCGGAGTGGGCGTGCTGCCGAGGTCCCGCCGGAGGGTGCCGAAGGAGATCCCGGTGGCGCCGCCCACCGCCTGGGTGGAGGCCCGGACGTCCGAGCCGCGCTGTCCGCTCGTGGCGACGTTGAAGCCGCCGTCGCTGTTCTGCTGGCCGGCGAGGAAGTCCAGCGCCTTGGCGATCGGGCCGGCGTAGGCGCTCTGACGCAGCGTCATCCCCTGGATCGCGAGGGCGGCCGAGTTGGTGGAGTCACCGGCCGCGCCGGGGAAGCCGCCGTCGGCCTCCTGCTTGCCGGCCAGCCAGCCGAGGGCCTTGTCCACGGCCTGGGCGCCGTCATCCCCGGGAGCGAGGGCGAGGGCCATGGCCGCCATGGCGGTGCTGTCCACGTCGGAGTCCCCGGTGGCGGGGATCAGGCTCGGCCAGGAGCCGTCGGCGTGCTGGAGGCTCTTCAGGTAGGCGACCGGCGCGGCGGCCGGCCTGGTCTCCCCGGCGCGCAGCTGGGCCATGATGCCGAGCGCCTGGGAGAAGACCGAGGTGGCGTAGGTGTAGTTGCCGGGCGCCGCGCAGCCGGTGTCCGGGTTCGTCTGGGCGCAGACCGCCGTGGCGAGGGCGGCGATCAGGTCGTGGCCGCCGAAGGCGCGCGGGTCGCGGCCGGTGATCTCGGCGAGCAGCGCCTCCTTGCCGATCGAGCCGCCGCCGGCGTACTCGGTGCCGATGCCCGTCCAGTCGTTGACGGTTCGGTCGCCGGCGTCCTTGCCCTGCTGGTCCAGGAAGTCGACGATCCTGCGCAGGGCCGCGTCGTCCGCGCCGGTGGCGGCGAGGGCGTAGGCGCCGTCGATGGTGAGGCCGAAGTCGGCGAAGGCCGGGAAGGCCTCGTAGTAGTGACCGTCGATCAGGCGTGCCGGGTCGGTCAGGTAGGCGCTGCCCTTGCCGAGATCGGGGGTCTTCCCGGGGTGCGGGCCGGGCGGCGCGGTCGTGGCCGCGTTCGGGTCGTGCCGGACGCCGGTCGGGTCGGTGCCGGTCAGCGCGAGGATGGCCTGTTCGGTGGCGTCCGGGTCGGACTCGGTGGTCGACTCGTCGGTGCCGAAGCCGCCGTCCTGGCCCTGCCGGGCGGCGAGCCAGGTCCTGGCGGCGGTCTGTCCGGCGCTCCGGCCGGTGGCCTTGAGAGCCTGGGCCACGCGGGCGGTGCTGCCGGTGTCGCCGCCCGCGGCGCCGGTGTAGGGGAGGTAGGAGCCGTCGGCCTGCTGGCTCGCGGCCAGTTGGTCGGCGGCCTTCTTCGCCGTCTGCTCGAAGCCGCCGGCCTTGCGCAGGGCGAGAACGGCGAGAGCGGTGCCGGACGGATCGGACTCGCAGTAGTCGCCCGCCACGATCATCGCTCCGGCGATGCCGCCGTCGGCGCACTGGAGCGCCGTGAACCGGGTGAGCGCCGAGGCGGGCGGAGCGACCTCGGCCCGCTGCAGGGCGATGACGCCCAGGGCCTGGACCCAGGGCGAGGCCGCACCGTGGAAGTCCCCGGCGGCGGTGCACTTGCCGTTCTCGCCGGCCGAGGCACAGACGTGGTCGGTGAGCGCGGCGATCAGGTCGCGGCCGCCGAAGGCACGGGGGTTGCCGCCGGTGCTCTCGGCGACCAGGGCCAGCAGCGCGGCGGCCCTGGCGTCGGGCTTGGCGGACGGCCCGTCCGGGAGGAGGAACGCGTCGGTGTGGGCGGCGAGGTAGGCGAGGACCTTGCGCAGGGCCGGGTCCTCCGTCCCGGCGGCGGCGAGGGCGATCGCGGTGAGGGACGTCCGGGGGAGGTCGGGGCCCTCGAAGGCCCAGTTCTCCATGTGGTCGCCGTCGACGAGCCGGCCGGCCAGCCAGGCGGCCGCCGCGACGGGGTCGCCCGCGGCGGGCGACGGGCCGGTCGGGCTCGGGGACGTCGAGGGGGAGATGGACGCCGAGGGGGAGGCGGAGGCCGAGGGGGACGGACCGGCGCCGTTCTCGGCGCGGACGGAGTCCGGGGTGAAGGAGGGTGCCCCGCTGGTGCCGCCGATGTCGGTGCCGCCGTACACCCAGGCCTCGACCTCGCCGGGCTTCGGCTTCTGGGTGGCGGCGCCGAACTGGCTGTAGGACCAGGTCTGCCGACCGGGTTCGGCGATCCAGTACGACCAGTACGCGGTGGCCTGTGGGGTGTTGACGCAGGGCTCCTCGGCGGCTGTCGGGTACTGGGTGCCGCTGTTGAAGGTGCCGTTGCCGAGCCGGCAGATGAACGCCGGGCCGTCGTGCTCGGTGCCGGTGGTGGTGAAGCCGGCGTTGTGCAGCAGGTTCATCCCGGTGGTGGGGTGGGCGTCGCAGCCGCGGACGACCCCGCCGCCCCAGTGGCCGAAGTCCACGGCGACGATCGCGCCGGTGGTGGCGGTGCACTCCTCGATCGGGTCGGCGGCCGCGGTACCGGGGTGGCCGAGCAGGACCGTACCGCCCGCGGCGGCAGCGACGGCGCCGGTGGCCAGCAGGGACGTCAGACCCCGGGCTCTGTGACGTGTGCGCGTGCTGTTGACCCTCACCGGCGACTCCCTGATCGGTCGACGGGGTGTCACGGCGCAGCCGACGGCTCCCCGGCATGGGGACCGTCCCGACCGCGTCGTAGTCCTCGACGACGCAAGTGCTTCTGAACAGGCCCTCGGCGCAGGCAGTCCGGCTCATCCGCCCGGAGGGGCGGATCTACGGTTGCGGGTCAGCGCCGGAGTTGGACCGGCTTCCCCTACTGCCGAGGATGAAAAACGGTTCATCAGACCACGCTCCCGCGTCGGCCGTCAATGAGTCGTCATGTCGCCTTGGACACCTCGCCGGTGGCGGCACCGTGCGGTAGCGTCCCCGGTGGCCGAGCGGGGGAACCTGGTGCGATTCCAGGGCTGACGCGCAACGGTATGGGGCGGTTCCGCCGTCCCGAGCCCGAATGCCCGCCCGGCCACGTACCACCGGCGAAAGCCTGCCCACGCGATCCGGGCGGCGGCCGCTCCGGCCGCCGAACTCCCGAGGGAGCCCCGGGGCCCGGAGCCGGGTCGGCGCCCATCACTCCAAGGAGCCCGCCCCGTGTCGTCCCTCCTCTCCTCCTCGCGCGTCTCCTCCGCGGTGGCCGTCCCGATAACGGCCGGCGCCCTGCTGCTCTCCGCCGTCCCCGCCCACGCGACCGCCACCCCGGCCCAGACAGCCACCTCGAAGAGCACCGGCGTCACCTATCTGAAGTCCCTCCAGGCCGCCGACGGCAGCTACGTCACCGGCGGGGGCCTCTCCAACGAGTGGGCGTTCAGCGCGCTGGCGGCCGCCGGCACCGCCGCGGCGGACGTGGCCCCGGGCGGCGACGCCACCAGGAACGCCCGCCTGGTGTACCGCAACCAGCTCGCCGCCACCACCTGGCCGAGCGCCGCGCCCGTCGTCACCGACTACGAGCGGGGCGTCCTCAACGCCTACGCCGCCGGGATCGACCCCGCGCGCGTCGGCCCCGGCCGCAACCTCATCGCGGACGTCGCCGCCTACTGGCAGACCGCCGAGCCCGGTTACTACGGCCCGTCCGCCAACTTCAACGGCACCGTGTTCGGCCTGCTCGCCCTCGGCGGCGCCAGGACGCAGAGCGGTGCCCAGCGGGTGCCGCAGGCCCTGCTCGACGCCTCGGTCACGGCGGTCCGCGCCAACCAGCACAACGACGGGGGCTGGAACTTCGGCAAGGCCGCCGGCGATCCGGCCGCACTCGCCCAGGCCGGTGACATCGACATGACCGGCGCCGCCATGGCCTCGCTGTGCAGCAGCGGCGTGCCCGGCACCGACCCCGCGATCGTCGCCGCCAAGAACTTCCTCAAGGGCAAGCTCGTCGCCTCCGGCGCCTTCAACTCGATGTTCGGCGCCAACACCGACTCCAACGGCTGGGCCGTCTCCGGTCTCAACGCCTGCGGCATCAACCCCCAGGGCGCCGACTTCACCAGCGGCACCGGCAAGACCCCGGTCGACTTCCTGATCTCCCAGCAGTTCAAGCCCGGTGGCGGCTTCAAGTACCTGCCCACCGACACCGCCCCCTCCCCCTACGCCTCCGTCGACGGGCTGCGTGCGGTCGCCGGGGCGGGCTTCACCGCCACCCCGCCCACCCCGACCACCGCCGGGGAGCCGACCTGGGCCACCACCGGTTCCTTCACCGCCGGCACCGCCGCCCGGCTCGCCCTGGTCGTCGACGACGGCACCGGCTCGCCCAGGGTCTGCGCGGTCACCGTCACCCCGACCGGCACCACCACGACGCTCGGCGCCGTCCTCGACGCCGCCGGGGCGGCGACCCCGAGCGGCTGCGTCACCGCCGTCACGCCGTCCTCCGGCAGCGGCACCGTCACCGCCGTCAACGGCACCGCCAACAGCGGGACTTCCAGCTGGAAGGTGAGCATCGACGGCGCCGCCGCCACCGGCGCCGCCCGCAGCACCGTGATCAGCGTCGGCGACACCGTCTCGCTGCGCTTCGGCAGCTGATCACCGCGCGCCGGACAGCACAAAGGTCCTGGCGCACTCCGGAGTCAACCGCGCATGGCCGGGCACGGCCCCCCGTGCCCGGCCTGTGCGGTCCCGCTCGGCGCCCAGCGTGACGGCCTCGTGGACGGCGCGGGCGGCCCGGGCGCCCCACCGGGAGCGCGGGCCGCCGAACGGCTCGGGCACCTGGCCCGGACCGGCTCGGCGGACCGCCACGCACACCGCGTCGGACGGCGTCCCGGAACAGTCGTACCCGGCCTCCACCAGCGCCTGGACCTTCGCCTCGGTCGCCGTCGCCAGCAGGTTGACCAGACCGGCGTCCGACACCGCGGCGGGCACCACCAGCAGGATGTTGATCGTGCCCGGGAATCCGGCCCCGGCCTCCGCGGCCGGGTCGGGGGCGGCCGCCCAGGCCGGCACCCCGATCCCCGTCGTCACCACCGCGGTGACCCCGCCGTCGCAGGCCCAGGTGAAGTCGTCCACCCGCGCGGCGGTCATCAGCCCGGCGCCGGGGCCGCTCAGCCCCAGCCCGGTGGCCAGCCCGGCGAGGTGGCGGTCCGGGTCCATCCGGCCGTACCCGGGCCTGACCTGTGCGTTGACCACCCACTCCCGCTCGCCGAGGCCGCCCCCGAGCACCGCGCTGCTGAGCATCCGCCAGCCTGGGCCGGCCCGCCACAGCAGAAGGTGGCGGCACTCACCGTCCTCGAACCGGCAGGACCGCTCGACCTCCACCGCCCCGCCGGTCCGGCCGACCGGTTCGGTGAAGGCCGCCTTCTGCTGCGGGAACGCCATGGAACGGGCCGCCTTCGGGTGAGTTCGGGTGAGTTCGGGTGAGAGTGAGCCGGGCCTGGCTGGGCCGGAGCCGCCGGCGGCGTCACGCGGGCGGGCAGCGCGAGCCGTCCGGCCGACCGGAAACCGGGCGACAAGAGTACCGACCGCCCGGGTGCGCGGCGGCGCCGGGCCCGCGTGCACCGGGCCCGGGCGGCTCGTCACCGGGTCGGCGCACCGGCCCGGACGGGCATGCCGGCGAGCGCCCGGCGCAACGCCGCCTCGACGCGGACCGCGTCCGCACTCGCCGACACGTCATGGACCCGAACCGCCCAGACACCCTTCGCGGCGGCGAGGGCCGAGACGGCTGCCGTAGCGGCATCGCGCTCCCGGGCGGGCCGGGGCTCGCCGGTCGACGGGTCGGCGAGCAGCGTCCCGAGGAAGCGCTTGCGCGAGGCCGCCACCAGGACGGGACGGCCGAGCCGGGCCCAGGCGTCCAGGCGGGCGAGCAGCGCCCAGTCGTCCTCCCGTCCCTTCGCAAAGCCGAGCCCGGGATCGACGATCAGCTGGGCGGGGTCCACTCCGGCCGACACCATGGCGTCCAGTTGCCGCGCCACCTCACCGACCACCTCGTCGACCACGTCCTCGTAGTCGGCCAGGCCGTCCATCGCGGCGGAGTGCCCGCGCCAGTGCATCACCACGAAGGGAACGCCCGTCCTCGCCGCGACGGACACCATCAGGGCGTCCGCGCGACCCCCGCTGACATCGTTGATGATCCGCGCGCCGGCCTCCACCGCCGCCTCGGCCACAGCGGCCCGCATCGTGTCCACGCTGACGGTCACTCCCCGCGCCGCCAGCTCCCGGACGACGGGCAGCACGCGGCGCAGTTCCTCCTCCAGGGGCACCCTGGCCGCCCCGGGACGGGTCGACTCACCACCGACGTCCACCACGTCGGCTCCCCCGGCGGCCAGTTCCAGGCCGTGGGCGACCGCCTTGCCGGGATCCAGCCACAGACCACCGTCGGAAAAGGAATCCGGGGTGACATTGACGATGCCCATCACCCCGCAGCGACCCCAGTTCTCCACACCGGTGAGCGAGTACTCGTACGCGTTCATGAGGTCATTGTGCCGTGCCCGGAACCCACTGTCCGCAGCACCCTCGCACAAATTCCGCACCGCACTCCCGAACAGCCGGCCCGAAGCCCGGGAGCTCCCTCCGGAACGGGCGTCCCGGCGGGCCCGCGTATCACTAGGTGGACACCCGCATGGGAATTCCCGGCACCGGTCGACAATATCCCGCATGACTCTCGGAACCCCCAGTACGAGGACCGACCGGGCAGTCCCGATCCGCGAGCTCCTGGCGGCCGGGGAATGCTCCTACTCGTTCGAGTTCATGCCTCCCCGCAGTGCGCGGGCGGAGGCCGGTCTGTGGAATGCGATCCGCAGGCTGGAGGCACTGTCACCCACCTTCGTCTCCGTGACCTACGGCGCGGGTGGATCGACGCGCGGACGCACCGTCGGCATCACCGGGCGGATCGCCCAGGAGACCACGCTGACCCCGGTCGCCCATTTGACCGCGGTGAACCACAGCGTCGCCGAGCTGCGCAACATCCTCGGCCACTACGCTGACCAGGGCGTTCGCAACATCCTCGCCCTCCGGGGCGATCCGCCCGGCGACCCGCTGGGCGACTGGGTGCGCCACCCCGAGGGCGTGACGTACGCGACGGAGCTGGTCGAGCTGATCAAGGAGTCCGGCGAGTTCTGTGTCGGCGTCGCGGCGTTCCCCGAGACGCACCCCCGCTCGCACGACCGCGACAGCGATATCCGGCATTTCGTGGAGAAGTGCCGGGCCGGGGCCGACTACGCGATCACCCAGATGTTCTTCGACGTGGACGGCTATCTCCGGTTCCGCGACCGGGCGGAGAAGGCCGGGTGCACCGTCCCGATCATCCCGGAAATCATGCCGATTACCACGATCCGGTCACTCCGGCGCATTCCCGAGCTCAGCACCGCGATCATTCCTCCGTCATTCGTCGAAAGAATGACCAACGCGCAGGACGACGCCGAGCAGGTCCGCTCCATCGGTATCGACTTCGCCACCGAGATGTGCCGCCGGCTGATTTCCGAGGGCACTCCCGGGCTCCATTTCATGACGATGAACTTCTCCACGGTCACGACGGAGATCTACCAGAATCTCGGCCTGCACAACCGGAACTGACACCGGTGGCCGGTGGCCCCCGCCCGATCCCCGGCGGAGGGCCACCGGCCGCCACGTCACCGGCCACCACGTCACCGGTCCGGGCGGCGAGGCGATCACGTCTCCCCTGTCGCCGGAGGGCTCGCGCCGTCCGACGCCGACGACCCGCCCGGAAGCGGCGGTCCCGCAACAGGCGAGGTGTGGGGCTGGGCCGCCGCCAGCCTGGCCGAGGGCGTGCTGCAGCACCCGGATCCGGGCTCCCTGTGCTCCGACCTGCCGACGGCCGGCCAGCAGGATCGCGTACTCCTTCTCGGGAATGGCGATCATCACCTGCCCGTCCACACGGATGCGACGAGCCTCGAACTTCCTTCCCACCGCTCCCCTCCTGTCGCATCCGGGGAACCGGCCGACAGCCGGTACGGGGTGGGTGCGGGGACGGTCGCCCCCGCCCCACCCCGGCACCGGGGTCGGCTTCGGCTCGGGTCAGCCCTTCAGCTCGGCACGGACCAGGCGTGCGGCCTCGACGAGGTGGTCGAGCGAGGCGCGGGTCTCGGGCCAGCCACGGGTCTTCAGGCCGCAGTCGGGGTTGACCCAGAGCCGCTCGGCGGGGATGGCCGCCAGTCCGGCCCTGAGCAGGGCCGCGGCCTCCTCGGTGCTCGGCACCCGGGGCGAGTGGATGTCGTAGACGCCCGGGCCGACCTCACGCGGGTAGCCGGCCTCGGCCAGCTCGTGCGCGACCTGCATGTGCGAACGGGCCGCCTCCAGGGAGATCACGTCGGCGTCGAGGTCGTCGATCGCGGTCATGATCGCGCCGAACTCCGCGTAGCACATGTGGGTGTGGATCTGGGTGTCCGCGCGCACCCCGGAGGTGGAGAGCCGGAAGGACTCGGTGGCCCACGCCAGGTAGCCGGGGCGGCCCGCCGCGCGCAGCGGCAGCGTCTCGCGCAGGGCGGGTTCGTCGACCTGGACGACGGCGGCGCCGGCCGCCTCCAGGTCGGTGACCTCGTCGCGCAGGGCGAGGGCGACCTGGCGGGCGGTGTCGGCGAGCGGCTGGTCGTCGCGGACGAAGGACCAGGCGAGCATGGTGACCGGGCCGGTGAGCATGCCCTTGACCGGGCGGTCCGTCAGGTCCTGGGCGTAGCGGAACCAGTCGACGGTCATCGCGTGGGGCCGCGAGATGTCGCCGGCCAGCACCGGCGGGCGGACGTAGCGGGTGCCGTAGGACTGCACCCAGCCGTGCTGGGTGGCCAGGTAGCCGGTGAGCTGTTCGGCGAAGTACTGGACCATGTCGTTGCGTTCGGGCTCGCCGTGGACCAGGACGTCGATCCCGGCCTTCTCCTGATAGGCGATCACCTCGCGGACCTCGGCGCGCATCCGGTCCTGGTAGGTGCCGTCGTCGATCCGGCCGGCGCGCAGGTCGGCGCGGGCGGTGCGCAGGTCGGTGGTCTGCGGGAAGGAGCCGATGGTGGTGGTCGGCAGCAGCGGCAGGCCGAGGCGGACGCGCTGGGCCCCGGCGCGCTCGGGGTAGGCCTGGGCGCGGCGGGCGTCCTCGGCGGTGGTGGCGGCGACCCGGGCCCGGACGGCCGGGTCGCGGGTGAGCGCGGAGGCGGCGCGGGAGGCCAGGTCGGCCCGGTTGGCGGCGAGTTGGGCCGCCACGGTGTCGGTGCCCTCGCGCAGGCCCCGGGCGAGGGTGGTGATCTCGCCGGTCTTCTGACGGGCGAAGGCGAGCCAGCGGGCGACCTGCGGGTCGAGGTCGCGCTCGGCGGCGGCGTCCAGCGGGACGTGCAGCAGCGAGCAGGACGGGGCGACGTCCACCCGGTCGGCGAGGCCGAGGAGCGTGCCGAGGACGGAGAGCGACTTCTCCAGGTCGTTGAGCCAGATGTTGCGGCCGTCGACGACGCCGGCGACCAGGCGCTTGCCGGGCAGGCCGCCGACGGCGGCGAGGTCGTCGAGGTTGGCCGCGCCGGGGCCGGTGAAGTCGAGCCCGACGCCCTCGATCGGGGCCTTGGCCAGAACGGGCAGGGCCTCGCCGGCGCGGTCGAAGTAGGTCGCGACCAGCAGCTTGGGCCGGTCGGTGAGCCCGCCGAGCTCCCGGTAGACGCGGGCGGCGGCGGAGAGTTCGGCCGGTGTGCGGTCCTGGACGAGGGCGGGCTCGTCGAGTTGGACCCACTCCGCTCCGGCGGCGCGCAGGTCGGCGAGGAGTTCGGCGTAGACGGGCAGCAGCCGGTCCAGCAGGGTGATCGGCTGGAAGTCCGCGGTGACCCCGGGTGCGGGCTTGGCGAGCAGCAGGTAGGTGAGCGGGCCGACCAGGACCGGGCGGGCGGTGTGGCCGAGGGCGATCGCCTCGCGCAGCTCGCCGACCGGCTTGGCCGGGTTGGCGGCGAAGACCGTGTCCGGTCCCAACTCGGGTACAAGGTAGTGGTAGTTGGTGTCGAACCACTTGGTCATCTCCAGCGGCGCCACCTCCTGGGTGCCGCGGGCCATGGCGAAGTAGCCGTCCAGCGGGTCGGCGTCGACGGCGGCGCGGTGCCGGGCGGGGATCGCGCCGACCGCCACCGTGGTGTCCAGCACATGGTCGTAGAGCGAGAAGTCCCCGGTGGGGACCTCGGTGACACCGGCGTCGGTGAGCCGTCGCCAGGTGTCGCGCCGCAGGTCCGCGGCGGTGGCGTACAGGGCCTCGGCACTGATCCGGCCGGCCCAGTAGCCCTCGATCGCCTTCTTCAGCTCCCGGTTCGGCCCCTGCCTCGGGTAGCCGTACACGGTGGCCTGCGGGGTGGTGGAACTCGTTGACACGGAACTCTCCTTCGCGAGTCGCGCTGCGATCCCGGGAGAGCGCGAGGAGGCGAAGGTACGACAGGGGTGCGCGGCACCAGGATGTGCCCGCCCGCTCCGCCGACCCGCCCTCGAGGTCACCGAGATCACCGCGTGCGGGGTGCACGCGGGCAGTGGCAGGTCTTCGGACTCGCGGGCACGCCGGGCCTGTCGGCCTTCTCCGGCACCTACTGGCCGTCGCTTCCCGGGCCCCATCGGGGTCCAGTGCATGTGACGGCGGTCGTTCCCACTCACCGCTGCGGGGCAGTCCCGGATTCACACCGGGTTCCCTCTTACGACGCCATGCCTGGAGGACATGACGAACCGACTGCACCGCACAGACTAGGGCCCGCGGGGCCCGCCGTCACCGCCCGTCCGAATGCCGGATGGCCGGATGAGACCGATTCCGGGCAGGTGGCCGCCTCAGCCACGCTGTGACCCGGTCCCGTCGGCGGTCGCGGTGCGGTAGAAATCGGCTGCGGTGACGGTGGCGGGGACGCCGAGTTCGGCGGCGACCGCGGTGATCGCGGTGGCGCCGACGGCGAGGTCGGCTTGGCCGTCGGTGGTGAAATGCGGTGCGATGAACGTCTCGTAGTGGGCTCGGGCTTCGTCCGCGGTGTGCCGGCCGAGGAACGTCCGGATGTGGCGCACCGTGGTGTCGGGTTCGTTGTGGATCACCTGCAGGGCTCGTACGACGGCCTGGACCGCGGGGTCGTCCGGGTGGAGGTGGGTGGGGTCGACGGCCACGCCTACGGTGGGGATCCTGAAGTGGTCGCCGACCCAGGCCAGCACCTGCCAGCCGTACTCGGCGGCTACCGCTTCCGGTGCCATGGTGCTGCCGACCAGGGCGGCGTCGATCCTGCCCTCGTGCAGCCTGCGCAGGTCCATGCCGTAGTCGCCGGGCGGGCGGACGACGGTGTGGATGTCGCGGTCCGGGTCGAGGCCGGCCCGGCGCAGCACGATCCGGGTGAAGCACCCGGGTGCGGTGTGGGGAGCGTGCACCGCCAGCCGTCGGCCGGCCAGGTCGGCCAGGGAGGTCAGGCCGGGGCGGGCGAGGAACCAGAACAGCGGGCGGTGGGTGTTGACGCTGAGGGCGACCCAGGGGGTGCCGTCGGCCAGTCGGGACAGCAGTGCCCGGCCGAGCCCGATGGTGGCGCCGTGGCGCAGCCGCTCCTCGTCCCACGAGCAGCCGTCGTGCAGCGCGACGTGGACGCCCTCGTCGGCGTAGTAGCCCTGCTGGTCGGCGATGTAGGCGGCCAGTTCCTCGTGCAGGCCCCGCCCGACGTAGGCGAGATCGATCGTGTACATGAACGTTTTTCCTTGATCGTGCCGCCGCCGTGCGCACAGGACGGCGGGGCGTCAGTACATGGACATCCCGCCGTTGACCGCGGCCGTGGTGCCGGTCATGACGGCGCTGTCCTCGCCGGCGTAGAAGGCGACCGCCCGGGCGACGTCGTCCGGGTGTGCCAGGCGGCCCAGGGGGGTGGCGGCCACCTGCCGACGCCTGTGCTCCTCGTCGAGCACATCCGCCGCCATGCGGGTGCCGTCCACCGGGCCGGGCTCGACGACGTTGACCGTGATGCCCAGCGGGCCCAGCTCCTGGGCGAGGTACCGGGCGAACTGCGCCAGTGCGGCCTTGGCCGTGCCCAGTGCGATCATGCCCTCCCGGGGCTGGCGGCTGAGGACGGTGCCGAGATAGACGATGCGTCCCCAGCCCTGTTCGGTCATGGCGGGCAGGACGGCCTTGGTGACCGCGAACGCCGCACGCAGCTCGTCGTCGAGCTTGCCGCCCAGCTCTTCCCACGTCATGTCCTGGAACGGCTTGACCACATACGGGGTGAGCGCGTTGTGCACGAGCACGTCGGTGCCGCCCCATGCCGCCCGGACCTGCTCGATCATGCTCTCGACCGCCGCTGCCTCGCGCACGTCGGCCTGCACGGCCATGGCCTGGCCGCCCGCGGCCTCGATGCCGGCCACGACCTTCCCGGCTGCCGTGCCGCTGTGCAGGTAGTTGACCACCACGCGCATCCCTCGTGCGGCCAGAAGGCGCGCGGTGGCCGCACCGATTCCGCTGCCGGCCCCTGTCACCAATGCCACCCTGCCGGTCGCCCCGGTCATGGGACCACTCCCTGTCTGTCATTGTCATCGTGGGCCGCCGGGATGACCGTCCGGAAACCATGCTCGGCGGCGGGACCGCCGCCGGGGTTACGGTGGTCGGCAGGAGGCCGGCACACCGGATGTGCGCCTCGTCCGACACCGCTGTGATCGGAGGGAACACGATGGGGCACCAGGAGACCCGAGCGGCGCTGGATCGGCACTGGGCAGCGTCCGCCGCAGGGGACCAGGACACCGAGCACGAGATCTACCACGACGACGTCATCGTTGATTATCCCCAGTCGGGTGAGCGCATCCACGGCCGCCACAACCTGCAGGCGCTGCGCTCACACCACCCGGCCAGGCTCGGCTTCACCATCCGCCGGATTCTCGGCAGCGGGGACCTCTGGATCACCGAATACGTGCTCGACTACGACGGAAAACCGGTACCCACCGTCAGCGTGATGGAATTCCGCGATGGAAAGGTCGCCCGCGAGACCCAGTATTTCGCGGATCCGTTCGCTCCGCCCGCCTGGCGTGCCCAATGGGTGGAGCCGGCACCATGACGGGCCTCCTGGTGCTCCAGCCGGATTTCTCCGTTCCAGCCGGAGCACCGAGGCGGATCGGCCCGGTGGGGATCAGGGCGCGGTGATACCCGGCTGGGCACCGGCACCGAAGGACCAGCCCTCGACGTCCCCGGGGGCCGGGTCGTAGCTTCCGGCGCCCAGCGAGCTGTACGACCACGGGCCGCCGTGCTGGGCGTGCCAGTACGACCAGTAGGCGGTGCCGGTGGGGTTGGTGCAGGTGGCGGGGAGAGCGTTGATCTTGCAGACGAAACCCGGGTAGCGCGGGTGGAAGGCGTACGGGAAGCCGGCGCCGGTCAGTGCGGCCAGGCCGCTGGCCGGGTCGCCGGGGGCGCAGCCGGTCTCGATTCCGCCGCCGAGCGCGGCGAAGTCGACGACGACGGTCACGCCGGTCGTACCGGTGCAGGCGGTGGCGCTCGCCCGCGGCGCCTGGGCGGCGGAGGCGCCGAGCAGGCCGGCGGTCAGGGCCGCGACGGCGGCGACCGAACCGACGGTGCGGCGGATCCGGCGGGCCGGGGCCGGGGCAGGGGTGCGGGTCATCGAAAGGCTCCTCACGGGATCGGCGGTTTCGGCGGTTTCAGCGGCCGGCCGGTGCCGGGCAGGCCAGGACCGGGGCTGCCGGGCGCGCGCCGTGGGCGGAGAGGGCGGCCAGCGGGGTGCCGGACAGACCCAGGACGGCCTGCGCGGTGGCCCGGGCTCCGTTGGCCTGGCTGAACCCGGACGCGTCGTACGCGACCGCGCCGCGGACGGCGGCGTCGGCGGCGCAGCCCTGCTGGAGCTTGACCAGGCTGCTCCAGCCCTTGAGACCCGCGCCGAGCCGTCCGGTGGACAGCAGGGCCTGGGTGGCCAGTCCGGTGGTGTTGGCGTTGGAGGTGGTCGCGCCGGCTGCGGCGAACCCCCCGTCGGTGTTCTGGTGGGCGGTCAGCCAGCCGAGTCCGGCGTTCGCCTTGGCGGTGCGGCCGGTGGCGGCAAGGGCCTGGACGGCGAGCGCGGTGGCGTCCGGGTCGCCCGCGCAGGTGGTCTGGCCGAAGGCGACGGGGAAGCCGCCGTCCGGGCACTGGCTGCCGGCGAGGAAGTCGACGGCGGCGGCCGGGGCGCCGTCCGGGGTGCGCTGGAGGGCGATCACCGCCAGGGACTGGCCGAAGGCGTTGCTGTAGTCGCCCCACTGGGAGCGGTCGGAGAAGCGGCCGCTCGGGCTCTGGAGCGAGCGGAGCCGGGCCGGGAGGTCGACACCGCCGAAGCCGTGGACGTCCTCGCCGCGGACCTCGGCGGCGAGCAGCAGCTTGGCGGTGGCCCCGGCGTACGCCTCGGTGGTGCCGTCGCCGAGGTAGCCGCTGATGATCCCGGGCTGCGCGAGCCAGGCGGTGGCCTTCGCGGCGGCCTGGTCGGAGCTGTGGGAGGCGGCGAAGGCCAGCACGGCGTCGATGGTCAGCCCCTGGTCGGGGTAGGCGGTGCCGTCGAAGACGGTCTCGAAGTGGTCTCCGTCGACGAGTTGGCGGGCGAGCCAGCCGGCCGCGGCGGCGTCGGGACGGACGGTCATCGAGACCGGAGCCGGAGCCGGAGCCGGGGCCGGAGCCTGGGCCGCCTGGGCGGCGGACGCCGGAAGCACGGCGGTCAGGACGAGCGCGGGTATCGCGAGCAGACCGAGGGAGCGGCGGAGCGTGGGCATGGGACGCCTTTCCGGGCCCGGGCGCACGGGGTCCCCGCCCGGCCGCCGGTGCGGAACCGGGCAGCCCTGGGAACTCCGGCCCGCAGACCACGACGGGAGGAGGGAACACACGCCTCCGCCGACGGGTCCTCGGGCTCGCCGCCGACAGCCGTCGGCGGCCTACCGTTGCGGGTCAGCGCCGGACTCGGACCGGACTTCCCCCAGCGGCGGAGTCAGTACATGACGGCTCATCATGTCGGTCGTGCGGAGAAGGGGTCAAGGGCCGGCCACTCGCCGGCCCCGACCCCGACCCCGGCCTCACGGGTCAGAACACCTCCGCCAGGACCGGCTCGTGGCCCGTCACTTCGCGCTCTCCCTGATGGTGTTGATGACCGCCGAGAAGTCCAGCCCGGCACCCTGGTCCGCGGCGAACCCGGCGTACAGCTCGGCCGCGTGGGAGCCCAGTTCCACCGGAACACCGGCGGCCTTCGCGGCGTCGGCGGCCAGGCCGAGGTCCTTGGCCATCAGCGCGGCGGCGAAGCCGGGCCGGTAGTCCCGGTTGGCGGGGCTGGCGGGCACCGGACCGGGCACGGGACAGTTGCTGGTGAGCGCCCAGCACTGGCCGGAGGCGGTCGAGACCACGTCGAACAGCGCCTGGTGGCTCAGGCCGAGGTGCTCGCCGAGGACGAAGGCCTCGCTGACGGCGATCATCGAGATCCCGAGGATCATGTTGTTGCAGATCTTCGCGGCCTGCCCGGCGCCGGACGGGCCGCAGTGCACGACCTTGCGGCCCATCGCCTCCAGGACCGGCAGGGCGGCGGCGAAGTCCTCCTCCGCCGCGCCGACCATGAAGGTGAGGCTCGCGGCGCTCGCACCGGTCACACCGCCGGAGACCGGCGCGTCCAGCGCCCGGTGGCCCGCCGCGAGGGCCGCCGCGTGCGCTTCGCGGGCGTCGGCCACGTCGATGGTCGAGCAGTCGACGAACAGGGTTCCGGGCTCGGCCGCGGCCAGCAGTCCGCCGTCCCGGTAGAGGTCGAGGACCTGGCGGCCCGCGGGCAGCATGGTGATCACCAGCTGCGCGTCGGCCACGGCGGCCGGCGCGGAGGCGGCGGCCGGCACGCCGGCCGCCTCGGCGCGGCGCAGGGCGTCGGGGTCGAGGTCGAAGCCGGTCACCCGGTGGCCGGCCCTGACGAGGTTCGCGGCCATCGGGCCGCCCATGTTGCCCAGTCCCACGAAGGCGATCGTGCGGATGGTCACCAGCGTTCCTCCCATGCGGTGGTGGTGCCGAGGCCCAGCTCCTGCGGGCCCAGCGGGGTGAAGAAGCGGTCCACGTCGTCCTCGGTCACGGCCTCCAGGGCCGGTGGCGACCAGCGTGGGGAGCGGTCCTTGTCGATCACCTGGGCCCGGACGCCCTCGACCAGGTCGGGCGAGCGCAGGGCCGCGCTGGAGACCCGGTACTCCTGGTCCAGGACCTGCTCCAGCGGGCCGAGCCGGCGGGCCCGGCGCAGCGAGCGCAGGGTCACCTTGAGGGCGGTGGGCGACTTGGCGGCGATCTGCTCGGCGGCCTCCTTCGCCGCGCCCTCCCCGCTGGCGCGCAGGCGGTCGAGGATCTCCTCGACCGTGTCGGCGGCGTAGCAGTGGTCGATCCAGTCGAGCTGTGCGGCGAGCGGGCCGGCGGGGACGGGAGCGGCGTGGCGGTGCACCGCGGCGGTGACCTCCTCCTCGGTGAGCGCGGCGAGGAACGACGGCAGCTTCGCGGCGGGGACGAGGAGGTCGGCCAGTCCGCACAGCAGCGCGTCGCCCGGTCCGGCGGTCGCGGCGGTGAGTGCGAGGTGGGTGCCGAGTTCGCCCGGGGCGAGGGCGAGCAGGTAGGTGCCGCCGACGTCGGGGACGAAGCCGATGCCGGTCTCGGGCATGGCGATCCTGGTGCGTTCGGTGACGACGCGGACACGGCCGTGGGCGGAGATTCCGACTCCGCCGCCCATCACGATGCCGTCCATCACGGCGATGTACGGCTTGGGGTAGCGGGCGATCCTGGCGTTGAGGCGGTACTCGTCGCGCCAGAAGCCGAGGGAGGCGGTGCCGCCGGCCCGGGCGTCCTCGTAGATGGCGCGGATGTCCCCGCCCGCGCAGAGGCCGCGCTCCCCCGCGCCGGTGATGACCACGGCCGCCACGGTCTCGTCCTGCTCCCAGCGGGCGAGGGCCTCGTCGATCCGGCGGACCATCGGGTGGGTCAGCGCGTTGAGGGCCTTCGGCCGGTTGAGGACGATCCGGCCGATCCGGCCCTCGCGTTCGAGGAGGACGTCCTCCTGTTCCGTCCCGGTGTTCATCAGGCGGCCCCGGTCAGGCCGCGGGCGACGATGACGCGCATGATCTCGTTGGTCCCTTCGAGGATCTGGTGCACCCGCAGGTCGCGGACGATCTTCTCGACGCCGTACTCGGCGAGGTAGCCGTAGCCGCCGTGCAGTTGGAGGGCGCGGTTGGCGACCTCGTAACCGGTGTCGGTGGCGAAGCGCTTGGCCATCGCGCAGAGGTGGGGGGCCTGCGGGTCGCCGTCGTCCAGCGCGGTGGCGGCGCGCCAGAGCAGCGACCTGGCGGCCTCCAGCTCGGTCGCCATGTCGGCGAGCTGGAACTGCAGGGCCTGGGCGTGCAGGAGCCTGGCGCCGAACGCCTCCCGTTCGGCGAGGTACTTGGTGGCCCGTTCCAGTGCGTCCTGGGCCCCGCCGAGGGAGCAGGCGGCGATGCCGAGCCGGCCGCCGTCGAGGCCGTTCATGGCGATCCGGAAACCTCCGCCCTCCACCCCGAGCAGGCGGTCCGCGGGCAGCCGGACGCCGTCCAGGACCACCTGGCGGGTGGGCTGGGCGTTCCAGCCCATCTTGCGCTCGTTGGGCCCGAACGAGAGTCCCGGATCCCCGCGTTCGACGACGAACGCGGAGATGCCTTGCGGCCCCTCGCCACCGGTGCGGGCCATCACCACGTACACCTGCGAGGACCCGGCGCCGGAGATGAACTGCTTGACGCCGTCCAGGACGTAGTGGTCGCCGTCGCGGCGGGCGCGGGTGGTGAGTGCGGCGGCGTCCGAGCCGGCGCCCGGCTCGGTGAGGCAGTAGCTCGCCAGGTCGCGCATCGAGCAGAGGCCCGGCAGCCAGCGGGCCCGCTGCCCGGGTGTGCCGTGGCGGTCGATCATCCCGGCGACCATGTTGTGGATGGAGGTGTAGCCGGCGATGGAGGGGCAGCCGGTGGCGAGGGCTTCGAAGGCCAGGACGGCGTCCAGCCGGGTCAGGCCGGAGCCGCCGCACTCCTCGCGGACGTGGACGCCGCCGAGCCCGAGAGCGGCCGCCCTGGCGAGGACGTCCACGGGAAAGTGCTTGTTCTGGTCCCACTCCACCGCGTACGGGGCAAGGCACTCCTGCGCGAAGTCCCTGGTGGTCGAGACGATGGCGAGCTGATCCTCGGTCAGTTCCCTGTGCACAGCGGCCCTCAGCCCATCGTGGGGATGGTGAAACTCGCGCCCTCCTTGACCCCGGAGGGCCAGCACGAGGTGACGGTCTTGGTCCGGGTGTAGAAGCGGATCGCGTCCGGCCCGTACTGGTTGAGGTCGCCGAACCCGGAGCGCTTCCAGCCGCCGAAGGTGTGGTACGCCACCGGCACCGGAATCGGCACATTGACACCGACCATACCGGTGTTCACCCGCCGGGAGAAGTCCCGGGCGGTGTCGCCGTCCCGGGTGAAGATCGCCACCCCGTTGCCGTACTCGTGCTCGCTCGGCAGCCGCAGCGCCTCCTCGTAGTCCGCGGCGCGGACCACGCACAGGACCGGGCCGAAGATCTCCTCCTGGTAGATCCGCATCCCGGGGGTGACGCGGTCGAAGAGCGTGGCGCCGAGGAAGTAGCCGCCCTCGTACCCGGGCACGGTCAACTCGCGTCCGTCGACCACCAGTTCGGCGCCCTCCTGGACGCCGAGGTCCAGGAGGCCGCGCACCCGCTCCAGGGCGTCCCGGCTGACGAGCGGGCCGAAATCGGCCTCGGGATCGTGGGCGGCGCCGACCTTCAGCGCGGCGATCCGCTCGGTGAGCCTGGCGACCAGGGCGGAGGCGGTCTCCTCCCCCACCGGCACCGCGACGGAGATGGCCATGCACCGCTCGCCGGCGGAACCGTAGCCCGCACCGATCAGCGCGTCGGCGGCCTGGTCGAGATCGGCGTCGGGCATGACGATCAGGTGGTTCTTGGCACCGCCGAAGCACTGCGCCCGCTTTCCGCGGGCCGCCGCCGTGGCGTACACGTACTGGGCGACCGGCGTGGACCCGACGAATCCCAGGGCCTGCACCCGGGGGTCGTCGAGCAGGGTGTCGACCGCCTCCTTGCCGCCGTTGACCACGTTCAGCACGCCCGGCGGCAGGCCGGCCTCCAGGAACAGCTCGGCCAGCCGCAGCGGCACCGAGGGGTCGCGTTCGGACGGCTTGAGGAGGAAGGCGTTTCCGCAGGCGATGGCGGGTGCGGCCTTCCAGAGCGGGATCATCGCGGGGAAGTTGAACGGGGTGATGCCGGCGACCACACCGAGCGGCCGGCGGAGCGAGTGGACGTCGATGCCGGGGCCGGCGCCGTCGGTGAACTCGCCCTTGAGGAGGTGCGGCACGCCGGCGGCGAACTCGACCACCTCCAGGCCGCGTTGCAGGTCGCCGTGGGCGTCGGCGACGGTCTTGCCGTGCTCGGCGGAGAGCAGTCGGGCCAGCGGCTCGCGTTCGGCCTCGACGAGTTGCAGGAAGCGCAGCAGCACCCGGGCGCGACGCTGCGGGTTCCAGCCGGCCCACTCGGTCTGGGCCTGTTCGGCGTCGGCGATCGCCGCCTCGGTCTCGGCCCGGCTCGCGAGCGGTACCCGTGCCTGGACCGTGCCGGTGCTGGGGTCGTACACGTCGCCGAACACCCCGGACGTACCGGGACATGCTTTCCGCCGATGAAATGGGTGAGTTCACGGACCATCACAAGCCTGCTCTCGTCAGGATGTCAGGTGGGATCCGAGGGAACCGGGGCACGGCGGCACGCCCGCCCGACACGCAGGTGTGCGGGACGCGGGTGCTGCCGGGCGCGGCGAGCCGTCAGGGTGACGTGCGTGCCGCGACCGTCGCAGGATCACCAGGGCCAGGAAGGACACAGACCGGTGCCATGCGTGTTTGCTCCATCCTCGTGGACAACACGGAACACCCGCAGTCGGTATCCTGACTCCCGGATCAGCGCGCGCCACCCGGCCTTCCCGGCCGGCTGCCAGTGGCTGGTACTGCGGTGACGCGCTCCCCGGTCACAGTGGCGGGACCGTGCCGGACTCACACCGGCTTCCCTGCACTGCGGGCCTTGTCCACGACCATATAGTCGGACGTCCTAGCAAGTCCAGGGTGCCGCTCCCTCCGGCTCCGCCCCGAAGCTCCCCCGAGCGGCGACCCGCGGCCCGTACGCAGAGCCGCGCCCCGGTCAGGGGGTGGGCGGGGTGAGGCGGAGGTGGAGCATGGCCTCGAAGCGGGCCCCGGGGTCGGCGAGGTCGAGGTCCGCCACCTCGGCGAGGCGCTTGAGCCGGTAGCGGAAGGTGTTGGGGTGGATGTGGACGGCGGCGGCGGCCGCGACGACGTCGCCGAAGGTGTCCAGCCAGGCCGCGAGGGTCTCGGTGAGCGCGCTGTGGTGTTCGGCGTCGTAGGCCCGCAGGCGGGCGACGGGGTTGTCGGGGAGGTCGTCCTCGGCGTGGACCCGGTCGGCGAGTTCGAGGAGGAGCGACGCGACGTAGACGTCGGAGAGATGGGCGACGCGGTGCGGCGTGCCGCCGGCGGTGAGCACCCGCAGGGCGCGGTCGGCGTCGGCCCGTGAGCGGGGCAGCTCGCCGGGGTGGGCGGCGAGCCGGCCGAGGCCGATGACCGCCGGGACGCGGGGGGCGATCCGGGAGAGGAAGGTGTCGGCGACCCGGACGGCCGCCTCGTCGGAGCCGCTCGGCAGGACGGCGTAGGTCACACCGCCGAGCGAGGCGGTGGCGGCGCGCGGGTGGACGGCGGCCAGGTGCAGGGCGAGCGCCTCGCCGGAGCGGTGGCCGGCGGCGAGCAGGTCGGGGGCGGAGGAGTCGCCGAGCACCGTCAGGGCCAGGACGCAGGCGGGCTGGGCCGTCAGCCCGAGCCGGGCGGCGGCCTGCGGTGCGGCGGCGCCGCCTTCGAGGACGGTGGCCAGCAGGTCGGCGCGGAGCCGGTGGCCGACGTCCTCGCCGGCCCGGCGGCGCAGCAGGTGGAGGGCGGCGACCTTCGCGGCCTCGGTCAGGGCGTGCTCGCCGTCGGGGCCCAGGCGGTCCTGGACGACCACCCAGATGGAGCCGAGGATCTCCCCGCCCGCCCGGACGGCGATCGCCACCCGGGGTTTGTCGGCGACGCCGTCGACGTAGAGCGGGCCCTCGCTGCGGTAGAGCGCGTGGAAGGCGCCCCGGGCCTCCAGGTCGCGGAGTTTCTCGGCGGGGACCTGGCGGTCCAGGATGGTCGCGATCCGGGCCGGGTCGCCCTCGTCCTGGCGGCTGGAGAAGGCGAGTACCTTGCCGCCGCGGTCCTCGACGGTGACCGGCCCGTCGAGGAGGGCGGCGATCGCGTTGGCGAGGGCGAACAGATCGCCGGAGAGCGGGCCGCCGACGTCCTCCCCGGCGCCCGCCAGGTCCTCGCCCGCGAACTCGTCGACGGCCAGCAGGGCCCGCAGCAGGGCGGCGACCTGGGCCCAGGAGGCGCCCGGGGTGAGGCCGAGGACGGGCACGCCGCTCCCGGCGACGGCGACGGCGACGGTGTCGTCGACGGCGACCGGCGAGCGGACGATCACGGCGGCCGCGCCGAGGCCGGCCGCCCGCTCGACCAGGGCGGCGACGGCCGGCGCACCGGCGACGCCGACGCCGAGGACGACGGCCCCGGGCAGCCGCGCGGGCTCGTCCATCGGGTCGTGGATGAGCACCCCGCCGACCGGTCGGACCGGGTCGGGGTCCCCGGCCACGACCTCGACCAGCGTCGATCCCAGGTCGGTCAGGATGCGGCCGAGGACGGCCCGCACGGTCGGGATCATGCGGTCACAGTAGGCGGGTTCACCACCGACGACGGCTCCGGGGTGGACGGTGCCGTCGCCCGCAGTGCGTCGACCGCGATCCGGGCGGCCCGGCCGATCGCCCGGTCCGCGCCGGGGTCACGCTGCCGGGGCGTCTCGGCCCGGGTGAACACCGCCACCGCGTACCGTCCGCCGTCGGGGTGCTCGACCACCCCGGCCTCGTTGCGCCAGCCGGGCAGGGTGCCCGTCTTGCCGGCGATCCGGTAGCCGTCCTCGAAGCCCGAACTGAGCCGGTGCGGCCAGATCTGACGGCCCATCACCGACCTGACCTCGGCGCAGGCCTCGGCCGGGCCCGCCTCGTCGCGCCAGATCTGGGCCAGGAGTTCGGCCGTGTCGCGGGCGGTGCCCCGGGTGGTGCGCTCGGGCACGCAGACCGACAGTGCCATCGTCTGCGCGGGGGTGAGGGCGGCGAGCCTGGCCTGTGCCTCCTCCTCGTCGGCGGCGCCGAGGTCGGCGAGCAGTGAGCCGATGAGGTCCGCGCAGCCGCCGACCAGGTGGGTCCGGTCGCGGCCGAGCCCGGCGAGCAGGGCGTTGACCCGGTCGAGGCCGACCCGGTGCAGGACGACGTCGGTGGCGGCGTTGTCGCTCGTCGTCAGCATCAGCAGGACGAGGTCGCGCAGGCTCAGCTCGACCGGGTCGGCACAGCCGGAGGTGCCGATGCCGCCGTCCCGCAGCGGCGGGGGCACCGGATGCCATTCGGTGCGTTCCAGCCGGCCGGCGGCAAAGAGGGCGAGTTCGCCGAATCGTGAAGGGGTAGGCCGGTGAACCCGCACGCTCGTGCAGTCAGATAGGTCGTCATGCAGACGGGTTCGCTGTCGGCAATGGTAGGCGGCCGAGGCGAATTGGAGGTGCGGAGCCTATGGATCTGCGACTACAACGGGTCTCATGACGGTCTTCTACTGCTCCAAGTGCGGCATTGCGCTCACGCCCGACTTGACGGCGCTGTCCGACGTTCCGATCGTCCCGGACCTCGACAGTGCTCGGCCCAAGGGAGCACGCCAGGCGTCTCCGACTGTGCCGCGGGGTCACTATGCGATCGAGCGCGAGCCGTGGGGAGCGCCTTTCGTCCGGCAGGAAGACCAAGACAACCCGGTACCGGGCTATCCTCGGGGACCGCTCATGGCCACCGAGGAAGGCTTCGTCGTCTCGGCTGGCGTCCGCGACACGGTCGTTGTCCACCCTGATGACGCCCCCGGCCTGCAGCCGCTGCCAGGGTGGGAGAACAGCACCAGTTGCTGCGGCCCGAACGGAACCGAAGGACCCAACCGAGCCTGCCCGTGTGGGGTCCGGATCGCCACTCTCGCCGCAGATTGCTCCGGGCCATACGAGCTGCACCTTGACCCGGTCCGGACGTACGCCTTCGACGGGGCAAGGCATGACGTCTGATACAGCGGACCGATCCAGGTGATCATTTAATGAGCCGCACTGAGCTGCGGGGCCGTGACAACCTGTGGCCGTGCTTTTGAGTGATCACGCGAGCAGCGTTGAGCTCCGTCCGTTGCGCTATCAGTTTGCTGCGGTCCGAGGCGACTCCTACGACGACAACTGGCTGGTCATTGGCGGGTCGGTGGCCACTCCCGAGGGCAGTTGGTCCTTTGCTGATCCATGTCTGCTGGCTCATGAAGCCCGTCAGGTGTCCGCGTGGCTGCGGGCGGTGGCCGCCGGGACGGTGGCGGTGACGGGGCCCGATGCCGAAGGCTGGCTGTCTCCGGACACATGGTTCGTCGAACCGGTCCTTGCCGTGAGCCTCGCTGATCGAAGCGACAGCGGGGCAGTGATTCGTGTTCACCTCTCCCTTGAGGCAGCGCCCCCATGGCAGCAGGGAGATGACGGGGCGGACATCTACCAGCACTTCGTGGAGATGCGGCTGGATACTGCAGCACTGCTTCGCGAGGCCGACCGATGGGATCTTGCTCTGGACTCCTTCCCGGCTCGCTAGTAGGGCTTTGTTAGGTGGTGTCGCAGGGCTGCCATGGGGTGGGTTGTCGGCAGGTGGGGCAGGTTCCGGTCCAGGTGGCCAGCAGATGTTGGAGGAGGTCCAGGGCCTGGTAGAGGGTCAGGCCCTGGCAGGGACTTTTGGGCAGGTCCGCCGTTCGGTCAGGAACAGGTGGGCGGCGGTGACGAGGGTGACGTGGCGGTGCCAGCCGGTGAATGAGCGGCCTTCGAAGTGGTCGAGTCCGAGGGTGGTCTTCAGCTCGCGGTAGTCGTGCTCGATGCGCCACCGTAACTTCGCGAGGCGGACCAGATCCCGGGCCGGGATGCCGGCGGGCAGGTTGGATATCCAGCACAGGAACGCGGCCGACCGACGGCTAGATCGTCTGCCGTTGCCGGGACGCGTAGGACCGGCTCTTGTTGCGGTTCCCGCACACCTTCATCGAGCACCAGCGGCGGCTGCGGTTCTTCGACACATCCCAGAAAGCCCAACCGCAGGTGTGCTCTGCGCAGCGCTTAAGTCGGGCAGCATCCCCGGTCGTGACCAGCTCACTCCACGCGATCGCCAGCGTGGCCAGCGGCCCACACTCCGCCGGTAGCTCCGCCGCAGGGGTCAGTGAGCCGCGCACCGTGACCAGCACAGGGTGTTCGGCCAGCACCCGGTCCGCCGCGGCGAGCAGTTCCGCGTCGGGGGTGTCGCCGACATGGGCGCCCAACTCCTCGCGGATGCCTGCGCGAAGGGTCACATAGTTCTCGTGCACTTCGGTGGGGATCTCGCAGGGTGCGTCGAGCAGGCCGCGGTCCTTCAGCCAGTCGGCCAGTCCGGCCGGGGTGGCGATCTCATCATGTGCCTCTTCCACGTCGACCGTGTTGGCGAACGCCTCCACCAGGACGGCTGAGGCCGGTGGCTCCAGCATTGCGGGTCACCTCCTACAGGTTTCCACCACTCTACCGCCTAAACGTTTTACCGGTTGCGCGATGGCGGGGGTGTACGTCAAAGTGATCTCACCGGCTAAAGCGTTAGGTAGTTAGGGGATGGTCATGGCCACAGCGGTGCCTGAACGAACGCAGACCGACAAAAGCCTCGGCACGTCGACACTGGGGCCCTGCGCCCCACCAGACCCTGGTCGCCGCAACACCGCTGTCCTGGTCGGCTTCACCGCCGCGACCAACCTCGCCGACGGCGTGATGAAGATGGCCCTCCCCCTGCTCGCCGCCCAGCTCACCAGCTCTCCCGCCCAGGTCACCGCCGTCTCGTTGACCCTCACGCTGCCCTGGCTGCTTGTCGCCTTGCACATCGGCGTGATCGTCGACCGCTTCGACCGGCGGCGGCTGCTCTGGGGCGCAAATGGGATGCGGCTGGCTGCGATGGGCTGGCTCACCGTCTCAGCCGTTACCGGTGCCCTCACGCTCGGCCAGCTCTTCACCGCCGGGGTGATCCTCGGCGTCGCCGACGTACTGGCCTCGACCTCCGCCTCCGCTCTGGTACCGGCTGCGGTGCCGGCAGCGGGCCGGCAGCGCGCCAACGTCTGGATGGTGGGGGCCGAGACCGTGGGGCAGGAGTTCGCCGGGCCTTTCATCGGCGGGCTGCTGCTGGCCGCCGGGACGGGTCTCGCGCTGGGGCTGATAAGCGCCTCCTACGCGGTCGCTGCCCTGGCCCTGCTCCTGCTGGTGGGCCACTTCCGGGCCGACGGGCCCGCCCCGGACGCGGCTCCCGTCTCGGTCAACAGCCGGATCGCCGAGGGGCTGCGCTTCCTCTGGCGAGACGAGGTGCTGCGCACACTGTCGCTGGTCGTCGGTGTGCTCGCCGCCGTCTGGGGCGCCTGGCTGGCGCTCATGCCGCTCTACGCCCAGCAGGCCATGGAACTCGGACCGCAGCAGTACGGCATTGTGCTCAGCGCCCTCGGCATCGGCGGGCTGGCCGGCACGATGGCTGTGACCTGGGTGAACCGGCTGCTCGGTGCTCGCCGGGCGATGTTCGCCGACCTGATCGGCACCGCCGCGATGGTGGCGCTGCCCGCCCTGACCACCAACATCTGGGCAGTGGCGGGCGGTGCCTTCCTCGGCGGTATGGGCGGCACGCTCTGGACGGTCAACTCCCGGACCGTCGCCCAGCGCAAGGTCCCCGACGAGATGCTCGGCCGCTACGACGCGGCGGCTCGGCTCTTCAGCTTCGGCGCCATGCCGCTCGGTGCGGCTCTGGTGGGCCTGCTGGCCGAACTGGGCGGCATGCGGCTGGCCTTCGGGGTGTTCGCGGTAACCACAGCGGCGACGCCGGTGCTGTTCCTCAGGAACGTCACCCGGTCGGCCCTGGAATCCCGTTAGGAACGCACCTTCGGACCTTTCCGCGTTCCCCGCCCGATGCACCGGGCAGATGCGCCCCAAGGCGACACGGGACCCGGAAGGCCCGGAGGCATACCCCAGCCGCCTCCGGGAGAGGGCCCCGTTGACGGTGACGACTGTCCCGGATCCTGACCAGACGGGGGACTGAAGTTCCACCCTCGGCTCGGACACTCTCCATCTACGCCGCGAGGGTGTGGCCTTGCTGGTGCCGCTGGTGGATTTCGGGTGGCGTGGGGTAGCCCCACTCGGGGTGCCTGCGGAGAACGCCTGCGGTCATGGAAGGTCTCGATGAACGCGAAGACCTCCGCGCGGGCGGTGGCGCGGTCCGGCCAGACCGGGTGCCGATCTCCTCCTTCAGTACGGCGAAGAAGCTCTCGGCAGCGGCGTCATCGTAACAGGAGCCGACTCGCCCCATCGACTGCCTCATGTCCAACTTGCTTATCCCGGTTCGGGATTCACTCGACGTATATTCGGCGGATTCAATTGATCGTCGCAACACCTTGATTGAGGTGGTGTTGCATGGGACGGCCAGCAGGTTGGATCACGACGTTGACGGGGCGTCCGGCGATGCGTTCGCCGGGGCGGCCCCCGATCCGGCGCGGTGTGGAGCGGGAGTTCTGGGTGCGGATCGCAGAGGGGATGTCC
>NZ_JBIVRD010000003.1:219113-290022 GCF_044755565.1 Kitasatospora sp. NPDC092286 | reverse complement strand
GGCTCCCAGTAGACGACTGGGTTGATAGGCCGGATATGGAAGCCCTGTGAGGGGTGGAGTTGACCGGTACTAATAGGCCGAGGGCTTGTCCTCAGTTGCTCGCGTCCACTGTGTTGTTCTGAAACAACGACCCCACGCCGATGGTGCGTGGTCGGTTGACAGTTTCATAGTGTTTCGGTGGTCATAGCGTGAGGGAAACGCCCGGTTACATTCCGAACCCGGAAGCTAAGCCTCACAGCGCCGATGGTACTGCAGGGGGGACCCTGTGGGAGAGTAGGACGCCGCCGAACAATCATTCCAGAGAAGCCCCCGCCGGGTGAACCGGGCGGGGGCTTCTCTGTTGTAAGGTCAATGTGCAAAAGTCGTCACACGGTACAGGAGGCTCCCGGGTGGAGGTCCAGGAGACGCGGGTCCAGACCGATCGCGTCCTCACCATCCCCAACCTGCTGAGCATGGGCCGGCTGGTCGGTGTTCCGCTCTTTCTCTGGCTGATCCTCTGGCCGGTGTTCGACGGGCCGAACAACGACGGCTGGGCGCTGCTGATTCTGATGCTGAGTGGCATCAGCGACTACCTGGACGGCAAGCTCGCCCGTAGGTGGGGGCAGATCAGCCGGGTCGGCCAGCTGCTCGACCCGCTGGCGGACCGGCTCTATGTCCTCTCCACTCTGGTCGGCCTGACCTGGCGTGAGATCCTGCCGTGGTGGGTCACGGGCATCCTGCTCGCGCGTGAACTGTTTATCCTGGCGCTTCTGCCCATTCTGAACCGGCATGGTTATGGGCCGCTTCAGGTGAGTTTTCTGGGGAAGGCCGCGACATTCAATCTGATGTACGCGTTTCCGCTTCTCCTGCTCGGCGTCGGCGACAGCTGGATCTCGCGGCTGGCCGAGGCCGTGAGCTGGGCCTTCATCTGGTGGGGGACCACGTTGTACTGGTGGGCCGGTATTCTTTACGCCGTTCAGGCGCGGCGGATCATCCGGGCCGGCGCCGCGTCCACAGGCTGAGACGTGATCTGAGAGAAGTGCCACGGCGACACGGTGCGTCGGACGATATCTTCCGGGTAGAAGAACCTCTGGAACGGTTTGATGGACCTGCAGGTCCACCACCCCGAAGGAGGACGCACCCGTAATGAAAGCCGTTGTAATGGCAGGGGGCGAAGGCACCCGGCTCCGCCCGATGACCTCCAGCATGCCGAAGCCGCTGCTTCCCGTGGCCAACAGGCCGATCATGGAGCATGTGCTTCGGCTGCTGAAGCGGCACGGCCTCTCTGACACCGTCGTCACCGTGCAGTTCCTGGCCTCACTGGTCAAGAACTACTTCGGTGACGGCGAAGAGCTTGGAATGCATCTGACATATGCCAACGAGGAGACGCCGCTCGGCACTGCGGGGAGTGTCAAGAACGCCGAGGACGCGCTGAAGGACGACTCCTTTCTGGTGATCTCCGGTGACGCGTTGACCGACTTCAACCTCACGGAATTGATCGAGTTTCACCGCAGCAAGAACGCACTGGTCACGGTCTGTCTGACCCGGGTGCCGAATCCACTGGAGTTCGGTATCACGATCACCGACGACGAGGGGCGGGTCGAGCGGTTCCTGGAGAAGCCGACCTGGGGTCAGGTCTTCTCCGACACGGTGAACACCGGTATCTATGTCATGGAGCCCGAGGTCTTCGACTACGTCGCCGCGGGGGAGTCCGTCGACTGGTCGAGTGATGTGTTCCCGCAGTTGCTCAAGGAGGGCAAGCCGGTCTACGGCTATGTCGCCGAGGGCTACTGGGAGGACGTGGGTACCCACGAGAGCTACGGCAAGGCCCAGGCGGACGTCCTGGAGGGCAAGGTCGACGTCGAGCTCGACGGGTTCGAGATCTCGCCGGGTGTCTGGGTCGCCGAAGGCGCGGAGGTGGACCCGGAGGCGGTCCTGCGCGGGCCGCTCTACATCGGTGACTACGCCAAGGTCGAAGCCGGGGTGGAGATCCGCGAGCACACGGTGCTGGGCAGCAACGTGGTCGTCAAGCGCGGCGCCTTCCTGCACCGGGCGGTCATCCACGACAACGTCTACATCGGACCGCAGAGCAACCTGCGCGGCTGTGTGGTCGGCAAGAACACCGATGTGATGCGGGCCGCCCGGATCGAGGACGGCGCGGTGATCGGGGACGAGTGCCTGGTCGGCGAGGAGTCGATCATCGCGGCCAACGTCCGGGTGTACCCGTTCAAGACCATCGAGGCCGGTGCGGTCGTCAACACCTCGGTGATCTGGGAATCCCGCGGCCAGGAGCACCTGTTCGGGGTGCGCGGTGTCTCGGGCATCCTGAACGTCGAGATCACGCCCGAGCTGGCCGTCCGGCTGGCCGGCGCGTACGCGACGACCCTGAAGAAGGGGGCCACCGTCACCATTGCGCGTGACCACTCGCGTGGTGCGCGTGCACTCAAACGGGCGATGATCTCGGCGTTGCAGACGAGCGCGATCGACGTCCGTGACCTCGAGAACGTGCCGATGCCGGTGGCCCGGCAGCACACCGCGCGCGGGAGTGCGGGCGGGATCTTCCTGCGGACCACGCCGGGGGTGCCGGACTCGCTCGACATCCTCTTCTTCGACGAACGCGGGGCCGACCTCTCCCAGGCCGGGCAGCGCAAGCTCGACCGGGTGTACGCACGCCAGGAGTACCGGCGCGCGTTCCCCGGGGAGATCGGTGATCTGACCTTCCCGTCCAGCGTCTTCGACTCCTACGCGGGCAATCTGCTGCGGACGGTGGACACCACGGGCGTTCGCGAGGCCGGACTGAAGGTGGTCGTGGACACCGCGCACGGCAGTGCCGCACTCGTTCTGCCGAGCATCCTCGGCCGGCTCGGGGTGGAGGCGCTCACCGTCTCCAGCGGGCTGGACGAGTCCAGGCCCACCGAGGACGCGGAGGAGCGCAGGGCCGGGCTGGCCAGGCTGGGCGAGCTGGTGGCGTCGTCCCGGGCGGCTTTCGGCGTGCGCTTCGACCCGGTGGGCGAGCGGGTGGCGTTCGTGGACGAGCTGGGCCGGGTGATCGACGACGACCGGGCCCTGCTCGTGCTGCTCGACCTGGTCGCGGCCGAGCGCCGCAGTGGCCAGGTGGCGCTCCCGGTGACGACCACCAGGATCGCCGAGCAGGTGGCCGCGTACCACGGCACCCAGGTCTGCTGGACGACGACTTCGCCGGACGACCTCGCCAAGGCGGCCGCGGCCGACGGCACGGTGTTCGGCGGGGACGGGCGCGGCGGCTTCGTCGTGCCGGAGTTCAGCGGCGTACTGGACGGTGCGGCGGCGTTCGTCCGCCTGGTCGGCCTGGTGGCCCGGACCCAGCTCACGCTGAGCCAGATCGACGCGCGGATCCCGCAGGCGCACATCCGGCGCCGGGACATCGCCACGCCGTGGGCGGCGAAGGGCATGGTCATGCGCTCGGTCGTGGAGGCGGCCGGTAGCCGACGGCTCGACACCACCGACGGTGTGCGGGTGGTCGAGGCCGACGGGCGCTGGACGCTGGTGCTGCCGGACCCGGCCGAGGCGATCACCCACCTCTGGGCGGAGGGCCCGGACGACGCGGCGACCGAGGCGCTGCTGGACGAGTGGGCCGCAGTGGTCGACGGGGCCGGGCGGTGACGGCCGGGTCCTGAGAACCGCGGTCAGGACAGCGGGGCGGTACGGGATGTCCCGTACCGCCCCGCTGTCCGTTTTCGCACTCTTGGTCATGATCCGTCGCTTATAGCGTGTGTGCAGGTCAGGGGGTGTGCGCGGGATCCTCCGCCGACATGGGACGATGGTCCGCATGCCAGCGACGCCGACACCGGGTGCCCGTAACGGACGGTACAACCGTCCGGACGCCTCGATGTCCCTGCTGACCAATGTGATGGACCACAGTCTGGACGAGGGCTACGCCGAGGCGGCCGCGGCGCAGGGCGGTGACCGCGACAGCCGGATACCGGGCACGGCCCGGGGCCTGCTCACGCTGGGTGCCGGGCTGGCCCTGGTCGGGGCCGTGGTGACGGTGGGCGCGGTCAACGCGCACAAGGCCGAGCCGACGCTGGCCAAGGAACGCGACGCGCTGATCCAGCGGATCAACGACAGCAACGGCTCGGTGGACCACCTCCAGCAGCAGGTCCAGGACCTGCGGCGGAAGGCCGACAGTGCGCAGCAGCAGGCGCTGGCCTCGGGGGACACGGATCCGGCCGACCTGGCGGGCACCGTCGGGCTCGGGGAGGTCGCCGGGCCGGGCGTGAAACTGGTGCTGGAGGACGCGAGCGGCACCGGCGCGGGCGGGAACGTCGATCCGCGCGCCGGGCAGGGCTTCTCCAACAGCGGCCGCCTCCGGGACCGAGATCTTCAACTGGTGGTGAACGGCCTCTGGGAGTCCGGTGCGGAGGCGGTGTCGATCAACGGGCAGCGGCTCACCGCGCTCTCGGCGATCCGGGCGGCCGGCGAGGCGGTGCTGGTCGACAACCGGCCGCTGGTCCCGCCGTACAACGTGCAGGCGCTCGGGGACGGTCCGAAGCTGGTCACCGCCTTCGAGGGCAATATGGCGGGCCAGTACCTGCGGCTGCTCCAGGAGAAGTACGGCATCAAGTCGACGATCTCGGCGCAGAAGAAGCTGACCCTGCCGGCGGCGGTCGGCGTCACACTGCGGACCGCCCAGCCGGCCACGCCCGAGCCGGCGCCGACGGCGAGCCCGTCGGCCGCCCCCGGCTCCTCGGCCTCCGCCGGTGTGTCACCGTCCGCCAGTGGCTCGGAGAGCCCCTCCGCCGGGGCCTCGTCGAAGGCCACGCCCAGCGGGCAGCCCTCGGGCAGGCGCACGCCGACCACCTCCGCCAGGACCACGACAGCCCACACGCCCACGGCGGCCACAAGCGGGCCGCCCTCCTCCGCAGGGACAGGAGCAGCTAGACCGTGATTGCCGTACTGGGTCTCGTGATCGGGGTGGTCGTCGGGCTCTTCGTCCAGCCCGAGGTGCCCGACGCCGTCGTGCCGTATCTTCCGATCGCGGTGGTGGCGGCGCTGGACGCCGTCTTCGGTGGCGTCCGGGCCATGCTGGACGGGATCTTCAACGACAAGGTGTTCATCGTCTCGTTCCTGTCGAACGTGGTGGTCGCGGCGCTGATCGTCTTCCTCGGGGACCAGCTGGGCGTCGGCTCGCAGCTGTCCACCGGCGTGGTCGTCGTCCTCGGTATCCGCATCTTCTCGAACGCCGCTGCGATCAGGCGCCATGTCTTCCGTGCCTGAGCCGGACCGCGGGCCGGCGGACGGGAACATGGACGAAAGGGCAGGAAACGGCGTGCGCGAGGGCAGCGGCGAGGGGCCTGAGAAGGCGGTGGGCAAGGCGCCGGAGCGGACTCCGGAAGGGCCCGTCGCGGGGTCTGGGTCGTCCGACCAGGGGAACGGCGGCCAGGCCGAGCAGGAGGCCGAGGGGCGGCCGGCGAAGCCTGAGGCCAAGGCTGAGGTCGAGGCGGCGGCCGAGCCCGCCGCGCCTGCGCCGCAGCCGGTGGCGGCGGCGGTGCCCGGGCCGGAACCGGCCGCCGGGACGGCGCCCGAGGCGGAGCGGGTACGAGCGGCGGAGGAGCCGGCCGAACCCGGGGCGGAACCGGACGCCGACGACCGCGGTGCGGGCCGGCGGCGCCTGAAGGCGGCGCTCTGGCCGCCGCGCCTGTCGCGCGGCCAGCTGGTCGTGGCGGTGCTGCTGTTCTCGCTCGGTCTGGCGCTGGCGATCCAGGTGCGTTCGACGAACGACCACCACAGCCAGCTGCGTGGCGCACGCCAGGAGGATCTTGTTCGTATCCTCGACGAACTGGACAGCCGCCAGCAGCGTCTCCAGCAGGAGAAGGCGGAGCTCGAGCAGTCCCTGGCCAAGTTGGAGAACAGTTCCAACCAGGCCAAGGAGGCCCAGGAACAGACCAGGAAGAAGGTGACGGAGCTCGGCGTGCTCGCCGGGACCGTCAAAGCCACTGGTCCGGGCATCGTACTGACGGTCGATGATCCCCAAGGGCAGGTGAAGGCAGATATGCTGCTGGACACCCTGCAGGAACTCCGAGCGGCGGGGGCGGAGGCGATTCAGATCAACGATGTGCGTGTGGTGGTCAACACCTACTTCACCGACGTGTCCGGCGGCGGCGTGCAGATCGACGGCAAGAAGGTCTCGCAGCCCTATCGGTTCACCGTCGTGGGGAACCCGCAGGACCTCACACCCGCGCTGAACATCCCGGGGGGTGTGGTCCGTACCCTGGAGAGCCATCAGGCGCGGGCGACCATCTCCCAGCAGCAGAAGGTGGTCGTCGACGCTCTCGTCGATCTGAAGACACCGCAGTACGCCAAGCCGGCTCCGAAGTGACGGGGCACCTGTCGAACGGTCCGTCACCCGCGGGCGGCCCCCGGTGCGGGAGGCCGCCGTCGCGTGGGCGAGACTGGTCCACACCAGCACACGCCGGAACACCACCCGTCGGAGTACCACTCCAGCCGGCCCGATCCATGACCGGGCCCGCAGCCTGTCCGAGGTTCTCACCCTGCCCCGCGGGCGGGTCTGTCACACGCAAGGGGATTCGCCCGTGAGTTTCTTCTCGAAGTTGTTCGGTCGCAACAAGGGCCGTGACGCGGCCGCCGTCGAGGCGCCCACCGCGCGTCACCGCCGCGCCGACGAAGAGCCCGCCGTGCCGGGCATGCGCTCCGCCCCAGAGGGGGCGGACTACGCCGAGCGGCCGTTGTTCCGGGACGGTACCGGCGCCCAGTACGCGGGAAATTCCGCGGGCTACGGCGCGTCGGTTGACCCCTCCGGCGCCCCGCGCATAGGTTTCCCGTCAGGACCCTCAACCTCTGGTGGAGGGTTTGCCCCGGACCCGTATGCCGGGCACAACCCGTCGGGTGTGCCGCGCCAGGAGGCTGTGAACATGGCTGGCCCCATTCCGTGCCCCAGGTGTGGCAACCAGAACCCGGCTGCGGCCCGCTTCTGTTCCAACTGCGGTATGGCGCTGCGCGGTGGCGCGCTGCCCGAGGGGGCGGCGGAGACCACGTCGACCATCTCGATCTCCGGCCTGGAGTCGTACGACCCCAACACCACCACCGGCACCGGCGCCACGCCGGCCCTGTCGGCGGAGGTGCTGTCGGCGATCGACGCGCTTCCGCCGGGCTCGGCCCTGCTGATCGTCCAGCGCGGCCCGAACTCGGGCAGCCGGTTCCTGCTGGACTCGGACATCACCACGGCCGGACGTCACCCGCAGGGTGACATCTTCCTCGACGACGTCACGGTCTCGCGGCGGCACGTGGAGTTCCGCCGCACCCCGGCCGGCTTCAGCGTCGCCGACGTGGGCAGCCTCAACGGCACCTACGTCAACCGGGAGCGGATCGACGAGGTGTCGCTGAACAACGGCGACGAGGTGCAGATCGGGAAGTACCGGCTGGTGTTCTTCGCCGGCCATAACCGGGGGTACTGACCCCAACGTTGGCAGGAGCCCGAGTGAGTGCGAACACCCCTTCATCTCTCGGGGCGGCCAACCCCGCGTCGTCCGGTTCGCAAGCGGACCAGACCGTGCGCGGGGTGGTCGCGGCCCCCAGGCGCCCGATCCACTCGGACCGGGTGGCCGGGGGTGGCCGACGGCGCGCCGGCGACGAGCTGCTGAGCATCGGAGCGGTGCTGGCCTTCCTGCGGGACGACTTCCCCGAGGTCACCATTTCCAAGATCAGGTTCCTGGAGGCGGAGGGCCTGGTCGAGCCGCAGCGCACACCCTCGGGGTATCGCAAGTTCAGTCCGGCCGACGTCGAGCGGCTGGCGTACGTGCTGCGGATGCAGCGCGACCACTATCTGCCGCTGCGGGTGATCCGCGAGCACCTGGACGCGATCGAGCGCGGCGAGAACCCGCCCGCGCTGCCCCCTGCCGACGCCAGGCCCGGGCCGATGGAGGAGGCGGACCGCGAGCTGGTGGCGGCCGCCGAGGCCTCGACCGGGGTCCGGCTCGGCCGGGCCGAGCTGCTGGCCGCCGCCGAGGCGGGCGAGGGCGAACTGGCCGAGTGGGAGTCGTACGGGCTGGTCGCACCCGGTCCGGACGGCGGCTACGACGGCGAGGCGCTGCAGGTGGCCCGGCTGGTCGCGGAGCTGGGCCGGTACGGCCTGGAACCGCGCCACCTGCGGGCCATGAAGGCCGCCGCGGACCGCGAGATCGCGCTGGTCGAGCAGGTCGTGGCGCCGCTGCGGCGGCACCGGAACCCACAGACCAGGGCCCACGCCGAGGCCACCGCCAGGGAGCTGGCCACGCTCTCCGTGCGGCTCCACGCGGCCATGGTCCAGGCCGGCCTGCGAATCCGCTCGTAGCCTGCCCCACCGCGCTGACCAGCGCCGTCGACTCTGCGCTTTCATATCCGGGTCGAGGGCCATAGGGTTGCCTGTGTGAATGAGCTCGACGTCGTGGGTGTCCGGGTGGAGATGCCTTCCAACCAGCCGATCGTGCTGCTGCGGGAGGTCGGGGGCGATCGGTACCTGCCGATCTGGATCGGCCCCGGTGAGGCGACCGCGATCGCCTTCGCCCAGCAGGGCATGACGCCTGTGCGCCCGCTGACGCACGACCTCTTCAAGGACGTCCTGGAGGCGCTCGGCCAGCAGCTCACCGAGGTGCGGATCACCGATCTGCGGGAGGGCGTGTTCTACGCCGAACTGGTCTTCGCCGGCGGGGTGGAGGTGAGCGCCCGGCCGTCCGACGCGATAGCGCTGGCACTGCGGACCGGCACGCCGATCTACGGGAGCGAGGAGGTGCTCGCGGAGGCGGGCATCGCGATCCCGGACGAGCAGGAGGACGAGGTCGAGAAGTTCCGCGAGTTCCTCGATCAGGTGTCGCCCGAGGACTTCGGCGGCAGCGGTCCGCAGTAATGCGGAGACCTGGCGGGGCGGGCGTTCGGTCATTTTGCCAAAAGGCGACTACTTACCCACACTAGGGGCACGAAAAACCACTCTCCCGAGTGACGCGGTTTATCCCGCTCGGCGTGGCGATCGTTGACGGGCCATAGGGGACTGCCTACCGTCAGGAGTGGTTGTCAGGGTGTCTCTCGCCCGCAGCCTGGGTTGCCCGCAGGACGAGTGGACGGAGGTAGGCATGATCAGCACCGGCGATGAAGCGGCCGTGGGAGGCCTGTGCGCCGTGCACATGTCGCGCACCACTCGCAGCGTGGCTGACCTGCACCGGCCGGAGCTGCCCCGGGTGGGCCGGTTCCCCGCCGTACAGCCGGGCCAGCCGGCCATCGAGCGCCTCGCGCCGACCTCCGAGCTGATCGGCTACCGGGGCCCGACGGCCTGTGCCGCGGCCGGGATCACCTACCGCCAGCTGGACTACTGGGCCCGGACGGGGCTGCTGGAGCCGAGCGTCCGGTCGGTGTATCCGGCGAGCAGCCAGCGGCTGTACAGCTTCCGCGACATCCTGCTGCTGAAGATCGTGAAGAGGCTGCTGGACGCGGGTGTCTCGCTGCAGAACATCCGGGTGGCGGTCGCCCATCTGCAGTCCCCGGAGGTCACCGGGCTGGCCGGGCTGACGCTGATGTGCGACGGCGCGACGGTGTACGAGTGCACCACGCCGCAGCAGGTGGTCGATCTGCTCAAGGGCGGTCAGGGTGTCTTCGGCATCGCGGTCGGTGCGGTCTGGCAGGAGCTGGAGCGGTCCCTCGGGCGGCTGCACGCCGAGCGTACGGACACCGGTGAGACCGTGATCGGACAGGACCCGGCGGACGAGCTGGCGCAGCGCCGCAACCGCGCGGGCTGACGCGGGAGCTGACGAGGCCGCGGGCCCGGACGGGGAACCGTCCGGGCCCGCGGCCTCGTCGTGCCTGGTGAACCGATCAAGGGAGGGCATGTGCGGTCCGGCTCCGGCATACCTGGTCTGCTGAGGCGGCGGGCGTTGCGGCTCGGCGTCCGGCTGCGGCGGCGGCGCACCCAGCGCAGGATCTTCCAACTCGCCACCATCTGCTGTTCGTTGGCCCTGGCGCCGAGCGCCTGGCTGTGGATGTCGGCGGGGGACCGGGTGGGCACGGTGGAGAGCGCGCCCACGGCACCGGTGGCGGTGGTCTTCGGCGCGGGGCTCTTCGACGGCAAGCCGTCGCCGTATCTGGCCCACCGACTGGACGCGGCGGTCGACCTGTACCGGCTGCAGAAGGTCCAGGCGATCCTGGTCACCGGTGACAACGGGCGGGACAGCTACGACGAGACCGACGCGATGCGGCAGTACCTGGTCGAGCACGGGGTGCCCCAGGTGCGGGTGGTGGGCGACTACGCGGGCTTCGAGACCTGGGACTCCTGCACCCGGGCGCACCGGATCTTCGGGGTTGACCGGGCGGTGCTGGTCAGCCAGGACTTCCACGTCCGGCGGGCGCTGGCGCTCTGCGAGGCGGCGGGCATCGACTCCTACGCGGTCGGGGTACCGGAGCTGCACGACGCCACCTGGCTGTACGGCGGGCTGCGGGAGATCCCGGGAGCGGGAAAAGCGGCGCTGAACGCCTGGCTGCGGCCGGATCCGGTGTTCCTCGGCCCTGCGGAACAGGGCATTCCGCAGGCACTGGCCGACGCGGGGTCGGTCGCGGGGCAGCGCTGACCCCGGGCGGCGTCGATCCAGCGTGGCATCGGTCCAGGTTGGCAGGCTCCCCGGCGGCTGGTGACGGCCGACGGGTGACGGGCGGCGGCCGGGTTCGTACGGACTGTCGGACCCGTGCGGCATGATCGGCGAGTGCGGTCACTGCCGAGCATCATCCACCTCGACATGGACGCCTTCTTCGCGGCGGTGGAGCAGGCGGCCAAGCCGAGCCTGCGTGGAAAGCCGGTGATCGTCGGTGGGCTGGGCGGGCGTGGCGTCGTCTCCACCGCTTCGTACGAGGCGCGGAAGTTCGGGGTGCATTCGGCGATGCCGATGGCCCAGGCGCGCCGGCTCTGCCCCAACGCGGCGTTCCTGTCCGGGCGGTTCGAGGCCTACCGGCAGGTGAGCGAGATAGTGATGGGCCTGCTGCGCGAGCTGTCGCCGCTGGTGCAGCCGCTCAGCCTGGACGAGGCGTTCGTCGACCTGGAGGCCGGCCCGTACGGACCGGCGCTGGCGGCGGCGGACCACGCGACGGGGGAGCGGCTGGTGCTCGCGCTGGCGGAGGACCTGCGCGCGGACATCCACCGGCGCACCGGGCTGACCGCCTCGGTCGGGGCGGCCGGGTCCAAACTGATGGCGAAGATCGCCTCCGAGCAGGCCAAGCCGGACGGGCTGGTGCTGATCGAGCCCGGCCAGGAGCGCGCGGTGCTCGGGCCGATGCCGGTGCGGGCCCTGCCCGGTGTCGGGCCGGCCACCGAGCAGGTGCTGCGCCGGGCCGGTCTGAACACCGTGGCCGATCTCGCGGAGGCGGGGGAGGCCGAGCTGGTGCAGTTGCTCGGCAGGGCCCACGGCGCCGGTGTGTTCCAGATGTCGACAGGGCTGGACGACCGGCCGGTGGTGGCCGACCAGGACGCCAAGTCCGTCTCGGTGGAGGACACCTTCGAGGTGGACCTGGCCGACCGGGAGCGGGTGCTGCGCGAGGTGGAGGTGCTGGCGGCGCGGTGCGTGCGCCGGTTGCGGGCGGCCGGGCGTTCGGGCCGGACGGTGGTGCTGAAGGTCCGCCGGTTCGACTTCTCCACGCTGACCCGCTCGGAGACGCTGCGCGGCCCGACGGACGACGAGACGGTGATCACCGAGACGGCCCGCCGACTGGCCGGCCAGGTGGACATCACCGGCGGGGTGCGGCTGCTCGGTGTCGGGGTCTCGCAGCTGGCCGACTACACCCAGGAGGACCTGTTCGCGCAGGCCGTCCGGGAGGAGTCTGCGGAGCGGGAGGCGGACGAGGACGAGACGACCGGTGCGGAGCCCGAGCCGGTGGCGGCCGGGGTGCGGCACTGGATGCCCGGGCAGGACGTCCGCCATGCCGGGTTCGGGCCGGGCTGGGTCCAGGGCAGTGGCGTCGGCCGGGTGACCGTCCGGTTCGAGACGCCGTGGAGCGGGCGGGGCCGGGTGCGGACCTTCGCGGTGGACGATCCGGCGTTGGAGCCGGCCCGGCCGCTGCCGCTGCGCGGGGACGAGGGGGCTCCCGACGACGGGGAGGCGGGTCGGGCCGAAGGCTCGGCAGGGGACGGCTGAACATACGAAGCGGCCCCACCCGGCGGGGGATCCGGGTGGGGCCGCGTGCCGTGCCGGGCCTCGGACGGTCGCGATGCCCTCGTCGACCGTTCGGGGTCCGGTCCCCCGCGCCCTGTCCCTGAGCGCGGGGGTGGACGCCTCGTCAGGCGTCGGTCTTCACCAGCTCGGGGCTGGAGTCGTGGTTCGCCGCGGAGCCCTGGGCCACGATGGTGGCGGGCTTGACGCTGCGGATCAGGAAGGGGACGGCGCCGGCGACCACGCAGACCGCGGCGGCGGTCCAGAACGCGTGCTTGTAGGCGTCCAGGGTGGGGAGCGAGACCGGGATCGGCAGCTTCATGGTGTCGCCGGTCAGGATGGCGGCCATCACGGCGGTGCCGATCGCGCCACCGACGGTGCGCAGCACGGCGTTCATGCCGTTGGCGATGCCGCTCTGCTCGACCGGGACGGCGCCGTTGATGTAGGCGGGCATCGCCGAGAAGGCGAGGCCGATGCCCAGACCGAAGATCGCCGAGGCGGTGTAGATGTCGGCCTCGTGGCTGTGCCGCAGGGCCAGGTAGGCCATCGCGACGGCGCCGAGGACGCCACCGAGGACCAGCGGGAGGCGGGGGCCGCGGCGGGCGATCAGCAGGGCGCCGAGCGGGGCGGCGACCATCGAGCCGAGCGCGGAGGGCAGCAGCATGATGCCGGCGTGCAGCACGGTGGCGGTGAAGCCGTAGTGGGCGAGCTTCTCAGGGGTCTGGGCGAAGTTGCTGATCACCATGAACGAGCCGTACATGCCGAAGCCGATCAGCAGGCCGGCCAGGTTGGTGAAGGCGACGGCCGGGCGGGACATCATCGTCATGTCGACCAGCGGGTGCTTGACCTTGACCTCGATGACGCCCCAGATCAGGGCGACCACGGCGGCGACGGCGAACAGGCCGAGCGTCTTGGTGGAGGTCCAGCCCCAGTGGTTGCCCTGGCTGACCGCGACCAGCAGGGCGGAGAGCCAGCCGGCCAGGGTGATCGCACCGAGCGGGTCGGCGCCGCCGTCCTTGTCGGTGACCGGGTCGGCGGGCACCCGGAAGGCGACCAGGGCGACCGCGAGCAGACCGAAGACCAGGCCCATCCAGAAGATCGACTTGTAGCTCCAGTGCTCCAGCAGCAGGCCGGTGGCGACCAGGCCGAGGCCGCTGCCGACGCCCATCGACGCGCTGATCGCCGCGACGCCGCCGGTGACCTTCTGCTTGGGCAGTTCGTCACGGACGATGCTGATGGCCAGCGGCAGCACGCCACCGCCGGCGCCCTGGAGGACGCGGGCGACGACCAGCCAGGTGAAGGAGTGGGTGGTGACCGCGAGTGCGGACCCCGCCACCAGGCCGGCCAGCGAGATCAGCAGCATCGGCTTGCGGCCGCGCAGGTCGCCGAAGCGCCCCAGCAGGGGGGTCAGCACGGCGGCGGAGAGCAGGTTGGCGGTCATCAGCCAGGTGATGCTGGAGCCCGAGACGCCGAGCTCCTTGGCCAGCGAGGGCAGGATCGGAACGACCGCGGTCTGCACCACGCTGAACGACAGCATCGCCAGGATGAGGGCCGGCAGGACCCGGGCGCTGCTTGGCTTCGTGGTGGTGGGCTGTGGTGCCTCACTCACGGTTGCTTCCTCCTGTACATGGTGAATGAACTGAAGTAACCATGCAGGGGGATACTTCAGTGTGTCAAATATCGATTGGTGAAGCTTTGGCAAAGTCGAGGACCCCGGGCCGCGGCGGCCCGGGGTCCTGCTGATGTCCGGTTCAGATGAGCGGCCGGACCGGAGCCTCGCGGGCCGGTTCGTCCACCGCACGGGCGGCTGTGGCCGGGTGCGGAGTGTGGGCCGCCGGGGGTGCGGGCGTGTGGACGGACGCCGTCGCGGGGGGCGGGGCGGGCGCGGTGGCGTCGTGCACCTCGATGTGCTCGCGCCGCAGCTCGTCGCGGATCACCTCCTCGGTGGTGTACCGCTCGACCACCAGGCGGACCCGCTCGACGGGCGCCAGGTACTTGCGGACCACCGGGCGCTCCTCGCGCAGCGTGACCTCCTCGACGGACTCGGCGATCTCCTTGTTGGTGATGAGCGCGCGCTCGGCCTCGCTGACGGGCGTCCGCTCCACCCGGACCCGCTCGCGGACCACGGGGACGCGGTGCTCCACCGCCTCGGTGATGACGTACTTGCGCAGCTTCGCGGTGCCCACGACGTGCCACTCGGTGGTGACCTCCAGCCGTTCCTCGCGGCAGGTGAGCTCCACCGGGCTGCCGGGCGCGGGCGGGGCCGGCCGTGCGGCGTCGACCGGGGCGCCGTCGACGACTGGGGCGCCGTCGACGGCCGGGGCGCCGTTGACGGCCGGGGTGTCGGGCTCCGTGGTCTGCGGCCGGGGCGCGGCGGCGGTGCCGGCTCCCGAGGCGGTCTCCCGGGCGGGTCCGGACGGCTTGCCGAGGTCGACCGCCGGGGTGGTGGCGTGCTTGGCGGGCGCGGTGTCGGCGGAGTGGAAGACGAGCGGCCCGGCGGGGGGCGCGGCGTCTGCGGAGTGGAAGGAGAGGTGCTTGGCCGGAGCCGCGGCGGTGGACGCGACGCCTGCGGCCGCGCCCGCCCCCGCCGCGTCGGCGGGCTTCTCCGCCGGGGGGACGGCGCCGAAGTCCAGGTCGGCCGGCTGGTCGGCGTCGGGCCCGGAGCGGTCGTCCGCCGGGGTGTCGAGTCCGTAGTAGCGGTAGAGCTGGAGTTCCTGGGCCGGTGAGAGGTGCTGGCCCACGCCGAAGTCCGGCGACTCCTTCACCAGGGACTTGTCGTACGGCACCCGCAGCTCGTCGCCGGAGAACTCGCTGGTGGTCAGCGGGACGAAGGCGTCCCGGCCGAAGATGCCGGTCCGGACGGCGGCCCACTCCGGCTGGCCGGTGGCGTCGTCGAGGTACACCTCGTCGACCGTGCCGATCTTGTCTCCGTTGCGGTCCACCGCCTTGTGGCCGATGAGGTCCCGGGGATCGATATCGGTTTGCACTCTTTCCTCCCGTGCAGCTGTTCCTGCGGAACGCCGTAGGCCGGCGGTTTGAGCACCCGTTCCCTCCGCCACTTCACACCAAAAGCCATGAACCAGACATACGCGAGCCGGGTGCAGCCGTCCGGGCCGGGTGCTCCGCTGTACGGGTCACGGGTGAAGTGGCCGAGTGACCTGACGTACCCGTGATCGGAGGGCTTCCCGCTGGTACCCTGGGCGCGACCGCCGAGCCCGCTCGGGAGAGTCCCCGACCGCGAAAACCGCTGGTCGAGGCGCCGAAGGAGCAACTCCTCCCCGGAATCTCTCAGGCATCCGTACCGTGTGGGATAGGTCACTCTGGAAAGCAGGGCAGGACCGCCGGCGAGGGAGCCGGCGGCCACCACCCTCACCGACGGTGCAAGCCGACGGTGCGCCCACAGCGCGCCGTGCGGGTGAAGCTCTCAGGTCCCGATGACAGAGGGGGAGGCCTGTCGGGTTCGTCCGCCCGGGCCGAGCCGCTGTCCGCAGCGATCGGAGCCGTCCGGCGTGCGGACCCCCGCCGGTCCGTGACCAGGAGGCCTCGACCACCATGAACGCCCAGCCGAACGCCGGACGCTCCACCAGCGCCGCGACCCTCACCGAGCTTGAGCAGGCCAGCCCCTTCGAGACCCGCCACATCGGCCCCGACGCCGCCGCGCAGGAGAAGATGCTGGCCCAGGTCGGCTACGGCTCGCTGGACGAGCTCGCCGCCACCGCCGTGCCCGAGGCGATCCGCTCCATCACCGGTCTGGACCTGCCCGCGGGTCGCAGCGAGGCCCAGGTGCTCGCGGAGCTGCGCGAGCTGGCCGGCCGCAACCGGGTGCTCCAGCCGATGATCGGCCTGGGCTACTACGGGACCTTCACCCCGCCGGTGATCCTCCGCAACGTCCTGGAGAACCCGGCCTGGTACACCGCCTACACGCCGTACCAGCCGGAGATCTCGCAGGGCCGCCTGGAGGCGCTGATCAACTTCCAGACCCTGGTCTCCGACCTGACCGGCCTGCCCACCTCCGGCTCCTCGCTGCTCGACGAGGGCACCGCGGCCGCCGAGGCGATGGCGCTGGCCCGCCGCGTCACCAAGGTCAAGGGCGGTGTCTTCCTGGTCGACGCCGAGACCCTGCCGCAGACCCTCGCGGTGGTCAACACCCGCGCCGTGCCGACCGGGGTCGAGGTCGTCGTCGCCGACCTCTCCGCGGGCATCCCGGCCGAGATCGTCGAGCGCGGTGTCTTCGGCGTGTTGCTCCAGTACCCGGGTGCCACCGGTGTGGTCCGCGACCTCACCCCCGTCATCGAGCAGGCCCACGGCCTCGGCGCGATCGTCGCCGTCGCCGCCGACCTGCTGGCGCTCACCCTGCTGAAGTCCCCGGGCTCGCTCGGCGCCGACATCGCCTGCGGCACCTCGCAGCGCTTCGGGGTGCCGATGGGCTTTGGCGGCCCGCACGCCGGCTACCTCTCGGTGCGCGCCGAGTACGCCCGTTCGCTGCCCGGCCGCCTGGTCGGCGTCTCCGTCGACGCCGACGGCAACCGCGCCTACCGCCTGGCGCTGCAGACCCGTGAGCAGCACATCCGCCGCGAGAAGGCGACCAGCAACATCTGCACCGCCCAGGTGCTGCTCGCCGTGATGGCCTCGATGTACGCCGTCTACCACGGCCCGGACGGCCTGGCGGACATCGCCCGGCGCACCCACCGCTACGCCGCCGCCCTCGCCGAGGGCCTGCGGGCCGGCGGCGTGGAACTGCTGCACGGCGAGTTCTTCGACACCGTCACCGCCGTCGTCCCCGGCCGCGCCGCCGCGATCGCCGAGGCCGCCCGCGAGCACGGCATCAACGTCTACCAGGACGGCGAGGACCGGATCTCGGTCTCCACCGACGAGACCACCACCCGCGAGCACCTGGCGGGCGTCTGGGCCGCGTTCGGCGTCGAGGGCGTCGAGGTCGCGGAGGGCGCCGACGCGCTGCCCGCCGCGCTGCTGCGCGAGGACGAGTACCTGACCCACCCGGTCTTCCACAGCCACCGCTCGGAGACCGCGCTGCTGCGGTACCTGCGCCGTCTGTCGGACCGGGACTACGCGCTGGACCGCGGCATGATCCCGCTGGGCTCCTGCACCATGAAGCTCAACGCGACCACCGAGATGGAGCCGGTGACCTGGCCCGAGTTCGGCCAGCTGCACCCCTTCGCGCCGATCGACCAGGCGCAGGGCTTCCTCACCCTGATCCGTCAGCTGGAGCAGCAGCTGGTCGAGGTGACCGGCTACGACGCCGTCTCCATCCAGCCGAACGCCGGCTCCCAGGGCGAGCTGGCCGGCCTGCTGGCCGTCCGCGCCTACCACCACGCCAACGGCGACACCCAGCGTGACGTCTGCCTGATCCCGTCCTCCGCGCACGGCACCAACGCGGCCTCCGCCGTGATGGCCGGCATGCGCGTGGTCGTGGTCAAGACCCTGGTCGACGGCGACGTGGACGTCGAGGACCTCAAGGTCAAGATCGAGAAGCACCGCGACAGCCTCGCCGTGCTGATGGTCACCTACCCGTCCACCCACGGCGTGTACGAGACCCAGATCACCGACATCTGCGCGGCCGTGCACGAGGCCGGCGGCCAGGTGTACGTGGACGGTGCCAACCTGAACGCCCTGGTCGGCCTCGCCAAGCCGGGCAAGTTCGGCGCGGACGTCTCGCACCTGAACCTGCACAAGACCTTCTGCATCCCGCACGGCGGCGGCGGCCCCGGCGTCGGCCCGGTCGCGGTGCGCGGGCACCTCGCGCCGTACCTGCCCAACCACCCGCTCCAGGCGGAGGCCGGCCCGGCCACCGGCGTCGGCCCGATCTCGGCCGCGCCCTGGGGCTCGGCCGCCATCCTGCCGATCTCCTGGGCGTACGTCCGGCTGATGGGCGGCGAGGGGCTCAAGCACGCCACCCAGGTCGCGGTGCTGAACGCCAACTACATCGCCAAGCGGCTGGCCCCGCACTTCCCGGTGCTCTACACCGGCCCCGGCGGCCTGGTCGCGCACGAGTGCATCATCGACCTGCGCCCGCTCACCAAGGAGACCGGCGTCTCGGTGGACGACATCGCCAAGCGCCTGATCGACTACGGGTTCCACGCGCCGACGATGTCGTTCCCGGTGGCCGGCACCCTGATGATCGAGCCGACCGAGTCCGAGGACCTGCACGAGATCGACCGGTTCTGCGACGCGATGATCGAGATCCGGGCCGAGATCGAGAAGGTCGGCTCGGGCGCGTGGGCGGCCGAGGACAACCCGCTGCGCAACGCCCCGCACACCGCAGCCGCCCTGGCCGGCGACTGGGCGCACGGCTACTCGCGGCAGGAGGCGGTCTTCCCGGCCGGCGTCAACCCGGCGGACAAGTACTGGCCGCCGGTCAGCCGGATCGACGGCGCGTACGGCGACCGCAACCTGGTCTGCTCCTGCCCGCCGCTGGACGAGTACGGCTCCTGACGTAGCCCGGACGGCACAGGCAGGGCCCCGGCGGAACGTTCCGCCGGGGCCCTGCCCCGTCCTGTGTCGCCCCGGCCGTCTACGCGGCGTGGGCGACGGCGCGGCGCGGGGCGATCACCCGGCCGTCGGGCAGCAGTTCGCCGGTGTCCTCGAAGAGCAGGACGCCGTTGCAGAGCAGGCTCCAGCCCTGCTCCGGGTGGCAGGCCACCGGTACGGCCGCCTCGCGGTCCTCGGATTCGGCCGACGGGCACTCAGGACGGTGCTGGCACATTCGCGTACCCTCGCTTCGCTCTGCGATCCACCCCGTGGTGCGGCCGACGGATGACCATCGGGAGCCGCCGCGGTAGCCGGATCCTGTCCGGCGCCGGGCCAGGTGTGGGCCGGCGCTCAAGTGGGTAGGACAGGGGGTTCTTCCACGCTGGTTCCCAGTGTCGGCATCCGGGGACGATCGCGCAGCGATTTCGTGACACGCGCCACAACCCCCGGGCAGAGATCACCCGTTCAGGTGGCGTAGCGGGTGAATCACCCCCGGACGGGCCATCGTCCGGCTGGCCCGGGAAGGCCATGCCCGATGGCCCGCCCGGGTGGGCGGGCAGGGCGGTGGGGTGCCGTGGGGGGCCTCAGGGCGAGCCGAGCAGCAGCGACCCGGCGAGCGGTGTCCGTGCCAGGGCCGCCAGCAGGTCGCCGGCCGGATAGGCGCGGTGCGCGGTGACCCCGAGCGGGGCCGGTGCCAGCGGGATCAGCAGGTCCGAGGCCGGGCCGGCGTCCGGGCTGTGCAGCCACAGCGCCGTCGCGTACTGGCCGGGGAAGGTCAGCAGTCTGGGCTGCTGCCGGGCCCGGGAGGACTGGGCGAGCTGCCAGGCCTGGCGCAGGGCCCGGACGGTGGAGTCCAGGTACGGCCCGGCGGTGAAGTGGGAGAAGGCGTGGCCCTCCACGCCCTGTACGACCTCCGCCGCGGCGGCGACCTCGGGTCCGTCCTTGATCAGGAAGCGCCAGCCCGTTCGCCGGGCGGCGCGGAGTTCGGGGCGTGGCCCGTCCAGGACGTAGACCGCGAGCGGGTGTGCGGGGAGCAGTGGGCCGGCCGGGTGGAGCAGCGCTGCGGCGGCGGGTTGGCGCAGCGCGGTCTCCGAGTCGAGCGCGGCGAGGACCGCGCGCAGGGCACTGGGCGGGGGCTGGGGGGTCTGCAGAGTCATGGCGAGGTCGCCTCTCCGTGCGAGATCGGCGTGCGAGTGCGGCATACCGGCGTGGCGCGGTGTGTCATCGGTGACGGGACCTGGCCGTGTCCGGTTGTGCATGATCGCGGTGCCGGCGCGGCTGCTGCAGTCGACGAGGGCTTCGGAGCAGTAGCAGACCGGCCGGAGCGCAGTGCAGTGCGAATTCTACTCGAACAGGTGCGCAGGGTGACCTGTTTATCACAGGCGGTGTCGCCGGGCAAGTCGGCAGATGCGCTGAAAGTCCATCAGTTTCCTTGCATTGCAAGCCATTCGAAGCTCTCGGGTATCGATCTTCCAGGCGGGCATGATGCTTGCACGGTCGGTCGGCCGGGTGGGCTCAGGAGGAGGGGACCATGGGCGAGAAGGTCGTGGCGACGCGGGCGGACCTGTCGGACCGACAGCAGTACCGCCGCAAGCTGCAGTCCTGTCTCGACGCGCTGGGGCGGATGCTGCGCGAGGAGCGCTTCGACCGCCCGCGAGCGGTGGTGGGCCTGGAGATCGAGCTCAACCTGGCCGACGAGCAGGGTCTTCCGGTGATGCGCAACGCGCAGGTGCTGAGCTCCATCGGCTCCAGTGACTTCCAGACCGAGCTGGGCCAGTTCAACATCGAGGTCAACATCACCCCGCACCGGCTCTGCGGGCACGTCTTCGAGGAACTGCGGGAGGAGATCGACACCGGGCTGCGCTACGCCGACCGGCGGGCCGCCGAGGCCGGGGCCCGGATCGTGATGGTGGGCATCCTCCCGACCCTGGAGCACGACCACACCGGGCTGGACGCGATGTCCCACAACCAGCGCTACAGCCTGCTCAGCGACCAGATCGTGGCGGCCCGGGGCGAGGACATCACCCTGGACATCGAGGGCGTCGAGCGTCTCCAGCTGGAGTCGATCACCATGGTGGCCGAGGCCGCCGCGACCTCCCTGCAGCTGCATCTGCAGGTCACCCCCGAGCGGTTCTCCTCGGTCTGGAACGCCGCCCAGGCGTTCTGCGGCCCGCAGCTCGCGCTCGGCGCCAACTCGCCGTTCCTGTTCGGACGGGAGCTGTGGCGGGAGACCAGGCCGGTGCTCTTCCAGCAGGCCTGCGACACCCGTACGGCGGAGCTCAAGGCACAGGGCGTGCGCCCGATCACCTGGTTCGGCGAGCGCTGGGTGGACTCCGCCTACGACCTGTTCGAGGAGAACCTCCGCTACTTCCCGGCGCTGCTGCCGATCTGCGACGACGAGGACCCGGCCAAGGTGCTCTCCTCCGGCGGGATCCCGAGGCTGGCCGAGATGCGCCTGCACAACGGCACCATCTACCGCTGGAACCGCCCGGTGTACGACGTCAGCGACGGCGTGCCGCACCTGCGGGTGGAGAACCGGGCGCTGCCGGCCGGCCCGACGGTGGCCGACACCCTGGCCAACGCGGCCTTCTACTACGGGCTGGTCCGGGTGCTGGCCGAACAGCCGAAGCCGATCTGGACCAGGCTGCCGTTCGACCGGGCGGACGAGAACTTCCAGCAGGCCGCCCGGTACGGCATCGACGCCGTCTTCCAGTGGCCGCAGCGCGGCCGGGCCGGGCGGGCCGGCGGGCTGGCCACCGTCTCCGCCGTGGACCTGGTGCTCAACGAACTGCTGCCGATGGCGTACCAGGGACTGGACGAGTGGGGCGTGGAGCCCGCCGACCGGGACCGCTACCTCGGCATCATCGAGCAGCGCTGCCTGCGCCGCGTCAACGGAGCCTCCTGGCAGAGCGCGACCTTCCACCGGCTGCGCGAGCAGTTCGGGATGGACCGGTCGGCCGCGCTCGCCGCGATGACCCGGCGGTACATCGAGCACATGCGCGGCGGCGAGCCGGTGCACACCTGGCCGGTGGGCTAGGAGCAGCCCTGTGGCAGGATGACCGCTCCGGCGGTCGGCCGACGGCCGGAGCGACGCCCGCCCGCTGGAGCCCCCCGTGACCACCGTCCCGACCGCACCGGAGACCGCGACGCCCACGCGCCGGCTGCTCGGCGTGGAGCTGCTGACCGTCCTCGGGCTCTCGCTCGGGGCCAGCGGCATCGCCGCGCTGATCAGCTTCACGGGCTCGCTCACCGAGCCGCTCAAGCTCGGCCAGCAGGTCGCCACCCTGAACGGCTCGCGCGCCCCCGGCCGGCCCTGGCTGGACCTCACCTGGCAGCTGTACTACATCGGACGCGGCCTGATGCCGGTCGTACTGGTCGGCTATCTGCTGGTGCGCGAGGGCGCCGCGCTGCGGGTGCTCGGCTTCGACCTCGGGCAGAAGCTGAAGGACCTCGGCCGGGGCGCCGCCGTCGCCGCCGCGATCGGCGGCTCGGGGCTCGCGCTCTACCTGGCCTCCCAGGCGGCCGGCTACAACCTGACGGTGGCACCCTCCGGGCTGCCCGACGTCTGGTGGCGGATCCCGGTGCTGCTCGCCTCCGCCTGGCAGAACGCGATCCTGGAGGAGGTGGTCGTCCTCGGCTACCTGCTGCGCCGGCTCGGGCAGCTGGGCTGGTCCTGGCCGGCCGCGCTGGTGGCGAGTTCGGTGCTGCGGGGCTCGTACCACCTGTACCAGGGGGTCGGCGGGCTGATCGGCAACATGGTGATGGGCGCGGTGTTCTGCCTGCTGTACCGGCGGTGGGGGCGGGTGATGCCGCTGGTGGTGGCGCACGCGCTGATCGACACGGTGGCCTTCGTCGGGTACGCGCTGCTGGCCGGGCACGTCAGTTGGCTGCCGACCGGCTGACCGGGAACGGGACGGCCGGGGTGCGCGGCGGGCGGGCGAGCAGCCGGTCCACGTGCCGGCGTTCGAGGCCCTGGCCGGGGTCGATCGGCAGCAGGACGCGGTCGCGCCGCCAGAGCGCCCGGCGGACCAGGCAGCCGGGGATGACGTCGTCGACCCAGGCGAACGGACGGCCCGCGGCGTACCGCAGCAGGGGTGCCCACTTGTGGGCGGAGAACAGGTCCATCAGCGGCACCCGCGGGTCGCCGGGCTGCGGGACGTAGCCGGCGAAGCGGACCACCGGGAGGCGGGGCAGGCCGATCGCGGGGGCGATGTGGATGTTGGCTTTCTCCTCCCACGTGGTCGCCCAGACGAGTTCGTAGGTGCCGGCCAGTTCGCGCAGCCACTCGCCGTGCCGGGCCGAGAGCAGCACGCTGTAGCCGAGCAGGGTGTGCGTGTCGAAATCGTTCTCCGGGCCGGGACAGACCGGGTTGAGCACACCGTCGACGTCCAGGAAGAGCAGTGGTTTCGGCATCGGGCGCCCCAGGTTCGACTCCGTCGTTTCCTGGTCGGACGCGGGACGCCCCGCCGGTGGTTGCCACCGGCGGGGCGTACGGGTCAGGTGGGGCGCTCAGCGGACGGCGGTGGCCTCCGTACCGGTCGGCACGGCGGCTTCGGCGGGCCGGGCGGCGCGCCGGGAGAGTTGGCGGACCTGCGGCTCCAGCAGGACGACGGCGCTGAGCAGCAGACAGAGCACCGCACAGGCCCAGAGGGCGCCGGAGAGGCCGAGCGCGTCGGCGGCCGGGCCGGCCAGGGCCGTTCCGACCGGTGCCAAGGAGAGCGAGCCGAGCTGGTCGTAGGCGGAGACCCGGGAGAACATCTCGGCCGGGATCTCCTGCTGCAGGGCGATCATCCAGTTGACGCCGAACACGGTGACCCCGGCGCCGGACAGGAACATCACGGCAACCAGGACCGGCAGCGGCGCGGCCACGGCCAGGGCCAGGGCGGGCAGGCCGAAGAGGAAGACGCCGTAGTTGCCGACGAGCAGGATCCGGCGCGGTTGCCAGCGGACCATCACCAGGCCGGTCACGACCAGGCCGATCCCGTGCGCGGCCAGCGCCAGACCCCAGTCGCCGGCGCCGCCGAGCTGCTCCTTGGCGACGATCGGCCCGTAGACCGCGTCCACCGCGGTGATGCACGCCATCAGGACGGCGAACTGGAGGACGATCACCCAGAGCCAGCGCCGGGAGGCGAACTCCTGCCAGCCCTCGCGCAGATCGCGCAGCATGCCGGGCCCGGCGCCGGCGGTGGGCGCGGCCTCCGCCTCCAGGAGGAAGCGCAGGCAGGCGGCGACCAGGAAGCATCCGGCGTCCAGCGCGAGCACCCAGCCGGGGCCGACGGCGGCGGTCAGGGCGCCGCCGAGCGCCATACCGCCGATCTGGGCCGAGTTGAGGGCCATCCGGAAGACCGAGAACGCCCGCCCGGCGTGCTCCGTCGACACGCTCTGCATGATCATGCCCTCGGAGGCCGGGGCGTAGAAGGCGTGGCCCGCGCCGCCGGCGGCGGAGAGCAGCATCAACTGCCAGAGCTGGACGTGGCCGGAGAGGACGAGGGCGGCCAGAACGGCCTGGGAGAGGGCGTTGAACAGATTGGCCGCGACCATGACGTGGTGGCGCGGCAGCCGGTCGGCGAGGGCGCCGCCGACCATCAGCAGCAGGACGACCGGCACCAGACGGGCCGCGGTGACATACCCGACCTCGGCGGTGGAGCCACCGCTGTCCATGACGGCGAAGGCGGTGGCGATCGGGGCGCCGGCGTTGCCGAGGCCGCTGATCACGGTGGCGGCGGTCTGGATGCGGTAGTTGCGGCCGGCCCAGGGGAAGCGGGGGCGGCGTGCGGGTTGGCTGGGCACCTGGAGACTATGCCGGGCGAACTGTCAGCTGTCCAGCGGGTTTTCGAGCCTTACCGGCGGTGGTGGGGCGGGTACGGGGCGGGGCGCGGGGCAGGCCCTATCCGAGGTGGCCGTGGAGGAAGCTGAGGGTGCGCCGCCAGGCCGTCCGGGCCTGGAGCGGGTCGTAGCCGCCGAGCGGGTTCTCGTCGTTCATGAAGGCGTGCCCGGCCGGGTAGAAATGAATCTCGGGGCGGACGTCGGTCGCCTCGCCGATGCGGATCGCCGCCTCGTCCACGGCCGCCATCGGGATCGAGCGGTCCCGCTCGCCGAAGTGGCCGAGGACGTGCGCGGTCAGGCCCCGGTAGTCGAAGTCCTGGTCCGGCGGGAGCCCGTAGAACGGGACCACGGCGGCCACCCGGTCGCCCGCCGCGGCGCCGAGCAGCAGGGCGAAGCCGCCGCCCATGCAGAAGCCGACCACCCCGACGGCGTCCCCGACCACGCCGTCGAGCCCGAGCAGGAAGTCGACCGCGCCGCCGAGGTCCGCCACGGCCCGCTCGACCGGCAGCTCGCGCCTCAGCCGGGCGGCCTCCGCGCTGTCGTGGGTGGTGGCACCGCCGAACAGGTCGGGCGCGAGGACGGTGAAGCCCTCGGCGGCGAAGCGGTCCGCCATGGTCGCGATGTGCGAGGTGAGCCCCCACCACTCCTGCACCACCACCAGGCCGGGGCCGACGCCCTGCGGCGGACGGGCCAGATAGCCGTGGGCCCGACGCCCGTTGCTCGGGAAGGTGACGTTCTGCCGGGAGCCGCCCTGATCAGGCATGGCTTCCTCTCGGTGGGACGGGCCGCGCGGCGCGGCGACGACTGCGGGGGTCTGTACGTCAGCCCATCTCCTCCAGGGCGCGGCCCTTGGTCTCCTTGATGCAGAAGGCCACGAAGGGGATCGAGAGCAGCGCGAAGGCGGCGTAGACGACGTACGTCGCCGACAGGTTCCAGTCGGCGAGATCGGGGAAGGTGACGGTGATCGCCCAGTTGGCGATCCACTGGGCCGAGGCGGCGACCGACAGGGCGAGCGCCCGGATCCGGTTGGGGAACATCTCGCCGAGCAGGACCCAGACCACCACGCCCCAGGAGAACGCGAAGCAGAACACGAAGACGTGCGCGGCGACCAGCGCGACCGTGGCGTGGGTGTTGTCCAGCGTGGCGGTGTCGCCGGTGCCGTGCCGGTAGGAGAACGCCCAGGCGGCGGTGGACAGCGCGATCGCCATGCCCGTCGAACCGGCCAGCGCCAGCGGCTTGCGGCCGATCCGGTCCACCAGCGCCATCGCGACCACCGTTCCGATGACGTTGATGATCGAGGTGGAGAGGCTGATCAGCAGTGAGTTGGCCTCGTTGATGCCGACGGACTGCCAGAGGAAGGACGAGTAGTAGAAGATCACGTTGATGCCGACGAACTGCTGGAACACCGAGGCGCCGATGCCGACCCAGACGATCGGCAGCAGCCCGAACCGGCCGCCCAGCAGGTCCTTCGGCCGGGGCTTGTGGGTGGACTCCAGCACCGCGCGGATCTCGGCGACCCGGGCGTCCAGGTCCACCCCCGCGCCCTCCACCTCCAGCAGCACCTTGCGCGCCTGCTCCTCGCGGTGGTCGGCGATCAGATAGCGCGGAGACTCCGGGATGGCCAGCGCCATCAGGCCGTACACCAGCGCCGGGACGGTCTCCACACCGAGCATCCACTGCCAGGCCTGGATACCGCCGAGGTGGCCGGTGGACTCGCCGCCGGCGGCCTGGTTGAGCGCCCAGTTGGCGAGCTGGGAGACGGTGATGCCGAGCACGATCGCCATCTGCTGGAAGGACGCGAGCCGGCCGCGGTAGGCGGTCGGGGCGACCTCGGCGATATAGGTGGGCGCGATGACGGAGGCGATGCCGATCGCGATGCCGCCGACCACCCGCCAGGCCGCGAGCACCTGGATGCTCGGCGGGAACATCGAGCCGGCACCGCTGATCGCGAAGAGGGTCGCGGCGAGCAGCATGGTGCGGACCCGGCCGAGGTGATCGGCGAGCCGGCCCGCGATGACCGCGCCGGCCGCCGAGCCGAGCAGCGCGATGGCCACCACGAAGGCGGTCTCGCTGTTGCCCACCCCGAAGTGCCGCTGGATGCCCGTCACCGCGCCGTTGATCACCGCACTGTCGTAGCCGAACAGGAAGCCGCCCATCGCGGCGGCGGCGGAGATGAACACGACGTGCCCGAGGTGCGCCTCGCCGGACGCCTGATGACTGTCGAGTGTGGACATGCGCGCTCCCCGAGTGGACGGGCCCGCCGGCATCCGGATGGGCGGGATTCGTCTCACATCCGACCAGTAGTCGGTGGATCCCGCCCGAGATCGAGCCGATCGGGTGACGTGGTGTCAGCGCTGCTACCCGCTCCGCCGGGCGTTACGCCGGAGCAGTTGGACCCGGGCCGCGGTGTCCAGGCCGCGGCCGCGTTCGGCCAGGCGGTCGGCGATGGCGTGCTGCTCGGCCGCGGGCTTCTTGTCGTCGTACTTGAACTTGGCGCGCACCTCGCGGACCGTCAGCCGCAGCCCGCGCAGGCCCGGGAGGAGCCGGCCGAACGGGCTGTCGCCGGGGGTGACCCGGATCTGCGGGGTCTCGGGCTGGAAGTGGGCCAGCTGGCGGTTGAGGATCTCCGCCTTGCCGGCCGCGTCCTCGACCAGCTCGGCGGTGCAGGAGAACTGGACGGAGGCGTAGTAACTGGTCGGCGTGCCGGGCTCGCCGCGCCAGTGGCCCGGGGCGAAGACGTAGTCGTCGGTCACCGAGAGGGTCACCTGGGGGTCGGCCCGGACGGCGGCGAGCAGCGGGTTGGGCGCGGCGAGGTGGAGCAGGACCTCGCCGCGCTCGGCGTCCAGCAGGAAGTGGGTGGGGACCAGGACGGGGCCCTGGCCGGGCGGGCCGTTGGCGGCGAGCAGGCCGAAGTCGCGGCCCTCGGCGAGCCAGGCGCGCCACTCGGCCTCGTCGCCCCGGTCCCAGGACCTGATCAGCATCGTCGGGCCCCCGTCAGCGGGAGAGGTCGCGCAGGTGCGCGGGGAGCGGAACGGTGGTGGACGCGGCCGGTTCGGGGGTGCCGTGCACCGTGGCGACCGGCACCACGCCGGCCCAGTGCGGCAGACCGAGGTCGGCCTCGTCGTCGTCGGCGCCGTCGGCGCGGGTCTTGGCGGAGACCTCGTCCAGGTCGAGGCGGATCACCGCGGTGGCGGCGAGCTCCCTGGCGTTGGCCGGGCGGACCTCGGCGGAGCGGCCGGGGACGGCGTGGTCGACCAGCGCGTCCAGCGCGGTCGTCAGCTCCTCCGGGTCGGTGACCTGGTGGGCGGTGCCGTGGGCGACCACCGAGCGGAAGTTGACCGAGTGGTTGAACGCGGACTTGGTCAGCACCAGGCCGTCGACCAGGGTGACGGTGACGCAGACCGGCAGGCCCTGGTCGCCCGCGGCGCCGCGCAGCGGACGGCTGCCGGTGGAGCCGTGGACGTAGAGGCGGTCGCCGACGCGGGCGTAGATGGTCGGCAGGACGACCGGGGCGCCGTCGGCGATGAAACCCAGGTGGCAGATGTAAGCGCTGTCGAGGATGGCGTGGATCGCGTCCTGCTCCCAGGTGGCGCGGTCCTTGTAGCGGGTCGGGGTGGTGCGCGGGGTGCGGGAGTAAACCGGGGTGCCGCCAGACATGACAACCTCTATGTACTAGTGCATAATCTGTTTTGTGCTAGGAGACTATCCGATCAAGGGGCGGCGCGCCAGCGAAATCGCGGCCGACGTCGAGCAGGGCGTGAGCAGCGGACGGCTCGCGCCCGGAACCCCACTGCCCCCGCTGCGCGACCTGGCCGGCGAGCTCGGCGTCAACCCCAACACGGTCGCCGCCGCCTACCGGCTGCTCCGCGACCGCGGGGTGATCGAGACGGCCGGCCGCAAGGGCAGCCGCATCCTCCCCAGGCCCGCGCTCACCCCGCGCGACCAGATCCGCGTGCCCGTGCCCCCGCACGCCCGCGACCTGTCCGGCGGCAACCCCGACCCGGCACAGCTGCCCGACCTCACCCCGGCCCTCGCGGCCGCCGCCGAGGCCGCCCGCCGCGAGCCGGTGCAGTACGGACACCCGGCCGCCGACCCCGGGCTGCTCGCCCTCGCCGGCGCCGCCTTCGCGGCCGACGGCCTCCCCGACGGGCCGATCGCCGTCGCCTCCGGCTCGCTCGACACCATCGAGCGCATCCTCGCCACCCGGCTGCGCCCCGGCGACGCCGTCGCCGTCGAGGATCCGGGCTGGGGGAGCCTGCTGGACCTGCTGCCCGCGCTCGGCCTCAAGCCCGCGCCTGTCCGGCTGGACGACGACGGCCCGCTGCCCGACGCGCTCGCCGGGGCGCTGGCGGACGGCGCCCGCGCGGTGATCGTCACCAGCCGCGCGCAGAACCCGACCGGGGCCGCGCTCACCGCCACCAGGGCCGGAGAGCTGCGCGAGGTGCTGGCCGGGTACCCCGGGGTGCTGCTGATCGAGGACGACCACGGGCACGGCATCGTCGACCAGCCGTACCACCCGCTGGTCGGCTCCGGCCCGGAACGCTGGGCGGTGGTGCGCTCGGCGGCCAAGGCGTACGGGCCGGACCTGCGGCTCTCGGTCGCGGTCGGGGACGAGGACACCATCGGGCGGGTCTCGGGCCGGCAGCGGCTCGGGGCCGGCTGGGTCAGCCATCTGCTGCAGCGCACCGTCGCGGAACTGTGGCGGACCGACGCGGCGCCGGCCGGGCGGGTGGCCGCCGCCTATCGGGAGCGCCGGGACGCGCTGCTGGGGGAGTTGGCCGCGCGTGGCATCGAGGCGCACGGCGCCAGCGGGCTGAACGTCTGGGTGCCCGTGCCGGACGAGACGTCCGCGCTGGTCGCCCTGGTGCAGCGCGGCTGGGTGGCGGCGCCCGGCGCGCGCTACCGGATGCAGTCCCCGCCGGGGATGAGGCTCACCATCGCGGAGCTGGACCCGGCCGACGCGCGGCGGCTGGCCGAGGACCTGGCGGCCGTGCTGGGGACGGGCGGTGTCGGCTCGCGGCTGATCTGAGCCGGAGCCGGAGTCGGGGTCGGAGCCGGGGCGGCCGTTGTGCGGCGGCCGCCCCGGCTCCGGTCAGCCCTTGGCGAGCAGCGCCTCGGCGTGCGCTCTTACCTGATCCTTCGTCAGATAGGCGTCGGTGTACTCGAAGTCCTGCAGCCGGGCGGGCTGGCGGGCCAGGAAGCCGGTGCGGACGAAGTCGTCTCCGGCGGTGGCGTTCAGCAGCCAGTTGGCGCCGACCCGGAACTTGGCGACATTGGTGCGCATCGCCATCAGGTGGTAGCCGCGCGCCACCAGCTGGGCCGGCACCCCGTGCAGCTCCACGCCCAGCGGCTTGGAGACCGCGTCCTTGCCGCCGAGGTCCACCACCAGGCCCAAGTCCTTGTGGTAGTAGGGCTCCAGGGGTCGGTTGTGGAGCGCGGCGAGCACGTTGTCCGCGACCGCCCGGCCCTGGCGGGCGGAGTGCTGGGCGGTCGGCGGGCAGACCGCGCCGTCGCCCTTGGAGAGGTCCGGCACCGCGGCCGCGTCGCCGAGCGCGAACACGCCCTGGAACTGCGGCACCCGCATCTCCGCCGTCACCGCGATCCGGCCGCGCACCGTCTCGGCGTCCAGCGTGCCGATCAGCGGGCTGGCCGCGACGCCCGCCGTCCAGATCAGCGTGCGGCAGGGCAGCACCCGGCCGTCGGTGAACTTCACCGATTCGGCGCCGACTTCGGCCACCGAGACGCCCAGCGAGACCTCGATGCCGCGCTCGCGCAGCACCTCCAGGGCGGCGAGGCCCAGCGCGTCGCCCAGCTCCGGCATCAACTTGGGCGCGATGTCGATCAGATGCCACTTGATCTGCCGGGCGTCCAGCCGTGGGTAGCGTTTGGTGGCCGCGGTGGTCAGCCGCTGCAGGCAGGCGGCGGTCTCGGTGCCCGCGTAGCCGCCGCCGACCACCACGAACTGGAGCCGGGACTCGCGCTCCTTCTGGTCCAGGGTGGCCGAGGCGAGGTCGAGTTGGGCGATCACGTGGTCGCGGACGTAGGCCGCCTCGGCGAGCGTCTTCATCCCGCGCGCGTAGTCCGTCAGGCCCGGGATGTCGAAGGTGCGGGTCACGCTGCCGGGGGCGAGCACCAGGTAGTCGTACTTCTGCGCCACCACCTCGTCGGTGATCTTGCGGACCACACAGACCTTGGAACGCGGGTCGATCCCGATCGCGCCGCCGGGAACGATGTGGGTGCGGCGCAGTGTGCGGCGCAGCGAGACCGCGACCGACTGCGGAGTCAGCACCCCGGCGGCCACGTGCGGCAGCAGCGGGAGGTAGAGCTGATAACTGAACGGCGTGACCAGCGAGATCTCCGCCTCCGAGGGCGTGAGCTTGTGTTCGAGGCGGCGAGCGCACTCCAGTCCGGCGAAGCCGCCGCCCACGATCAGGATCCGAGGTCGTTCCATCGTTCATCCCTTACAGCGCAGGTCGTCCAGTGCAGGGTCCGGGGCCTCAGACGCGCCCTATTGCCCGCCACACTCGCACGGAGCAGCGTGGGCTGCCACCGGGGAGGCGCGGATGGCGCAGACGCGCCGGAGTTACCCGCCTCGCGCATATGCCCGATAGGCTGTCGGGCGTGCTCACCGAGGTGACGGCGATCCGTTATGTGACGCCACTGCGAGAAGGCGGCTCGATGCCGGGCCTGGTCGAGGCGGACGACCGACGGCTGTACGCCCTGAAATGGGTCGGCGCGGCGCAGGGCCGCAAGGCGCTGGTGGCGGAGGTGCTGGCGGGTGAACTCGGCCGCCGGCTGGGCCTTCCGGTGCCGGAGCTGGTCACCGTCGATCTGGATCCGGTGCTCGCCCGCAGTGAGCCGGACCCGCTGATCCAGGACCAGATGCGGGCCAGCGGCGGAGTCAACCTGGGCATGGCCTTTGTCAGCGGCGCGCTCAACTTCGATCCGCTCTGCTTCGACGTGGACGCCGGACTGGCCGGGCAGGTGCTCTGGTTCGACGCGCTGATCGGCAATGTGGACCGCTCCTGGCGCAACCCCAACCTGCTGGTCGCCACCGGCGGGCTGCGGCTGATCGACCACGGTGCGAGCCTCATCTTCCATCACCACTGGGCGGGCGCGGCCTCCTGGATCCGCCGCCCGTACGACGCCTCCGACCACGCGCTGCTGCGGGCCGAGCCCGATCTGTCGGCGGCCGACAAGGCGCTCGCCCCGATCGCCGAGGCGGCGATCGAGGATGCGGTGGCGCAGATCCCCGACGTCTGGCTGGCGGACGAACCCGGCTTCGACTCGCCCGAGGCGGTGCGCGCCGCGTACCGCGCCCAGCTCACCGAGCGACTGGCCGGTCCGCGCGACTGGCTGCCGGAGGTGTCCGCATGACCGAGCCCCTGCCGCCGGCCCTGCCGGCCGTCGCCGAGCTGCACGACTACGAGTACGCGGTGATCCGGGCGGTGCCCCGGGTCGAGCGCGGGGAGTGCGTCAACGTCGGGGTGCTGCTGTACTGCCGGCAGAGCGGGCACCTGGCCGCCCGGACCCACCTCGACCAGGGCCGGCTGCTGGCGCTCGACCCGGTGGCGGACGTCGCCGGGGTGCGCCGCGCGCTGCACGGGATCGAGGCGGTCTGCGTGGGCGGCCCGCCGGCCGGTCCGGCGGCGGCCGACAGCCCCGGGCAGCGGTTCCGCTGGCTGACGGCGCCGCGCAGCGCGATCGTCCAGCCGGGGCCGGTGCACACCGGGCTGACCGCCGATCCGGAGGCGGAACTGCGGCGGCTCTTCGACCAGTTGGTGCTCTGACCGCCGTTCCGGCCGCTGCCCCGCGGGCGGGGAGGCGGGTGCCGTGGGGCGGAGGAAGAGCGGGTGAGCGGTTGGCCGGCGGACCTTTGCTGTGGTCAAAGCTTGAGTTACTGAAGCACTCGGTCGTACGCTGACCCCATGGGTTCGACAGCGACGACGACCGTACCGACCAACCCCGAGTTGATGGAGGTGTTGGCCGCCGTGGGCGCCGCGTACTTCCAGGACTTCGCGGCGGCGGCGGCCCGGCATGGCCTCTCCTCCTCGCAGGCCAAGGCACTGGGGGCGGTGCAGGAGCCGGTGCCGATGCGGGCGCTGGCCGGGCGGCTCGGCTGCGACGCCTCGAACGTGACCGGGATCGTCGACCGGCTGGAGTCGCTGGGCCTGGCCCACCGTGAGGCCGCGGCCGGTGACCGGCGGGTCAAGATCGTCGTCATCACCGAGCAGGGCCGGGCGATCCTGGGCCTGATCCGCGGCGAGATGGCCCGTACCCACCAGGCCTTCGAGGCGATGAGCGACGAGCAGCGGGTGGCCCTGCACTCGATCTGCTCCCAGGTGCTGCCGGTGCTGAGCGGCCGGGCGGTCAGCCCGCAGTAGCCAGCAGCCGGGCGGTGGAGCACCGGGCCAGTTCCTCGGCGTGCCCGGGCAGGGCGCCGTCGGCGCGCAGGTGGCGGCGGACGGTGCTGCGGCACACCCTGGCGATGCGTACCCGCGGTCCGGCGCGGCTGAGCCGGCCGCTGGTCTACCGGCCGCTGCGCGACGCCCTGATCGAGGACAGCCTGGACCGGGCCGAGCGCGCCGGCGCGGGAACGGTGGCCCGGCCGGCGCGCTGGAGCGGGTGGGTCAGAGTGCTGCGGCGAGGACTGCGGGCAGCGGCGCGTGGTGGAGCAGGGTGAGCCGGCGGGTGGCCCGGGTGAGGGCGACGTAGAGGTCCTGGCCGCCCTTCGGGGACTGGGCGAGGATGGCGGCCGGGTCGACGACCACCACCGTGTCGAACTCGAGTCCCTTGCAGCCCGCGACCGTCAGCCACCCCGAGCGGGCGGCCAGGGCGTCCGGCGCGATCACGCCGAGGGTGCCGACCGGGGCGGGCAGCCGGGCCAGGGCGGTGGTGTAGTCGGCGTCCGGGACGTGGACGGCGCTCGGCGGCTCGGCGTCGTCGCGGACGGACTCGGGCGGCCGCTGGTCGGGGGCGACGCTGCGCAGGACGGCCGCGGCCGGCCTCATGATGGCGGCGGGCGTGCGGTAGTTGACGGTCAGCCGCTGCTCGCGCCAGCGGCCGGCCAGATGCGGGTCCAGCATCTCGGCCCAGGACCGGGCGCCGGCCGCCGAACCGGTCTGGGCGAGGTCGCCGACGACGGTCAGCGAGCTGGTCGGCACCCGGCGCAGTACGGCCCGCCAGGCCATCGCGGACAGCTCCTGCGCTTCGTCGACCACCACGTGTCCGTACGCCCAGGTGCGGTCGGCGGCCGCCCGTTCGGCGGTGGAGCGGTACGGGCCGTCGTCGTGGAACCGATCGGCCAGCAGGGCTGGGTCCAGGGTGGCGTTGCCGGTCTGCCCGGTGATGGTCAACACGCCCTGGGCATAGGCGAGTTCATCGGCCCGGCCGCGCTCCGCCGCGCGGGCCCGGGCGCGGGCGGGGGCGTCGTCCTCGCCGAGCAGCTCGGCGGCCTCGTCCAGCAGCGGGACGTCCTCGACCGTCCACGGGCCGCCCGGCGGGCGGAGCAGCGCGGCGCGTTCGGCGGGGGAGCGGCCGGGGGTGGCGGCGGTCAGCAGGGCCCGGTCGGTGAGCAGCCGTTCGACCAGGCCCTCGGGGGTCAGCTTCGGCCAGAGCGCGCCCAGCGCGGCCCGGACGTCCGGCCGCTCCCACAGCTCGCGCGGGGCGTAGCGGGCCTCCTCCTCGTCGTACTGGCGGCCGAGGACGAGCGCCTGGGCGACGGCGAGGGCGTCCAGCAGGGTGCGCAGGAAGAACCCGCGGGCCCGGTTGTGCGGCAGCCGCAGGCCGCGGGCGGCCGCGCGGGCTTCGGCGCAGACCCGGTGCGACAGACGCAGCCCGTCGCCGAGGTCGAGTCCGTCGGCGGGCGCCGACTGGTGGGTCCGGACGGCGCGTTGGAGGACGTCGGCCATCCAGGGGCCGCCCTTGGCGACGGCGGTGGCGGGGGTGTCGGAGGCCGTGGCGTCGACACCGGGGAAGAGTCCGCCGACGGTGCAGAGCACCACCTCGGTCTCGCCGAGCGCGGGCAGGACCTGGTCGATGTAGCGCAGGAAGGCCGGGCTGGGGCCGACGACCAGCACGCCGCGCCGCTCCAGCACCGCGCGGTGCGTGTACAGCAGGTAGGCGGCGCGGTGCAGGGCGGCGACGGTCTTGCCGGTGCCGGGGCCGCCCTGGACGACCAGGGCGCCGGAGAGCGGGGCGCGGATCACCCGGTCCTGCTCGGTCTGGATGGTGGCCACCGCGGTGCCCATCCGGCCGGTGCGCTCGCGGCCCAGCGCGGCCAGCAGGGCGGCCTCGCCGACCAGGGTGCGCCGGCCCTCCTCGCCGAGGCCGGCCAGGTCTAGGGCCTCGTCGTCCAGGCCGGTGACGGTGCGGTCGCGGGTGTGCAGATGGCGGCGGCGCACCACGGTGCCGGGGTCGGCCGGGGTGGCGGTGTAGAAGGGGCGGGCGGCGGGGGCGCGCCAGTCCAGCAGCAGCGGCTCGTACTCCTCGTCGGTCAGTCCGGTGCGGCCGATGTGGTGAACGGTGCCGTCGCGTGCGTCGAGCCGGCCGAAGCAGAGGCCGCGTTCGACGGCGTCCAGCCGGGCGCACCGGCGGGCGGCCTCGGTGGCACGGACCTCGCGCTCCAGCCTGGCCTGGTGGGTACCGCCGGCGCCGGCCTGGGCGAGGACGCCGTCCAGGGTGCGGCGGGTCTCCTCCCGGACGGTGTCCAGTCGGGCGTACAGCCGGGTGAGGCAGGCCTGTTCGGTGCGCAGGGCCTCGGCGAGCGCCTCGGCCGCCGACGGCTCCGGGGGTACGGCAGGGTTCGCCGCCGGTTCCGGATGTGCTGGTGCTCCCGGGCGGGCTGTCGGTTCCGCTGGAAATTCGTCCATCGATGTGGTATCCTTGCGGTGAGGAGTTTGTAGTGCCTCTAATTTTCCGTGCTCAAGTGACCCAGCCTACCCGATGCGCGGCCGTTCCGGCTGACCTCGGCTGTTAGGCTTGCGAAGCGTGAGCGCGAAGCCCCAGATCCCCAATGTCCTGGCCTCCCGGTACGCCTCGGCGACCCTGGCCCAGCTGTGGTCCCCCGAGCACAAGGTGGTCCTCGAGCGCCACCTGTGGCTCGCCGTCCTGAAGGCCCAGCAGGACCTCGGTGTCGAGGTGCCCGCCACCGCCGTCGCCGACTACGAGCGCGTCGTCGACCAGGTCGACCTCGGCTCCATCGCCGCCCGTGAGCGGATCACCCGCCACGACGTGAAGGCCCGGATCGAGGAGTTCAGCGAGCTCGCCGGTCACGAGCAGATCCACAAGGGGATGACCTCCCGGGATCTGACCGAGAACGTCGAGCAGCTGCAGATCCGCCAGTCGCTGGAGCACGTGCGGGACCGCACGGTGGCCGTCCTGGTCCGCCTCGGCCGTCTCTCCGCCCAGCACGCCGAGCTGGTCATGGCCGGCCGTTCGCACAACGTGGCCGCGCAGGCCACCACCCTGGGCAAGCGCTTCGCGACCGTCGCCGACGAGCTGCTGGTCGCCTTCAGCCGCCTGGAGGAGCTGATCGCCCGCTACCCGCTGCGCGGGATCAAGGGCCCGGTCGGCACCGCCCAGGACATGCTGGACCTGCTCGGCGGCGACACCGACAAGCTCGCCGAGCTGGAGCGCCGGGTGGCCGGCCACCTCGGCTTCCAGAACGTGCTGACCAGCGTCGGCCAGGTCTACCCGCGCTCGCTGGACTTCGAGGTGCTCACCGCCCTCGTCCAGCTCTCCGCCGCGCCCTCCAGCCTGGCCAAGACCATCCGTCTGATGGCCGGCCACGAGCTGGTCACCGAGGGCTTCAAGGAGGGCCAGGTCGGCTCCTCCGCGATGCCGCACAAGATGAACACCCGCTCCTGCGAGCGCGTCAACGGCCTGGCCGTCATCCTGCGCGGCTACGCCTCGATGACCGCCGAGCTGGGCGGCGACCAGTGGAACGAGGGCGACGTCTCCTGCTCGGTGGTCCGCCGGGTCGCGCTGCCGGACGCCTTCTTCGCCTTCGACGGCCTGCTGGAGACCTTCCTGACCGTCCTCGACGAGTTCGGCGCCTTCCCGGCCGTGATCGAGGCCGAGCTGGACCGCTACCTGCCGTTCCTGGCCACCACCAAGGTGCTGATGGGTGCGGTGCGGGCGGGCGTCGGCCGGGAGACCGGGCACGAGGTCATCAAGGAGCACGCCGTCGCCTCCGCGCTGGCGATGCGGGCCGGCGCCCGGGAGAACGAGCTGCTGGACCGGCTGGCCGCCGACGAGCGGATCCCGCTGGACCGGGCCGCCCTGGACGCGCTGCTCGCCGACCGGCTCTCCTTCACCGGTGCGGCCGGCGCCCAGGTCGCCGAGGTGGTCCGCCGGGTCGAGGCCGTCGCGGCCGCGTACCCGGAGGCCGCCAAGTACGCGCCGGGCGACATCCTCTGACGCCCCGTCTGCACTGACGCCGCGCCTGCGCCGGTGTGCCGTCAGTTCGCCGAGGGCCCTGCCGCCGTTCCGGTGGCGGGGCCCTCGGCCGTTCCGGCGTCGACGTGGCCCGGGTCGAGCGGCGGGGCGTTGGTGCCGCAGGACCACTGGCAGTCCGGCTCGGCCACCGGGCGGTGGTCCTCGGGGGCCAGCACATTGCCCCGGACGGTGGTGACGGCCACCATCGCGCCGGCGACCAGCAGCCCGGCGCAGATCAGCATCGCGGTGTGGAAGGCCGAGTCCACCGAGGCGGGCACCCGGTAGGCCTCGCCGCTGAGACCGGCCAGGGCGGGCAGGGCGGCGACCGCGAGCAGGCCGGCGGCCCGGGCGGCGGCGTTGTTGACACCGCTGGCGATGCCCGCGTGCCGGACCTCCACCGCCGCCAGCACCGTGGCGGTCAGCGGCGCGACCAGCAGCACCATCCCGCAGCCCAGCACGGTGACGGCGGGCAGCACGTCCGCCCAGTACGAGGCGCCGGGGCCGATCCGCAGCATCAGCAGCACACCGCCCGCGCAGAGCAGCGGGCCCACGGTGAGCGGCAGCCGCGGGCCGATCCGCTTGCCGAGCCGCCCGGCGCGTGCCGACAGGGCCAGCATCAGGACGGTGACCGGGATCAGGGACAGCCCGGAGACCAGCGGGGAGAACCCGGAGACCGTCTGCAACTGCACCACCAGGAGGAAGAACACTCCGCTGAAGGCCGCGTACACGCAGAGGGTGACCAGGTTCACCGCGGTGAACAGCCGGGAGGAGAAGAGGCCGAGCGGCAGCATCGGCTCCGGGCTGCGGCGCTCCACCGAGACGAAGGCCGCCCCCAGCAGCAGGCCGGCCACGCCGGTCACCCAGACGGACGCGGACACCCCTCCACCGGCCGCCGTCAGCGCGTAGGTGATCGCGCCCAGGGTCAGGGCGGCGAGCAGTGCGCCGAGGACGTCGAACCGGCCGGTCGCACTCTCGTCCCGGCTCTCCGGCACATGCCGGGCCGCCACCGCGACCACCAGGACGGCGAGCGGGACGTTCAGCAGGAAGATCCACCGCCAGCCGGGGCCGTCCACCAGCCAGCCGCCGAGGAACGGCCCGACCGCGGCCGACACCCCGCCGAGGCCGGACCAGAGGCCGACCGCCGCCGAGCGGTCGTCCGGGTGGAAGACGGCCTGGAGCATCGCCAGTGAGCCGGGGGTGAGCAGGGCGCCGCCGATGCCCTGCACGGCGCGGGCGATGACCAGCACGCCGATGGTGGGCGCGGCGGCGCAGGCCGCCGAGGCGACCGCGAACCAGACCACGCCGATCAGGAACACCCGGCGGCGGCCGTAGCGGTCGCCGAGCGCGCCGCCGAGCAGGATCAGCCCGGCCAGGGTCAGCAGATAGGCGTTGAGCGTCCATTGCAAGGCGGCGAGGGGGGCGCCCAGATCGGCGCCGATCCGGGGCAGGGCGACGTTCACCACGGTGCCGTCGAGCATCGCCATGCTGGAGCCGAGCACCGTCGCCAGTAGTACCCAGCGACCCTGCGCGGTGCCCAGGCGCAGGGTGCCGGCCTCGGAGGTGGCCACCGCCCGATCGTGCGCCCCGCGGGCCGACGTGACAAGGGTCACCGGGGGGTGTGTCGGCGAATGGCATTCCGTAGGTGATCGCATGCGTACTGACGCGGATATCGGCGGAGTGTCGCCGGGCGGTCGCTCCAGGTCAATGGATTGTGTGCGTACTGTGCAGCCGATCATTCGGAGTGTCACGACGCCTCGGGGCTTTGTGGTGACTTCACGTGATCGACATTGCTTAGCCCGTACGGATGGGTTTTAGTTCAGCGACCGCCCGGCCACGGCCCGGGCGGCCACCGGGTGGAACGCCTAGTCCTGCCGCTGCCCGGTGGTGCGAACTGAACTCTGTACGGCAGGAGCGGGGGACCCAAAGGTAAGTCGCCGGACCGGAATTCACGGTCCGGCTTGGGGTGAAGCCGCATTGCGGCCGGGCAACTCCAGCCCGAACCCGACAGCTCACCTCGTAGGCGTCGGAGAGGAAATCTTCCATGCCCGCACAGGCTCGTCGTATCGCCCTGCCCCGCGCCGCCCGCATCGGTATCGCCACCGCCGTCACCGGCGCCGCTTTCGCCCTTCCGCTGGTGACCGCGATCAGCGCCCAGGCCCACACCGCGCCGGCCGCGAAGCCCCGGCAGAGCAACTCCTCGACCGCCGACGCCGCCCCGGCCGCCGCCCCGCAGCAGGCCGCCCCGGCAGCCGCGCCGGTCGAGCAGAGCTACCAGGTCGTCGGCGGGGACACCCTGTCGAAGATCGCCGACGCCAAGCAGGTCGAGGGTGGCTGGCAGGCGCTGTACGAGCAGAACCGCTCGGTCGTCGGTGCCAACCCGAACCTGATCTTCCCGGGCCAGAAGCTCGCGCTCGGCGCCAAGGCCGCCGCTCCGGCCGAGGCCGCCAAGCCGGCCGCCCCGGTTGCTCCGGCCGCTCCGGCCGCCGCGCCGAAGCCGGTTCAGACCGCCAAGCCGGTCAAGCCCGCCCCGCAGACCCCGGTCCAGACCAAGATCGAGGTCGCCAAGCCCGCCACCCCGGCCCCGGTTACCGTGGCCGGCGTCGCCAGCTACGTCTCCCCGGTCGCCAGCCCGAAGCTCGGCACCGCCTACGGCGTGGCCGGCTCGATGTGGTCCTCCGGCCACCACACCGGCGCCGACTTCGTCGTCTCCACCGGCACCCCGCTGCGCGCCGTCGCGGGCGGCACCGTGGTGAAGGCCGGCAACGGCGGCGCCTACGGCAACGAGGTCGAGATCAAGCTCGCCGACGGCAAGTACGCCCAGTACGCGCACCTGTCCTCGATCGGCGTCAGGATCGGCCAGACCGTCACCGCCGGCCAGCAGATCGGCCTTTCGGGCGCGACCGGCAACGTGACCGGTCCGCACCTGCACTTCGAGATCCGCACCGGTGCGGGGTACGGCACGGACGTCAACCCGATCGCCTACCTGCGGGCGCACGGCGTCGCCATCTGATCGGGCATCAGAACCACCGCTGGGTGCGGGGCGTACGGCCACTCGGGATGGTCATGTCGGGTGACCGCTCGACCGGGTGATCGCCGCACCGACAGTGGCACCCTGGGCGCGGGACACGCCCAGTCGGCCGGCCCGGCTCGCGAGAAATCCTCTCGCGAGCCGGGCCGGCCGTTTTCGTTTTACGTGACGCCAAGGGAAGTTGACGTCTGGTCAGCCACGTTGACCGGTGGCCTGGTTCAGATCCGGTGGGCGGGCAGCGCGCGGTGCGCGGCGGTCAGCAGCTGGTGTACCCGGTGGCCGAACTCTTCCGCGTCCCGGGCGGGTTCGGGGAAGACCAGACGGACGTCGCGGTGGCCGTGCGGGTGGTCCAGGCGCAGCACCAGGCCGTACCGGTCGAGGGCCAGCGGGCGGATCCCGGGCCGCTCGGCGAGCAGGTCCGGGTCGAGCAGGCGGGTGAGCACGGCGAGCGCGTCCGGGTGGTCGTCGGCGAGGTGGGTGAGCAGGCCGGCCTCGTAGCGGGCGAGCGGGTCGGGCCCGGCGAGGGCGAGGTCGGCGCCGGTCAGCGCGGTGGTGCCGTACGGGGTGGAGAGGACGGCGTGTGCGACGTCCAGGCGCAGGTGGACGCCGAGCCCGTCGTCGGCGAGGTGGGCCAGGTGGAGCCGGCCGGCCAGGGAGAGCCGGCCGCGGACGCGGTCGCGGACGGCGACCGGGGCGATGTCGGTGAGGTCCAGGACGACGGCGAGCCCGTCCTGCGCGCGGGTGGCGGCGAGGGTGAGCGGCGCGTCGAGGGGGGCGTGGAGGCGCAGCCGGGAGCCCTGTACCGCGATCGGGGTGTCCAGCTCATGGTGCTCGCCGCAGGCGCGGATCACCACGGAGGAGGTGGCGGTGAGCAGACTGCAGACCCGTTCGGCGGCGGTGGGTTCGGGCGCCTCCGGCGCCTCGGGTGCCGTGGTGTCCACGGGGCTCATGGCTGACCTCCAGTAAGTTAGGTGAGCCTAACCTAATCGTGCCGAGGGGTGCTGGCAAGCGTGGCGTATGTTCACCTAGGCAATATCCGGCGCTTGCAAGTATCTAGATGGTAGACGTATTGTCGGCGCTGGTAGTTGCACATGCAATCGTCTTGGAAAGCAGACTCTCATGCCCCTCGCGCTCCTGGCGCTGGCGATCAGCGCCTTCGGCATCGGCACCACCGAGTTCGTGATCATGGGCCTGCTGCCCGAGGTCGCCGGCGACTTCTCGGTGTCCATCCCCACCGCGGGCCTGCTCATCTCCGGCTACGCGCTCGGCGTCGTGGTGGGCGGACCGCTGCTCACCGTCCTCGGCACCCGGATCCCCCGCAAGGGGATGCTGCTGATGCTGATGGGCCTGTTCATCGCCGGAAACCTGGTCTCGGCCGTGGCGCCCGCCTTCGGCCTGCTGATGGTCGGCCGGATCCTCGCGGCCTTCGCGCACGGCGCGTTCTTCGGGATCGGCTCGGTGGTCGCGGCCGATCTGGTCGCCCCGCAGAAGCGGGCCGGCGCCATCGCCCTGATGTTCACCGGGCTCACCGCCGCCAACGTCCTCGGCGTGCCGATGGGCACCCTGCTCGGCCAGCACTTCGGCTGGCGGTCCACCTTCTACGTGGTCGCGGCGCTCGGCGTGATCGGGTTCGCCGGCATCGCCGCGCTGGTGCCCGTCCAGCGGCGCGCCGAGGGGGCCCGGCTCGGCCCGGAGCTGGCGGTCTTCCGCCGGCCGCAGATCTGGCTCGCGCTGACCATGACGGTGTTCGGCTGGGGTGGCATCTTCGCGATGTTCACCTACATCACGCCGATGATGACCGAGATGGCGGGCTTCGCCGACACCAGCGTCACCTGGCTGCTCTTCCTGTTCGGCATCGGGCTGTTCGTCGGCAACCTGCTCGGCGGCTGGTTCGCCGACCGCGCGCTGATGCGCAGCCTGTACGTGATCCTGGCGGTGCTGGCGGTGCTGCTGTTCGCCTTCACCTTCGCCTCGCACAGCAAGGCCGGCGCGATCATCACCATCCCGCTGATCGGCCTGTTCGGCTTCGCCACCGTCGCGCCGCTGCAGAAGCGGGTGATGGACCAGGCCGCCGGCGCGCCCACGCTGGCCTCGGCCGCCAACATCGCCGCGTTCAACCTGGGCAACGCGCTCTCCGCCTGGCTCGGCGGGCTGGTCATCTCCGCCGGGCTCGGCTACGACGCGCCGAACTGGGTCGGCGGGCTGCTCACCGTCGCCGCGCTGGGCGTCGCCCTGCTCTCCGGCACCCTGGAGCGGCGCGAGGCCAGGGGCGCCGCCCGGGTGGTGGCGCGCGGCGCGGCCGCCGAGCAGGCGGTCACCGCCGGCCGGTGACGGCGGACGAAAGCGCCGGGGCCCGGACGGCCGACTGGTCGTCCGGGCCCCGGCGCGTACCGCCTCGGGCGGCTCAGCCGATCACGGCCTGCGCGTCGATCTCGACCAGCATCGGCTCCTGCGGCAGCTCGACGAAGATCGTGGTGCGGCAGGGCTTCACCCCGCCGGCCTTGACGTTCTCGTCGATGAACTCGGCGTAGACCTCGTTCATCAGCGGGAAGTCGGCGCGCTTGGTCAGGTAGACGCGGAACATCACCACGTCCTCGATGGTGGCGCCGCCGGCCTCGACGATGGCCTTGACGTTCTCCAGCGTCCGCCGGGTCTGCGCCTTGACGTCGCCGTGGTACAGGTACTCGCCGGTGGCCGGGTCCTGCGGGCCCTGGCCGGAGACCTGCAGGATCGGGCCCTTGCGGACGCCCTGGGAGAACATCCAGGCCGGGGCGGGGGCGCCGTCGGTGCGGATCTCGGTCTTGCCGTTGACGGGCTGCTGGTCGCTCATGCGGTGCTTCCTCGGTTGGTGATGGTGGGTCAGGCGGTCGGGGCGGCCGGTCCGGCGTGCGGCGGCTGGCCGCAGTCGGCGGAGACGGCGCGGGTGGTGGCGAGCAGTTGCGGCAGCAGTTCGAGCACCTGCTCGTAGGGGAGCACGACGTCCGGGACGGAGATCGACGCGGCGGCGACCACCTGGCCGCTGGCGTCCCGGATCGGCGCGGCCACGCAGTTGATGAAGGCCTCGTGCTCGGCGTGGTCCTGCGCCCAGCCCTGGGCGGAGACCTTCTCCAGCTCGGCGAGCAGGGCCTCGGGGGTGGCCAGGGTGTGCGCGGTGTGCGGGATGAAGTCGATCCCGGCCACCACCCGGCGGCGCTCGGGCACCGGCAGGTCGGCGAGCAGCACTTTGGAGACGGCGGCGCTGTGCAGGGCGGCGCGCAGACCGATCCGGGAGTACATCCGCACCGGGTGGCGGGAGTCGTACTTGTCGATGTAGACCACCTCGCCGCCCTCGTACGCGGCCAGGTGGACGGTCTGACCGGTGGCCGCGTTCAGCCCGGCCAGGTGCGGCGCGGCGATCCGGCGGATCCCGCGCTGTTCCAGGGCGAGGCCGGAGAGGGCGAAGAGTCCGGCGCCCAGGTGGTAGCGGTAGGCCGGGTCCCGGTAGACGAAACGTTCCTCTTCGAGGCTCTGGAGCAGCCGCAGCACCGTGGTCTTGTGCACGCCGAGCACCTCGGCCAGCTGGTCGAGGGAGCGCTCGCCCTCACCGAGCTCGGCGAGGATGCGCAGGGCGCGGGTGACGGTCTGGCTCATCGTGCTCCAAGGGCCGGGGACGCGGCCGGTCGAGGGTCGGGGGCACCGCCCCCGGCCACGGGCAGTACCGGGGACACGATGCCATCCGCCGAGACCCGGGTCGCGGCCCAGTCCCCCGGGGAGGCGGTCAGCAGGGCGGTGACCACCGGCTCGGGCGGCAGCTCGGCCTGGTCGCCGTGGGCGGTGAGCGCGCAGGCCGCGCTGAGGTGGCCGAGCCGCAGCCGGCTGCGCTGGTCCAGGCCGCGCACGGTGGCGGCCAGATAGCCGGCCGCGAAGGCGTCGCCCGCTCCGGTGGCCTCGACCACCTCGACGGCGAGGGCCGGCTCGGTGACGGCGGTGCCGTCCCGGTGCAGGGCCGTGACCATTCGGGCGGCGTCCTTGACCACCACGGTGGCGGGGGAGGGGAAGAGGCGGCGCAGCGCGTCCGGGTCGCCGGTGCCGAAGGCGGCCTCCGCCTCGTCGGAGCCGAGCAGCAGCACGTCGGCCGCGTCCAGCAGGGGCGGCAGGACGGCCGGGTCGCGCTCGCGCCACAGGGCCGGGCGCCAGTTCAGGTCGAAGCTGACCAGACGGCCCGGGCGGCGGTCGGCCAGCAGAGCGCGAAGCAGCTCCAGACAGTCGTCGGAGAGGGCGGCGGTGATGCCGGACAGGTGCAGCAGCCGGGCGCCGGCCAGCAGCCGGGCGGCGGCCGGATCGTCCAGCACGGCGGGGGAGAGCGCGGACGCCGCGGAGCCGCGGCGGTGGTAGTGCAGCCGGCTGCGGCCGGGCCCGAGGTCGTGGCGGCGGCCGGTGCTGCCGCCCACCTCCTTGAGGTAGAGGCCGGTCGGGCGGTGCGGGTCGACGGCGACCGCGGACACGTCCACCCCGCGTGCGGCGACCTCGCCGGTCAGGCGGCGGCCGAAGCCGTCGTCGCCGACCCGGCTGATCCAGGCGCTCGGCACACCGAGCGCCGCCAGGGCGCCCGCCACGTTGGACTCCGCGCCGCCGACCGAGAGGTGGAAGTTCTCCACCGACTCCAGCGGGCCCGGCCGGTCGGGCAGCAGGACGGCCATCGACTCGCCCACGCACACCGCCTCCACCGCCGGGGTGCGGCGCGGCGGGGTGCCCGAGCTCACGGCCTGGTCCTGTCGTGGCATCTGCTGGGCTCCTCGTGTCCTGCGGCTGACCGTTCCGTTGACCTTCGTCCGGCGCCGATGCTAGAACCGTGATGCCAGCATGTGCAACCCTCGTTGCGTATGTTGCAACATCGGCGATGGAGGAAGACCGTGGAACAGACCTTCGCAAGCAGCGGCACCGGGCCGGGCATCGACGCCGGCAAGGTGGCGGCCCTTGCCGACGAGGTGCTCGACTGGCGGTTCAAGGCACTGCCGCCCGAGGCCTGGGGGCTGAGCGTCCGCGACTACCTCGCCACCCGGCCCGCCCTCGCCGGCCTCGGCACCCCGCTGCTCACCCTGGACGCCGCCGCGGTCGACCACAACGTGCGGACCATGGCCGAGTGGTGCGCCAAGGCGGGGGTGGCCCTCGTCCCGCACGGCAAGACGACCATGGCGCCCGCGCTCTGGCAGGCGCAGCTCGCCGCAGGCAGTCACGGCATCACCCTCGCCAACCTGCCGCAGGTGCGGGTGGCCCGGGCCTTCGGCGTCCAGCGGATCCTGCTCGCCAACACGCTGCTCGACCCCGCCGGACTGGGCTGGCTCGCGGCCGAGCTCACCGCCGACCCGTCGTTCGCCTTCGTCTCCTGGGTGGACTCCGCCGAGAGCGTCCGGCTGATGGACGAGGCCCTGCGCGCGGCCGGCGCCGAACGGCCGGTCGAGGTGCTGGTCGAACTCGGCGGCCCCGGCGGGCGCACCGGAGCGCGCGGCGTCGAGGAGGCCGTCGAGATCGCCGCCGCGGTACTGCGTGCGCCCACCCTGCGGCTGGCCGGCGTCGGCGGCTACGAGGGGGCGCTGGCCCACGACGCGAGCGAGGAGGGGCTGGCCACCGTCCGTGGCTATCTGCGGGCCCTCGCCGATCTGCACGGGCGGCTCTCCACCGCCTGCTCCAGCGGCGCCGAGCCGATCGTGTCGGCCGGCGGGAGCGCCTACTTCGACCTCGTGGTCGAGGAGCTGGCCGGGCTGCCGGACGCCCTCGTGGTGCTGCGCTCGGGCGCGTACGTGGCGCACGACGACGGCTTCTACCGGGGCATCTCGCCGCTCGGGCGGGGCGCCGGCCAGGCGCCGTTCCGCAGCGCCCTGCACGGCTGGGCGCGGGTGGTCTCCCGCCCCGAGCCGCAACTGGCCCTGCTCGACGCCGGCAAGCGCGACCTGCCGTTCGACGAGGGCCTGCCGGAGCCGCAACTCGTCCGGGGCGGGCCCGGGCTGGCCGGGACGGCCGCCCGGATCACCGCGCTGAACGACCAGCACGCCTTCCTGCGCGACGCGGGCGACCTCGCCCCCGTCGGTGCCGTCCTGCGGCTCGGGGTCTCGCATCCGTGCACCGCCTTCGACAAGTGGACGATGATCCCGGTGCTGGACGACGCGGACAGCCCCGAGCCGAAGGTCACCGGCCTGGTGCGGACGTATTTCTGATGAGGCCTCAGGCGGAAGGGCAGGCCCTCGTCTTCAAGGGTGCCACGGTCGTGGACGGTACCGGCGCCGAGCGGTACCGCGCGGACGTCCGGGTCAGCCACGGACTGATCACCGAGATCGGCCACGGCCTCGGCGCCGTCCGGGAGGTGGACGCCGACGGGCTCGTCCTGGCACCCGGCTTCATCGACATGCACGCCCACTCCGACCTGGCCCTGCTGCTCGAACCCGAGCACCCCGCCAGGGTCACCCAGGGCGTCACCTGCGAAGTGCTCGGCCAGGACGGCCTGTCCTACGCGCCGGTGGACGACGGCACGCTCGCCGCGCTGCGCCGCCAGATCGCCGGCTGGAACGGCGACCCCGAGGGCTTCGACTGGGACTGGCGCACCGTCGGCGGCTACCTGGACCGGCTGGACCGCACCGGCGTCGCCGTCAACGCCTGCTACCTGGTGCCGCACGGCTCACTGCGGATGCTCGCCATGGGCTGGGAGAACCGGGCACCGAGCGCGGCCGAACTCGACCTGATGCGCCAACTCCTGGCCCAGGGACTGCGCGAGGGCGCGGTCGGCCTCTCCAGCGGCCTCACCTACACCCCGGGGATGTACGCGGACACCGCCGAACTGGTCGAGCTGTGCACCGTCGTCGCGGCGCACGGCGGCTTCCACGCGCCGCACCAGCGCTCCTACGGGGCCGGGGCGCTGGAGGGCTACGCCGAGATGGTGGAGATCGCCCGCCGCTCCGGCTGCCCGCTGCACCTGACCCACGCCACCATGAACTTCGGCGTCAACCAGGGGCGGGCCGGTGAACTGCTGGACCTCGTCGACCGGGCGCTGGACGACGGCGTGGACCTCACCCTGGACAGCTACCCCTACCTGCCGGGCTCCACCACCCTGGCCGCCCTGCTGCCCGGTTGGGCCACCGAGGGCGGCCCGCAGGCCACCCTGGCCCGGCTCGGCGAGGCGGACGCCCGCGAGCGGATCCGGTACGAGGTGGAGGAGAAGGGCAGCGACGGCTGCCACGGGGTGGTCACCGACTGGGAGACCATCCAGATCTCCGGCGTCCGCGCCCCCGGCCTGGCCGCGGTGGTCGGGCGGACGGTCGCCGAACTCGCCGCCGAACAGGGCCGGTCCGGTACCGAGGTCTTCCTCGACCTGCTGTGCCGGGACGAGTTGGCGACCACCATCCTCCAGCACGTCGGCCACGAGGAGAACGTCCGGACGATCATGCGCCACCGCGCGCACACCGTCGGCAGCGACGGCCTGCTGGTCGGCGCCCGGCCGCACCCGCGCGCCTGGGGCACCTTCCCCCGGTACCTCGCCCGCTACAGCCGGGAGCTGGGCGTCCTCACGCTGGAGGAGACGATCGCCCGGATGACCGGCCGCCCCGCCGCCCGGCTCCGGCTGGACCGGCGCGGCCTGATCGCCCCGGGCCACCACGCCGACCTGGTCCTCTTCGACCCCGAACACGTCCAGGACGCCGCCACCTTCGACCAGCCCCGCCGGCCCGCCACGGGCATCGAGTACGTCTTCGTCAACGGCACCGCCGTCATCCAGCAGGGCCGCACCACGGGCGCCCGCCCGGGCCGCGCCCTGCGCCGAACCGACCGAGGGACCCGAGCCGCATGAGCCCCGCACAGCCCCTTCCCGCACAGCCCCTTTCCGCGCGGTCCGCTCCGGCGCAGTCCGTGCTCGCCACCGCCCGGGCCGCGCTGGCCGCCGAGCCGGTGATCGCCGTCGTCCGCGCCCCCCGGATACCGGACGCCGCCGCACTCTGCGCCGCGCTCGCCGAGGGCGGCATCACCTGGGCCGAATTCACCTACACCACACCGGATGTGACGGACCATCTGCGCCGGGCCTCGGCCGAGGGCTGGCGGGTCGGGGTCGGTACCGTGCTCACCGCCGAGCAGGCCGAGCGCGGCGTCGAGGCCGGCGCGTCCTTCCTGGTCACCCCCGGCTGCCGGCCCGAGGTGGCGCACGCCGCACATACCGCCGGGGTGCCGGTCGTGCTCGGCGCGCTCACCCCTACCGAGGTCGCCCAGGCCGTCGACCTCGGGGCCGCCGCCGTCAAGATCTTCCCGGCCAGGGCCTTCGGCCCCGGCTACTTCAAGGACCTGCACGGCCCCTACCCGGAGGTGCCGCTGGTCGCCTCCGGCGGCGTCAACGCGGGCAACGCGGCGGACTTCCTCGCGCACGGCGCGCTCGCGGTCTGCGCCGGCACCGACGTCGTGCCGCCGGCCGTCGTCGCGGCCGGGGACTGGGCCGAGATCACCCGCCGGGCCAAGGCGTTCACGGAGGCGTGTGCGACACGAGCCGCCTGACGCGGACTGTCGGGACGGCCGGGATCGGACGACAATCGTTAGCCCGGCCCCCGGCACCCGGCAGGAGGATCCACCCCCATGACCTCGACCCGACCCGGCCCCGACTGGCTGGCCGACGCCGTCCTCTACCAGATCTACCCGCAGACCTTCGCCGACTCCGACGGCGACGGCATCGGCGACTTCGCGGGCATCACCGGGCACCTCGACCACCTCGCCTGGCTCGGCGTCGACACCGTCTGGCTCAACCCCTGCTTCGCCTCGCCGTTCCGTGACGCCGGGTACGACATCAGCGACTACCTCGCCCCGGCGCCCCGCTACGGCACCACGGACGACCTGGTCGCGCTGGTCGAGGCCGCCCGCCGCAAGGGCATCCGCGTCCTGCTCGACCTGGTCGCCGGCCACACCTCGGACCGGCACCCGTGGTTCCTGGCCGCCGCCGAGGACCCGGGTGACCACCGCTACATCTGGTCCGACCGCCCGGTGGACGGCTTCGTCGCCTCGCCCGGCCGTCGGCCCGGTTGGTACCGGCCGAACTTCTTCGACTGTCAGCCCGCGCTCAACTTCGGTTACGCGCACCGCCGTTCCGACCAGCCCTGGCGCCAGCCGGTGGACGCCGACGGGCCGCGCGCCAACCGCGCCGCCCTGCGGGAGATCATGGCGCACTGGCTCGGCCTCGGCCTGGCCGGCTTCCGGGTGGACATGGCCTCCTCCCTGGTCAAGGACGACCCCGGCTTCGTCGAGACCGCCAAACTCTGGACCGAACTGCGCGACTGGCTCGACCGCGCCCACCCGGGGGCCGCGCTGTTCGCCGAGTGGGGCGACCCGGCCGTCGCCGTCGCGGCCGGGTTCCACGCCGACTTCTTCCTCCAGTTCGGCGGCCCCGACCGGGGCCTGCCGCTGCGCTCGCTGTGGAACAACGGCGCCGGCGCCGCCGAGGAGCGCTGGACACAGGGCCCCTGCTACTTCGAGGCCGAGGGCCGCGGCACCCCGCAGACCTTCCTGGACGCCTGGCGCTCCGCCGCCGAACTCACCGGGGGCACGGGCCATATCGCCCTGCCCACCGCCAACCACGACTTCTCCCGGCTCGCCACCGGCCCGCGCACCGCCGAGCAACTCGCCCCCGCCTTCGCCTTCCAGCTCACCTGGCCCACCCTGCCCGCCGTCTACTACGGCGACGAGATCGGCATGCGGTACCTGCCCGGGCTCCCGGACGTCGAGGGCAGTGTGCTCGGGCCGCACTACAACCGGGCCGGCTCGCGCACCCCGATGCAGTGGGAACCGGGCCCGAACGCGGGCTTCTCCACGGCGCCGCCCGAGCGGCTCTACCTGCCCGTCGACCCCGACCCGCACCGCCCCGACGTCGCCACCCAGCGGGCCGATCCGACCTCCCTGCTGCACACCGTCCGCCGGCTGATCTCGCTGCGCCGCGCCCACCCCGGCCTCGGCGCCGGCGGCACGGTCGAGGTGCGGCATGTCGGCTACCCGCTGGTGTACACCCGGGCCGGGCGGTACCTGGTGGCCGTCAATCCGAGGCGCGAGCCGGGGGCGGTGCGGTTCGGGCCGGGCGCGCTCCGGCCGCTGGACGTCCAAGGGGTGCGGATGGTGGACGGGGAGCTGCGGGCCGAGGGCTTCTCCTACGGGGTGTTCGAGCTGGTCTGACCGGGGGCCCCGCGGGCTGTTGCTCGGCGGCACGCTGTTGGTCGGCGCGGCCCTGTACGAGGGGCCCGGGCCGCGGCAGTGTGCTCGCCCGGGCGGGGGCCGCCGGTCAGGGGCGGGCCGCTACCCGGCCCGGGGCCCAGGCGGGCGGGTGAAGCAGCAGTCGCCGCAGACCCCGGCGCCCGGGCCGACGCGGTAGTACAGGCAGCAACTGTTCCGGCGGAACGCGGTGTCGCGCGGTCCGAGGGCGCGCAGCACACCGGTGCCGGCCAGCGGCGGGCGGTCCAGCAACTCCGCGACGAGGGCACGGCCGTGGCCGGGTGCCCCGTGGGCGTCCAGCATCCGCAGCGCGCCCGCCAGCGCGGACGCGGCGTTGCCCCAGAGCAGCCGGCCGGCGATCGGCGCCACCGTTCGGACGGCCGCTCCCAGTGGCGTCAACTGGCCCTGGACGACGGACTGGTGGAGCCGCTCGGTGAGCGGTTCACGTCCGGACGGCGCGGGTGCGTACGGCGTCCAGAGATCGATCGGCCCCTGGTCGGGCACCCGGACACGGGCGCGGTCCGGGTCCAGGTCGGGCACCACGCCCAGCAGGAGGGCCGAGCCGAGGCCGACCGACCAGAACCGGGCGGCCAGCCCGAGGTGCAGGATCGACGCCGCCACCCGGGGCTCGGCGGTGCCCAGTCGCTGCGCCACCACGCGCACCCGCCCCGCCAGCAACGAGTCCGGTCCGCCGGCGTACAGCTCGCGCAGCGGCCGGAAGCCCGGGGGCGGGCCCTCCCCGGGGGCGGTGGCGACGTCCAGGGCGAAGTACGGTCCGACGGCGGCCAGTTGCCGGTAGTCCAGCACGGGGGTCACCGGCCGGCGCCCGTCGGGCCGGTGAACACGGCGGGTGGCGCGGAGCGGGTGACGTGTCCGGGCGGGCCGACGGTGACCAGGTGGGCGGCCCGGTCCTGGGCGGCGGGGACGGCGGGAGTCGCGCGGTCGTCGATCATCGGGCCGTCCTCCGGGGATGGTCCGGGGCGTCAGCCCCGCACGGTGAAGTTGCCACTGCCGGTGCGGATGAACGCTACCGCGCCCCGGCAGTCCGGGACGGGCCGACCGAACGCTGCCCGGAGCCGGCCGCACCGGTCGGCGCGGCCGTTGTCCTGGACGGTGATCGAGACCTTGGAGCCCACGAGCCGGCGACCGGGGAACCACGGTGCCTCGCCCCGGGTGATCACGCCCGTGGCGACGGCGTCCCGGCTGCGGCCGGATCCGCTCCGGTGTCCTGCGGTCCGTCAGTTCTGCCGCACAGGAGTGGAATCGCTCCGCCCGGGGAAGATTCCACCCTCCCCCGGGAGGGCCGTGCCCGCCGTACCGCCGGGACCGGCCCCGTAGGCTCGGGCGCATGCGTACCGACCCTCCGCCCCCGGCCTTCGTCGCCCCGGTTCGCCGGTTGCTGGCCGCCGGCGCCGTCCTGGTGCTGCTGGCCCCGGTGGTGCCGGCCCGCCCGGGTGACCGCGCGGCGGCCCTGCTCGTCGCCGCCATGGCCGCGCTCGCGGTGCTGGTGGCGACGGTCCGGTGGCCGGCCCGGAGGGTGACGCTCGGGGCGGCCGCCGTCGTCGTGGCCGCCGCCTCGCTGGCACTCGACGCGGGCTACTCGGGCCTCTACCGGCTCCCCGCGTTCTGGCTGCCCTTCGAGTGGCTCGCCCTTCTGGTGCTGCTCGGCCGGGCGATACGCCGGGTGCCGGGCCGATGGGTGGGCGCGGTGGCGGCCCTGGTCGGCCTGGCGACGCTCCTGGTGCCGCTGCGCTTCACCCTGCGGACCCCGCACGGTGGATGGCAGGACTCGCTGGTTGCCCTCCTGCTCTCGCTCCTCCCGGCCGTCGGCGTCGCCGGGGCGGGCCTCTACCTGCGCGTGCTGGACACCCGCCGGGAGCGCGCGGTGGCTCGCGCCCGCCGCGAACAGCGACTCGAAGTGGCCCGGGGACTGCACGACTTCGTCGCCCACGAGATCACCGGCATCGTCCTGGAGGCACAGGCCGGACAGCTGCCCGGCCAGGACCGGGAGGAGACGGCCGCACTGCTGCGCCGCCTGGAGGAGGCCGGACTGCGGGCGCTGGACTCGATGGACGAGATGGTGGGCGCCCTGCGCGACCCGCAGTCCGACGCGGCGGCGGCCGGCCGGACGTCCGGTGCCACCCGGATCCGCGGGCTGGCGGATCTTCCGGAGCTGGTCGGCCGCTTCACCACGACCGGCCCCGCCGGTGCCGAGGTCCGCGCCACCGTCGAGCTGGCGCCGGATGCCACCGGAGCGCTCTCCGCCGAGGCCGAGGCCACCGTGTACGCCGTCGTCCTGGAGTCGCTGACCAATGTGCGGCGGCACGCGCCGGGCGCCACCGAGGTGGCCGTCCGGGTGACGGCCGGTCCCGGCCGGGCGGTCGAGGTGTCGGTGACGAACGACGGCGGGGCGGCGCGCGGCCCGAAGGGCCTGCTGCGCCGTCGCGTGGGCGGCGGCACCGGGCTGGCGGGCCTGGCCGAACGCGCCGCGGCGCACGGCGGCACCCTGGAGGCGGGCCCGCACCGGCCGTCCGGCTGGCGGACCGTCTGTGTGCTGCCGGTGCGGTAGGCGGCCCGGCCCGGGCGGGGCGCGCGGTCGGCCGGGTTCCGGGTATCTGCCGAACGGCAGATGGCAGCGGCGGGCGCAGCGGCGAGGCTCGTAGTCGTCACCGACCCGCTCCTGCCGGAGGATCCACCTCATGACCAGCACCCCGTCCGTCCGCCGGGCGTTTCCCCGAATGTCTGCCCGGGCGTCTTCCGGGCGGGCGCCCGCCACCGTTCTGGCCCTGGTCCTGGCCGCCTTCGTCTCGTCGGCCGCCGTCACCGGCTGCGCGACGGCGAAGGACGCCACCCCTGAGGAGAAGGTCTTCAGCTACGGCGGAACCACCCTCGACGTGCGTGCCCACGGCCTCCCCACCGACCTGGTCGCGACGGACCGTCAGGATGTCAGGGTGATCCGCTGGTTCGAAGCGCGGGTCATCGGTTCCAAGGAAGCCAGTTGGAGCCTGGACGGTGATGCCCTCGACCTCAGGGCCGGCTGCAACGGCATCGCCAACTGCGATGTGAGGTTCCGGGTGGAGGTGCCGCGCGGTCTGACCGTCCTGCGCGACGGCCGGGCGACCGACCTCGGGGGCAACGCCTCCTGACACCGGCCGTCCTTGCCTCCGGTGTCCGGGTGGGGTGGTGGTGCGCCCGGGGGCGTGGTGCCGACGCGGCCCGGTGTGGCCGGGGCCGTCGGCGTGCGAGACTGCTCGGCGTGACGAGCCCGAACCCGCAGCCCATCCGCACGTTGATCGCGGACGACCAGGAGGCGGTCCGCCGGAGCGTGCGGCGGATTCTGGACGCCCAGCCCGACATCGAGGTGGTCGGTGAGGCCGCCGACGGCGCCGCCGCGCTCGAACTCGCCGGGCAGCTGCGCCCCGACGTCGCTCTGGTCGACATCCGGATGCCCCGGATGGACGGCCTGGAACTGACCCGCAGGCTGGCCGGACCGGGTGCCGTCACCCCGGTCAGGGTGGTCGTGCTGACCACCTTCGACCTCGACGAGTACGTCTATCCGGCCCTGCGGTACGGCGCGTCGGGTTTTCTGCTGAAGCGTTCCGGCCCGGCGTTGCTGGCCGAGGCGGTCCGGGCGGCGGCGGGCGGCGAGAGTCTGATCAGCCCGTCCGTCACCGTCCGCCTGCTGGAACACGTCACCGCGCCCCGGCGTGCCGAGCGGCGGCCCGGACCGGTGGTGCCGCTCACCGAGCGGGAGGTGGAGATCGCCGGACAGGTGGCGGCGGGCCGGACCAACGCGGACATCGCCGCCGAGCTGTTCATCTCACCGGGCACGGTCAAGACGCATGTCGCCAGCATCCAGCGCAAGCTCGACGTGCCGAACCGGGTCGGCATCGCCGTGCACGCCTGGGAGATGGGGTACCCGGTGCCGGCCGCCGGGGGCCGCGCACCCTGAACCGTCCCGGAGGCCCCGGGACGCCCCGGGGGTGTCCGGCGTCGGCCTGCGGTGTTCCGGGCACCGGTGAACCTGCGAGGCCGGGGTGGCCTCCGGACTACGTCCTCCGGCCTGTTAGTTCGATCGTCGACCGAGGTACCAGCGGCAGACCTTGATCCGTCTCGATCTGTCGCCACTGCCTCCTGCGGTCAAACTCCCACTGTTACCTCGCAGGTTCACTACCATCATGCGCCTCTTATGGCCCAGGCACCAGGGGTTTCCGGTCCGGAATCGGGCAATTCGGGAATATTCCGGACCGGTGGCGCGAGGCGTGGCCCCGGGGCGGTCATCACCGCAGCGCGTCCTTGCGCAGGAACCGCTTCAGCCGCTGCCAGGGCCAGGTGTTGATCACGTCCTCGGCGGTCAGCCAGGCCCGTTGGGCGGTGCCGATCCCGTACACCGGGTAGGCCAGTTGCGGGGTGGAGTGGGCGTCGCTGTCGATCGAGAACCGCACCCCGTGCCGTTTCGCCCGCAGCACGTCCTCGTCCCGCAGGTCGAGCCGCTGCGGCGAACTGTTGATCTCGATCGCGGTGCCGGTCCGGGCGGCCGCCTCGAAGACGGCGTCCAGATCGACGTCGATCGGCCCGCGCCGGCCGATCCGCCGCGTGGTGAGATGGCCGATGACGTGCACGTAGGGGTTCTCGCAGGCGCGGATCAGGCGGCGGGTCTGGGCGGCCCGGTCGGCGCCGAAGTGCGAGTGCACCGAGGCCACGCACACATCGAACCCGGCCAGGAACTCGGCGGGCCAGTCCACACCCCCGTCGGGGCCGATGTTCAGCTCCGTGCCGTGCAGCAGGCGCATTCGCCGGTGCCGGCCGGCCAGTTCGCGCAGCCGCTCGCGCTGGGCGAGCATCTTCTCGTCCGTCATCCGCTGCATGACCAGGTCCGGCGCATGGTCGGTGACCGCGTAGTAGGCGTAGCCGCGGGCGGCCGCGGTGTCGATCATCTCCTCCAGGGTGGCCAGGCCGTCGGTGAGATCGGTGTGGGTGTGCAGGTCGCCGCGGAGGTCGCGTTGGGTGACCAGGTCCGGCAGTTCGCTGCGCAGGGCCGCCTCGATCTCGCCGCGGTCCTCGCGCAGCGGCGGTGCGATCCAGGGCAGACCGAGCGCCGCGTACACCTCCTCCTCGGTCGCCGAGACCACCTTCTTCCCGCTCTCGGCGCCGAACAGCCCGTACTCGGAGAGCTTCAGCCCGGCCCGGACGGCCATGGTGCGCAGCTTGATGTTGTGCGCCTTGGAGCCGGTGAAGTACACCAGCGCCGCGCCCCAGTCCTCCTCCGGCACCACCCGGAGGTCGACCTGGAGGCCCTTGGCGGTGCGCACCGAGGTCTTGGTCGGGCCCTGCGCGATCACCTCGGCCACGTACGGGAGTCCGGCGAGCGCGGCCATCAGCGGTGCGGAGTCCTCGGCGGTGGCGAGCACGTCGATGTCGCCGACGGTCTCGCGCATCCGGCGCAGCGAACCCGCGTAGGCGCAGCGGGTGCAGCCCGGCACGGCCGCGATCGCCGCGACGATCTGCTCGGCCTGCTCGGTGGCCGCGTCGAGCAGCGTCCGCCCGCCGGACTGCCGCAGCAGTTCGATGCCGTGCAGGATCTTCTCGCCGCTGCGCGCGCCGAACCCGGGCACCTCGCGCAGCCGTTCGGCGCGGATCGCCTCGGCGAGCTGGTCGACGGAGGCGATGTCGAGGTCGCGGTAGAGGGCGAGCGCGCGTTTGGGACCGACGCTGGGGACGGCCATCACCTCGCGGACGCCGGCCGGGATCATGGCCCGCAGCTTCTCCAGGGACTCCATCCGGCCGGTCGCGAGGTACTCGGCGATCTTTTCGGCGGTGGACTTGCCGACGCCGGGGATCTGCTGGAGCCCCTTGGTGTCCAGCCCGGCGACGTCCTCCGGGAATCCGCCGACCGCGCGGGCGGCCTTCTCGTAGGCGCGGGCCCGGAAGGCGTCCCCGCCGGTGATCGAGATCAGGTCGGCGTACTCCTGGAGCAGTTCCTGGACCTGGTCGTTGAGCCGGGGCACAGGGCCAGTTTAGGGCGGGCGGGGTGATCGGGCCGGGTGGGCCGATCGGTCGGGGAGGTCGGGGGCGCGGGGGTGTTCCGGTGCGCCGGGGCTCTGGTGTTGTCGGGTGCGCTCCGCCGGAGGGTGGGCGCGCCCCGCCGCTCGGGGGGTACGGGTCCAGCCGTTCGGCGGGGTGCGGTGGTTGGTTCGCGCCCTGGAGCCGGATTGTCACCCGTCCGGTGCGGGCGCAGGCTTGGCGGAAGGGCCGGTGAGGCGGCCCGTTCCGGCCCGCCGCGCACCTGACGGTGGCCGCCGGTGAGGCGCGAGGGGTACAGCGATGGCACGCGGGAAGCTCTGGGCCTATGTCGCGTCGGGTGCCCGGGCGCTCGGCGGGTTCGGCGCGTTCGGGGGCTTCGGCGGCGGGTTCGGCGTGGGCGGGGACGGCGTCGGCGAACCCGACGAAGGCCCGGGCCGGTCCCACCCGGGCTCGATGGCCGGGCCGCGGGTGCTGTCCCGGCCCGAACTGGACCGGGTGCACTGGACGGACCGCCCGGAGGGCTGCCCCGCGCAGGCGCACCACGTCCAGGTGGCCGAGCTGGTGCAGCGGGTGCTGCGCGGCGGCGGTCGGGCGGCCCAGGTCGCCAACCGGGTGCCGGTCGGTCTGCCGGTCGTGGTCGCGGACGCCCGTCGACTGGAGTCGGCGCTGGCCGGGCTGGTCGATCACGCGATCCGGCGCAGCCCGCTCGGTGGCAGGGTGCTGGTCAGGGCGGACGCGGTGACCGGACCGGGTGGGCCGGGGCGGTCGGGGCAGGTGGGGTCCTCGACGCGCTCGGGGTATGCGGGGCAGTCGGGGTACTCGGGGCAGGAGAAGGCGTGGGTGGAGATCCGGGTGGTGGACCGCGGTGCCTGCGAACTCCCCGGGGCGCGCCCGTGGTTGATCGAGGGCGGGCGCCCCGGCGGCCCGGTCGGCCTGGCGGTGCAGGGCCTGGTGAGCGCGGCCGGCGCCCGTCTGGAGGCCGAACAGACGCCCGGCGGCGGTCTCACCCTGGTGCTGACCCTCCCGGTGGCCCGCGACTGACCCGTGTGGGCGGGCCGCCCTGTTCGGGTGGCCCTGCTCGGGCCGGCGGCGCGAGGCCGCGGTCCAGTCGCCCGGGGACGGTTCCGTCCCCGGGCTTCGTGCTTTCCTCCTGCCGTTCACCCGGAGCCCGGGCCTGGCGTCGGCCTGTCGTCCGCAGTGCGCGACGGAACCGCCAATACTTCTTCGCAAATAACCCTTTGCGAAGAACTGTTTGCGGTTCTACGCTGCTGCCATGACCGAAGAACGCCGGTGGCCGCACAGTTCGGACCCGCAGACCGATGTCGTCCTCGATGCCAAGGGCCTGCGGGCCCTGGCCCATCCCGTGCGGGTCCAGCTGATCGGGCTGCTGCGCAGGCACGGCCCGTCCACCGCGACCAGGCTCGCCGAGCGGATGGGGCTGACCTCGGGCGCGACCAGCTATCACCTGCGCCAGCTCGCCGCCGCGGGCTTCGTCGCGGAGGACACCGAGCGCGGCAACGCCCGCGAGCGGTGGTGGAGGTCCGTCCACCAACTCACCTGGTGGACGGACATGGAGCTGGCCGACGAGGAGCCGGAGGCCGCCCTCGGTTACCTGCGGTCGATCGCTGCCGTACACACGCTGACCGCGCAGCGGGCCCTGAACGCGTACGAGACCATGCCTCGCGACTGGCGGCACGCGCTCGATCTCAGCGACTGGGGGCTGCGGCTCACCCCCGAGGAGGCCCACGGGCTGGCGGAGGAGCTGGCGGCCGTCGTCGGGCGCTACCGCAGGGCGGACACCGAGGGGGCCGCTCCGGACGGCACCGAGCGGGTGGCGGTGGTCGTCCAGCTGCTGCCCGATCCCGAGGGCGAGGGCGGGGACGACGGCGCTTCGGCCGGATCGGGGGAGCGGTCATGACGGCCGTGGACTCGCCGGCTGCCGCACCGCCGCGCAGCGTCCGGCCGCTGGCCGGGGTGCTCGCGGCGACGGCCGTCTCGCTGACCGGCACCCGGGTCTCGGCCATCGCCCTGCCCTGGTTCGTCCTGGCCACCACCGGCAGCGCCACCATGACGGGCCTGGTCGCCTTCGTCGAGATGACGCCGTATGTGCTGGTCAAGGCGTTCACCGGGCCGCTGATCGACCGGCTGGGCCCGCGCGTCGTCTCCTGGACGACGGACGCGGTGAGCGCCGTCGCCGCAGGCCTCGTCCCGCTGTTGCACGGTCTGGGCGTGCTGCCGTTCTGGCTGCTGCTGATCATGGTCGCGGTGGTCGGCGCGGCGCGCGGGCCGGGGGACTTGGCCAAGGAGGTGATGGTCCCCGAGGCGGCCGACCGGGCCCGGGTGCCGCTGGAGCGGGCCACCGGGCTCTCGGGAGTCACCGAACGGCTGGCCTCCACGGTCGGCCCGGCGGTGGGCGGCGGTCTGGTCGCGCTGCTGGGGCCGATGGCCGGTCTGGCGGTCAACGCGGCCGCCTTCGCGCTGGGTTCGCTGGTCATCGCGCTCGCCCTGCCCCGGGGCATGGGGCGGGCGGTGGCCGCCGCGCAGCCGGCGGCGGAGGGCACCAAGGTGCAGGACGAGCGGGAAGCGCTGGGCGAGCCGGGCGAGCAGGCCGGTTACTGGCGGATGTTCCGGGAGGGCTTCACCTTTCTCCGCGGCGAGCCGTTGCTGCTCACCGTCATCGTGATGCTGGCGGTGACCAACCTGCTGGACGCCGGCTTCATGACGGTACTGGTGCCGGTCTGGGCCCGGGAGTCCGGCGGCGGCCCGGCCGCCATCGGCCTGACCGGCAGCGCCTGGGGGATCGCGGCCGTCACCGGAAGCCTGATAGCGGCGGCCGTCGCCCACCGGCTCCCACGCCGGGCGGTGTTCTTCGCGGGCTTCCTGCTCTGCGGGGCGCCGAGGTTCCTGGTCCTCGCGCTGGACGCGCCGATGTGGGCCGTGCTCGCGGTGTTCGCGGTGGGTGGCTTCGGCTCGGGATTCCTCAACCCGATCCTCGGTGCGGTCCTGTTCGAGCGCGTGCCGCGGCGCCTGCTCGGCCGCGTCCGCGCCCTCGGTGACTCCCTGGCCTGGGCCGGGATCCCGCTCGGCGGCCTGCTCGCCGGTTCGGCGGTGGCCTTCGCCGGGCTGATACCCGTGCTGTTCGTGAGCGGAGGCCTGTACTTCGCCACCACCATGCTGGCCGGCCTCCGCCCGGAGTGGCGGGAGATGGACCGTCTCCGCGGCCAGGGGCAGGCGGCGGACGTCCCCGATTCGGCGTCGCCCGAGCGGTCGGCGGTGTCGGCGTAGGGGTGTCAGGAGGTGATCCGGGCCCTGGGGAGGGGCGGGGCCGACCTGCCGACGGGTGGGTCAGAAGCGGGCCGGGCGGCCGGCCCAGTGGAGCAGGACGACACCGACCAGTGCCGGCAGCGCGCACCAGATCGACACGAAGGCCAGCCGCCACAGTACCGAGCAGAGGACGGCCCCCGCGCCGGTGAGCACGCCGAGGCGGCGCAGCAGGCGGTCGCCGCTGAGCAGCAGGGCGCCGACGGTGGTCAGCAGGTAGCCGGTCAGCAGGGCGGCCGGGTGCGGGACGCCGATGCCGTAGGTGAGGGTGCGGCCGTGTTCCGTGGCCGTCACGGGGTGGGTCGCGGCGGCCACCGCCAGCGGGACGGCGACGAGCGCGCCGAGCAGGGCGAGGCCGGCGAGCGCCTTCCGGCGGTGCGGACCGCCCGCCCGGCCCGGTTCGTGGGCCGCGCACCACACCCCGGCCGGGACCAGCACCGGCAGCATGGGCAGCGCGATCGCCGCCCGTGCGGTCCGGGCCCACCCGGCCGGTCCGGCAGGAAGTTCACCGTCCGCGCCGAGCCAGACCGCGGCCTCGACCAGCTGATGCACGCCCAGCACGAGCGGGAGCGCCGCCAGCGGCAGCCGTTCCGGCCGTCCGGCGCGGAGCGCCTCGCCAGGCAGAGCACACCGATGCCCGAGACCACTCCGCCGGCGACCAGATCCGCCTGCGCGCTCCAGCACATCCGCCGGCCCGCCGGCTACCGGGCAGGTCTGGTGTCGTCGGCGCTCCCGGCCCGGGTCTTCCCGGCCCTGGCGTTCTCGGTTCCGGCGTTCTCGGTTCCGGTGCCGCTGCCGGCCGTCGGCGACTCGGCACCGGCCCGTTCGGCACCGGCCCGCTCGAGGTCGGGCGGCCCGCCGGCGTCCTTGGGCGGGTCGCCGACGCTTCCGGGCATCGCCGGGTGGCGTCCGATGACGATCACCCCGACCACGATGGCCAGCAGCCCGGCCGACTCCCAGGCCAGCGCGCCGGGGGTGATCCGCAGGCGGTCGCCGAGAAAACCGACCGCGCAGGCGATCCCGGCGAGCGGCTGGGCCGCCGTCAGCGCGGGCAGTGACATCCGCAGCGGTGCGGCCTCGAAGGCGCTCTGCACCAGCAGCAGTCCGACCACGCCCGCCGCCACCACGGCATACGGCTGCCAGCTGCGCAGGACGGCGTCCAGCCCGTCGTGGTCGAGGCGTTGCGTCGTCGTCCGGGTGAGCGCGTCCTGGAGCCCGTAGAGCAGACCGGCGGCCAGGGCGAGCAGGGTGGCCTCCTCGAACAGCGGCAGCCGACGGGCGAGCGAGACCAGCAGCAGGGTCAGCCCGACCACCGTCCCGACCACCAGCCAGTGCCGCAGCTCCCCGGCCGGCGGACCGCCGCCGGTGGGGCGGCCGGCCAGGATGAAGGCCGTCACCCCGAGGCCGAGCAACAGCACCCCGGCCCAGCCCGAGCGGCCGAGGCTCTGACGGGTCAGCACCCGGGAGAGCGCCATGGCGAACAGCAGGTTGGTCGCGAGCAGGGGTTCGACCAGGGAGACCTCGCCCTGGTTGAGCGCGAGCGCGGAGAGCACCAGACCGCTGACCATGAAGCCGGTGCCAAGCAGCCACTCGGGCATCCGCATCAGGTCGAGCAGCAGGCGCCAGTGCAGCAGATCGGCACGAGGGGCCCGCTGCGCCGCGTGCTGCTGGAGGACGAAGCCGAGGCCCAGGCAGCAGGCGGCGCTCAATGCGAGAAGGAAGACCGCCACGGAGGGACCACCCGAACGTTGCTGATGGCGCCGCCCCGGCGGTCTCTGGGTTCGACGGCGGTCGCGGCGCGCTCTGGCCAGCGTACCGCCGGGGCTGGGCGTCGGCCGGTCCGGCCGCGCTTGCCGCCGTGGGCGTGGCGGGCGCACGCTGGTGTGAGCGGCTTTGTGAGCGGCCGTGTGCTCCGGCATCCGTGCCGGTCCGAGCAGGCGCGACGGGGGCCGGCGCCAGGAGGTGTGGCATGCACAACCATTGGGATGTGGAGCTGAGCTTCGAGGAAGACGGTGTGCACACGGGGTGCGACGCGAGGCTGACCGGGGCGAGAGCGCCGGGCCTCAGCGCCCACGGGGAGTCCGTGAAGAGCGCGGAGGACCGTCCGCTCGCCCGGATCGGCGAGGAGGTCGCGGCGTCCCGCGCCCTGGAGGCGCTCTCCCGCAAGTTGCGGGCCCAGGCGGCCGGGGAGATCGAGGACGAGGGGCACCGGCCCGGTTACCTGATCTACTGACCGCGGTGTCCACCGGAGCTACCGGCTGCGGCGTCTACCGGGCCGCGACCGGCCGCGACGTCGCCCGCCGATTCGACCGGGGCTGACCGAGACCGACCGGGGCTGACCGGGACCGCTCGTGGCCGCCGCCCCGCCTGGCGCGGAGGCGGCGGCCCGGCGCGGTTCACCGTCGTGCGGCCGCGTCGCGCGCCTCGTCGAGTGCCACCTCGCCGGCCGCGGCGGCTTCCCCCTGCGGGACGGCCTTCGGGCCCGGCTTCGAGCGCGGCACGAACAGCACCGCGATCACGGCCGCCGCACCCAGCAGCGCGGCGGTCACCACGAACGCCCGGTCGTACCCGGCCGCCAGTGCCGCCGCCGGTGTGTCACCCGACTCGGACGCGTGCCGGGTGGCGGTGACCGCGAGAGTGGAGAGCACCGCGAGGCCGATGCTGCCGCCGCACTGGCGCCCGGCGTTCAGCAGCCCGCTGACCAGCCCGGCCTCGTGCGGGGCGACCCCCGAGGTGCCCATCGAGGTGTTGGTGACCATGCAGATCCCGATGCCCACACTGGCCACCAGGGACGGCCCGACGAACGCGGTCAGATAGCCGGACGACTCGTCGAGCCCGCCGAACCAGAGCATCCCGAGGCCGGCCAGCAGCAGGCCGCCGGTGAGGGCGGCCCGGCCGCCGAAGCGGGCGGTGAGCCGGCCGGCGACCATACTGCCCGCCATCGTCCCGGCGCAGAACGGGAGGAACGCCGCGCCCGCCGCCAGCGGGCCGTAGTGCAGCACGTTCTGCAGGTGCAGCGAACAGAAGTAGAAGCCGACCAGCATCGAGGCCCCGATCAGGGTGACGATCACGCTCGCGACCCACGCCGTACGGACCTTGAGCACGCCGAGCCGCACGATCGGCGCGGCGGCGAACCGGGCCTCCCAGGCCACGAAGGCGAGGCCGAGCAGCAGGGCCGCGCCGAGGGTGCCGAGCGTCCGGGCCGAGCCCCAGGGGTGGCGGTCGGTCTCCATCAGCCCGTAGACCAGGACGGTCATCGCGGTGGTGCCGAACACCGCGCCGACGACGTCCAGCCGGCCGGTGCGCTGCGGGCGGACGGCCGGTATCGACCGCAGCGCCAGCAGGGCGGCCACCAGCACGATGGGCGCGTTGACGAAGAACACCCAGCGCCAGTCGAGCAGGTCGGTCAGCACGCCGCCGAGCAGGACGCCCAGTGCGCTGCCGCCGGCGGTCACCATCGACCAGATGCCCAGTGCGCGGGCGCGGGCCGGTCCCTCGGCGAAGGTCACCATGATCAGCGTCAGGCTGATCGGAGCCAGCACCGCGCCGGCGACGCCCTGCCCGGCGCGGGCGGCGATCAGCTGGGCGGGGGTCTGGGCGAGCCCGCCGAGGACGGAGGCGATCCCGAACAGCACCAGCCCGGAGAGCAGCGCGCGGCGGTGCCCGGCGAGGTCGGCGATCCGGCCGCCGAGCAGCAGCAGGCCGCCGAAGGCGAGTGCGTAGGCGTTGACCACCCACGGCAGCGCGCTGTCGGCGAAGCCGAGCGCCTGGCCCATGGCGGGGAGCGCGATGTTCACGATGCTGGCGTCGAGCGTGACCATCAGCTGGCAGACGCAGACGGTCGCGAGGACGATGCCGGGGCGGGAGTGGCCGTGGGTGGGGGAGCTGGGCCCGGCGGGTGCTGTCCTGACGGTGGATGGGGCGGCTTGGGGCATGGCGACCTCCGATGCGAACATTGTTCGCGTAAGGTAAGCCTTACTTAATGGCGTGTGCAAGCGCGCTGCTGGGAGGGGGTGCCGTGGCAGGATGACGGGATGTCTGAGCAGAGCGGTCCGGCCGCATCCGGCGAGTCCGGCGGTTCCGGCGGGACGGGCGGTCCGGGCGAGGCGGCCGACCGGGGCCGGTACGGACGCCGTCGCCCCCGGCCCGGGCTGACGACGGCCGGGGTGGTCGCGGCCGGGCGCCGGGTGATCGAGCGCGACGGGATCGAAGCCCTGACGATGCGTGCCGTGGCGACCGAACTCGGTACCGCGCCGGCCTCGTTGTACCGGCATGTCACCGACCGCGACGCGCTCCTGCTGGCCGTCCTGGAGGAGATCGCCGCAGGCCTGCCGGTGGACGTGCCGGGCGCCGATCCGAAGGCCCGGCTGCTGCGGCGTCTGTGTGACGCCCACGACTACATGGCCGGACACGCCTGGGTGCTGCACATCCTGATCCGGGGCGAACTCGTCGCCGAGAACGCCCTCCACTTCAGCAACGCCTGCCTCGCCGACCTGATGGCCGCCGGCCTCCCGCCCGCCCGGGCCATGCCGGCCTACCGGTCCTGCTGGCACCTCGTCCTCGGCGAGCTGCTCGCCGACCACCCGGTGAGCCCACCCCGCGAACCCAGCCAGCGCCGCACCGTCTTCGCCTCCGTCGACGCCCGGCGGCTGCCGGACCTGGCCCGCGCCCAGGCGGCGGACCCGTACCGCGGGCCGGGCGCGCACTGTGCCGAACTCGCGGTGGCGTTGCGGGCGTTGATCGACGGCCTGGTGGGAGCGGAGGAGTGAGGGGGCGTGCCTCCTCGCCCTGAACGGCGCGGTGGGGCCGGCGGGTGAAGGGAAGGCCCGAACGGCCGCAGTGTGTCATCGGGGGTCCGTAGAGTGACGGCATGATGCGCCCGAACCCTGTAACCGCCGGTGACGAACGGACGCTTCGACGGCTGATCGGCGAGGCCGGGCTCGCGCCGTGGGAGCGCGAGCTGGTGGAGGTGGCCGAGCACGGAATCGCCCTGGGGCCGCGCCCCGCCGGCTTCGAGGGGCCGGAGCCGTTCTCCCGCTGCGGCGGCGTGCCGACCGTTCCGCCCGGCTTCAGGTGGCCGTGTACCGGGTCCGGACCGGATGCGCTGCCGGACTGCTTCGTCGCCCAGATCGATCTGGCGGAGGTCTCGCGGGAGGACGTCAACGGGCTGCTGCCGTCCCACGGCCTGCTCTACTTCTTCTTCCTCGGCCATGACGGCTTCGGTGGCCGCGACCCGGTGACCGTCCTCTTCTTCCCGGACGGGGTGGCCGCCGACACCACGCCCTACGATGTGGCCTCCGATCCGGCGTTCGCCGATGCCACCGCCGGCTGGGGCGCCCCGCCGTGGGAGTTCACCGGCCCGCCGGCCCCGCTGTACGCCGTCGGCAAGGCCATGCTGGCGCGGGTCGAGCGGTTCCACGACGAGCCGCTCGTCGACCTCCCCGACGAGGCCGCCGACCGTCTGGCCGCGCTGGGGTCCGCCGCCTTCGACGTCGCGCCGGAGCGCCACGCGTACCTGGTGCTGCTCGGCCCCGACCGGGAGACGGACCAGTACGTGGTGCCGCCGCACGGCCTCGGCCCGGAACGGATCCTGCTCGATGCGGGGCGCCCGGACTTCACCGAATGCCCGCTCTACTACGTCATCCGCGACGAGGACCTCGCCGCCGCAGACTTCAGCCGAATCGAGGCGGTCACCGTCCAGCGGTGACCCGCTCCGGGGCGCGGGCCGTGACGTGCCGGCGGTCCGCACCGCCGGTGACGCTGAAATGCCGGTAACGGGGGCATGCCGCTCAGCCCCTGATGAGCGGATCGTATGGCTCACCCTCCGGCGTGAAGACCAGAGTGAAGTCCTTGCCCGCCTCGGTGGCGACCTCGCGCAGGCGAGCCAGGACTTCGGCCTCAGTGGGGAGGTCGATGCCGAGAGCCGCAGCCGCGCGGTCCCGCCGAACTGTCAGGTCGGGCATGTCCTCCACGTACTCGGCCGCCAGCTCGCGGCTCTCCTCCGCGGTGAACGCCCGGCAGTCGCGCCACCAGGGTGCGACCAGGAGGAGCCGCAGCAGCTCCGGCAAGCCGATCGCGACCAGAGCCGCGCCGCCTTCGGAATCCGCATACAGGACTGGACGTTCCTCGGCACCATCGCCGCAGAAGAAGTACGTGCCCCCGGCTCCATCGCCCGCGAAGCCTTCCAGCGCCGCGCCTGACGCGAGGTGGACCTCCTCGCCGTGGTCCCCCCGGCCGAGGTCGAAGTCGCCCGGCCAGGCCAGGAAGCGGGCAGCCTCGTCGTGTTCGACAATGGCGGTGATCAGCGATTGCATGCGTCGCACCTTAGCGGCCGGCAAGGACAGTCCTGGGCGACCGTGTTCGCCGTGTCCGTCCGGGGGCTGCTGTCGTGCCGGTCAGGGGCGGGCGGCCAGGAAGTCCGTGAGCCGGAGGTTGAGTTCGGCGGGCCGGGCCATCGGGAGGGTGTGGTGCGAGACCCCGGGCAGGACGGTCACCGCGGCCTCGGGGAGGGCGCCCCTGGCCCGGTCGGCCACCCGCAGGGCGTCGTGCGCGCGGCGGTGCTCCGCCGGCAGGACCAGCACCGGTGCGGTGAGCCGTCGCAGGCGGTCGGCGGTCGGCCGGGGGCCGGTGACCACCCGCGAGGCCGGGAAGCCGGCGTGCCCGAGCGCGTACACCTCGCGCCAGTCGGCGTCGAGGCCGTCGCCCCGGCTCTCCCAGTCCAGCTACGAGCGGGCCCGCGCGGCGCTGCGGGGCGGGAGGAAGAGCGGCAGCGCCCGCAGCGGGTAGCCGGGGCGGAAGCCCGCGAAGCACTGGGCCGGGTCGAGCGGCGCCGGCCGGCCGACCCGCGCCGGGGCGTGCAGCGCGTACTCCAGGGCGATCCACGTGCCGTACGAGTGGCCGCAGAGATCGGCCTCGGTGACGCCGGGTCCGTCGAGCACCGCGTCCAGCCAGGCCGGCAGCCCCGGCACCCCGCCGAGCGCGGGACCGTCGTGACGTGCGGGCGAAAGGACGGCAGGGTGGAGGACCGGATGGGCAGTGAGGTGGACAGCCGTGAGGACGAACCGCGGGACCCGGTGCGGCTGGTCCACCTGCTGCGCGGGCTGACCGTCGAACTCGACCTGTTCGGCGCCGAGTTCGCCGGCCGCCACGGTCTGCACCCGACCGATCTGCGGGCGCTGGTCACCCTGCTTGGACGCCGCCCGCGCCGGGCGGGTGGTCACGCCCGGCCGGCTCGGCGGGGCGCTGCGGCTGAACTCGGCCGGAACCACCGGGCTGGTGGACCGCCTGGAGCGGCTCGGCCTGATCCGCCGCGAGCGCGATCCGGGGGACCGGCGGAAGGTCCGGCTGGTGGTCGAGGAACGCGCGATGGAGCTCGGGCAGGCGTTCTTCGGGCCGCTGATCGCCGGTCCGGTGGGGGCCATGGGCCGTTTCGACGCGGCCGAACTGGCGACGGCCCGGTGTTTTCTGCCGGCCATGACCGAGGTGGTGGCCGCGGCCCGGGAGGAGTGACGCCGCCACGCTCCCGGGCCACGCCCCCGGCGTCTGCGGCTCGTCGGGGTCGCGGTCCGCTACGGCCGCAGCCCGGCGAACTCGTCCAGCACCGCGACCCGCAGTTCGTGCGCGCCGTCCGCGCGGGTCTGCTCGTAGTACAGGTACCAACTGCCCCGGGCCGCGACCACGTCGGCGTAGCGGACGCCCAGCCAGGGACCGTCCTCATCGAGCCGCCGCCAGTCGCACAGGTCGGTGGAGACGGCGAGGCCGCAGCGCTCCTCGTAGTTGCCGCCCGCGTCGGCGGAGCCGTCGTAGAGCGCGAGCCAGCCGCCCCGGCCGTCCGGCAGGACGGCGGTGATCCGGGACTCGTACGCGTCCCAGCCCGCGCCCACGTCCAGCACCTCCGAACCCCGGCCCGCCGGGGCGGTGAAGCGCAGACCGTCCGGTGAGACGGCGAGCGCGCTCGGCTGGACGGTCAGGCCGGTGGTGTGGATGTCGGCGTCGGCGTGGGCGGCGGCGCGTTCCTCGGGGGAGAACGCCCGGGCCCGGGAGACCGTCGCGAACAGCTGGACGGCGCCGTCGTGTTCGAGCAGGTACGGGTCCTTGACGCCCTCGGTGCCGGTGCCGGCCGCGGTGAGCACCGGCGTGCGGGTGGCGAGGTCGAAGGCGTCCGGGGAGTCGGCCCGGACGACGTCGATGCGCCAGCGGTTGTCGGCCGGGTCGACGTAGCTGAGGTAGAGCAGGTAGGAGCCGTCGCGCCGCAGCAGGGCGAAGCGCTCCATCGAGGGGGAGTCCAGTTCGGCGCGCTCCACCGACCAGAGGTCCCGGAACTCGACGCCGTCGGTGCTCTCGGCCACCGCGCAGCGCCAGCCGCGGTCGCGTCCGCCGCCGGCGCCGCCGTCCAGGCCGCGCGGGCGGCGCTCGCGGTAGGTGAGCAGAAAACGGTCGCGGTCGGCCTCGTAGCGGATGCTCGGGCAGCCGGCCCAGTAGCCGGGCTCGGGCCGTTCGGGGGCGCGGACGACGATCGAGCCGCCGAGGTCGGGAGGGGTGGGCAGAGCGGTGGGGGGCACGGTGGACCGTCCTTGTCGAGGCGGGTGATGGGCTCCGGCAGTTTCTATCAGATCGATAGAAAGTAGGGAATGGTGCGCCCATCGCCACCGCCAGGCCGTGGCCTGGGCGCCTCCCTGTGTGGCCTGCGAGCTTCTGTGAATCCCGTGTTTCACCCTGTGGCGATCGGACAACACCGACCGCTCTGGCCTTGACCACCTCCGGAAGATCGGGAAAGACTTCTTCTCAGAGTCAATCAAATGTCGGGCCAGCGACCCTCGCACCGGCACCCCGAAAAGACCGCAGAGGACGACCGACCCGATGACAGCCCCCACCACCGACGCGCCCGGCTACGGCGGTCTCGGCCTGTACGTCGGCGACATCCACAACCACTGCGGCATCAGCTACGGCCACGGGTCCATCGAGGACGCCTACGCCAACGCCCGGCTCCAGCTCGACTTCGCCAGCGTCACCGGCCACGGCTGGTGGCACGACCTGCCCGAACGCACCCCCGAACTGGCCTCCCTGGTGGACTACCACACGGAGGGCTTCGCCCGGCTCGCCCGGCGCTGGGAGCACGTTCAGGAGGTCACCGCCGCCGCCCACCAGGACGGGCGCTTCGTCACCTTCCAGTCCTTCGAGTGGCACAGCCTCGCCTACGGCGACCACTGCGTGTACTTCGACGGCCCGCGCGGCGAGATCATCCGGGCCGGCAGTCTGGAGGAACTGCGCGCCCGGCTGCGCCGGCTCGCCGCCGAGGGCGTCCGGACCTGGGCGATCCCGCACCACATCGGCTACGGCACCGGACGGCGCGGCATCAACTGGTCCACCTACACCGAGGAGTTCGCCCCGGTGGTGGAGATGATGTCGATGCACGGCTGCGCCGAGTCCGACGAGGCTCCGCGCGCCTATCTGCACACCATGGGCCCACGCGACACCACCGGCACCGCCGTGCACGGTCTGCGGCTGGGCCACCGGTTCGGCCTGATCGGCTCCACCGACCACCACAGCGCCTTCCCCGGCAGCCACGGCCACGGACGACTGGCCGTCTGGGCGCCGGAGTTGACCCGCACCGGGATCTGGGACGCGATCCAGCAGCGCCGCACCTACGCCATCACGGGCGACCGCATCCTGCTCGCCACCTCCGTCAACGACACCCCGATGGGCGCCGAGACCGCCCCCGCGGCCCGCCGCCGGATCCGGGCCACCGTGCACGGCCGGGACGCCCTCGACCATGTCGAGGTGCTGCGCAACGGCGTCCCGATCCACCGCGTCAGCCGCCACGAACTTTTGGGCGGCGAGGGCTCGTCCACCGGATTCGACGGCACGCTCGGCTTCGCCGTCGGCTGGGGCAGGCGCGGCGAGCCGGTCCGCTGGGACGTCACCCTGCGCGTCGAGGGCGGTCGACTGCTGGACGTCCAGCCCAGGTTGCGCGGATCCGAGACGGTCGCCCCGGCGGAGGCCGAACCGGCGGACCACCGGCCGTCCGACTGGCAGCGCACCGGGCCTGCCGAGATACGGCTGCGCACCGTGACCGACGGCAACCCCAACACCGCCACCGACAGCACCCAGGGCTTCTCGCTGCGGGTCGCCGGGGACGCCCGCACCCGGCTGGCCGCCGTCGTCAACGGTGTCGACACCTCCTGGTCCGTCGCCGAGCTGCTGGAGGGGCCGCGCAGCGGATTCACCGGCGGGTTCGTCTCCGGCGCCTACCGCTTCGACCGGGCCGTGCCCGCCCGCGAGCTCACCGCCGAACTGGACCTGGTGGACGAACGCCCGGCCGGGGACGCCGACTTCTACCACGTACGGGTCCGGCAGACGAACGACCAGTGGGCCTGGTCGAGCCCGACCTGGGTCGGGCCGGCGACGCGGTCCTGTCGCCGGGCCGGCTGACGCAGCCGTCGGCCGGCCGCACCCCGGTCACCCGTCCGTACGCCCCGAGGAGAACCCGACCCATGTCCCGCCAGCCCCAGCGCCGCCTCGCCGGTGCCGTCCTCACCGCCGCCCTGGCCCTCGGCGTCACCGCCGCACCCGCCTGGACCGCCCACGCCGCCACGGCGGCCGGTGTCCCCTCGGCGGCTGGTGCCGTTACGGCCGCCTCGGTCGTCTTCGCCGACGACTTCGAGTCCGGCACCGTCGCCAACTGGACCCGCCAGCGCATCGACGGCAACGGCTCCATCACCGTCACCGGCGCGCCCGCCGGGGGCACCGGGCAGGCCGCCCGGTTCAGCGTGCCCAACGACGGGCAGTCCTACCGCGCCGAGGTCGCCGTCAACGCCCTCGGCTGGGGCAGCTACCGTTTCGCCCTGGCCGACTACCTGCCCGCCGACTGGGCGCAGACCTCCACCGAGACCATCGTCGCCCAGTGGCACGGCTACCCGCTCGCCGACGGCAGCGACACCAAGCCGCCGATCGCGCTCACCGTCAAGGACGGCAGCTGGCGGCTCAAGGTGCACTGGCTGACCGATCCGACCACCGTCCAGGAAGCCGTGATCCCGCTCGGCACGGTGCAGTTCGGGCACTGGAACCAGTGGGCCTTCGACATCGCCTGGTCCACCGACACCACCCCGGGCGCGATCACCGTCCTGCGCGACGGGGTGCAGGTCGGCGCCTACAACGGTCTCAACAACTACCACCAGAACCAGGCACCGTACTTCAAGACCGGTATCTACCGCGCCAACTGGAACCCGGCCAAGAACATCCCGTACCCGACGGGCGGACCGGACGTGGTGCTCTACAGCGACAGCGTGGTCGTCACCAAGTACTGAACCGGCGCCGGGGGGGGGCCCCGCAACCCCCCCCCCCCCCCCCCCGCCCCCCCCCCCCCCCCCCCCCCCCCCGGGGGCGGGGCCCGCCGGGGGCGGGCCCCCCCCCCCCCCCCCCCCCCCCCTCCGTTGTAAGCCCG
>NZ_JBIVRD010000003.1:200421-219103 GCF_044755565.1 Kitasatospora sp. NPDC092286 | reverse complement strand
TTTATATCCCCGCAGTCGGTGTGGTGGGTCGTGGGTGTTTTCTTCTGTGGCGCGTTGTGTTTGACATACTTTTAGGCCGGGGGGGGGGGGGGGCCCCCGCCCCCCCGGCCCCCCCCCCGGCCTGCCCCGCCGAACCCCAACCACCAAGAGGTAGTAGCACCATGAGCGATGCGGCCCACCGGCACGCCCTGCCCCGAAGAGGATTTCTCGGCCTGAGCGCCGGAGCGGTCCTGCTGGCGGCGGGCTGCCGCTCCGCCACCGATCCCGCCGCCGACGGTGCCAAGGGCGCGTCCGCCACGGCCTCCGCGCCCGACCTGCAGATCGTCTACGGCAGCGCCCCCGACCCGACCCAGCTCCTCCACCGCGGGCCCGACACGCCCGCCTTCGTCAATCTGGTGCTGGACCGGCTGGTCGACCTCGACCCGCAGACCCTCCAGCCGGTGCCGTGGCTCGCCACCTCCTGGGAGTGGAGCGCCGACCGGCTCAAGCTGGTGCTGAAGCTGCGCGAGGACGTCACCTTCCACGACGGGCGTGCGCTGAGCGCCGACGACGTGGTGTTCTCCCTGGTCGGCGCCGCCAAGACCTCCCAGGTCAAGCCGCTGCTGGAGCGACTGGCGGACATCCGGGCCAGCGCCGGGAACGAGGTCACCCTCACCCTGGCCAGGCCCACCAGCAACCTCTTCGACGCGCTCGCCTTCAACCCGGTGGTGGACGCGCGGAGTTACGTGGACGGCAAGGCCGCCGACAAGGTGAACGGCACCGGCCCGTTCACCTGGCAGTCCTTCAAGGGTGGCAACCAGCTCGACCTGGCCCGCTACGACCGCTACTGGCAGAGCGGCCGACCCCGGTTCGAACGGATCACCATTCGCTCGGTGACGAGCAGTCAGGCCGCCCTTTCCGCACTGCAGTCCGGCCAGGCCCAGCTGATCGGCGCGGTGCCCGGCCGCGACCTCAAGGTGCTGGCGGGCAACCCCGGCTTCACCGTGCAGTCCGCCAAGGCCTCCTACCAGCAGGCCTTCCTCGGCGTGAACATCGCCACCAAGCCCTTCGACGACATCCGGGTCCGCCAGGCGCTCCAGTACGCGGTGGACCGCGAGCGGATCGTCAGCCAGGTCTACGGCGGCAGCGCCGAGGCCAGCAGCCTGCCCTGGCCGTCCAACACGCCCGGCGTCACCCCGGACCAGGTCAAGCGGTACGGGCACGACCCGGAGAAGGCGAGGGGCCTGCTGAAGGAGGCCGGTGCCGAGGGTGCCCGGGTACCGCTCACCGCCGCCAACTCGCCGGTCTTCACCTCGCTGGTCGAGCTGGTGAAGTTCGACCTGGAGCAGGCCGGCTTCGGGGTCGACGTCCAGCTGCTGGACAACGCGGCGATCCAGCCGAAGATCCAGCAGGGCACGCTGGAGGGCCTGTTCGTGGCCAACCACGGCATGGTGAGCGTCTCGCCGCTGAGCGGTATCACCGTCTCCGGCCCGCTCCAGGTCGGCAAGAACACCTCGCACGTCACCGATCCCGCCTTCGCCGAGTTGCAGAGCCGCGCCTTCGCGGCCGTCGACGAGAAGGCCCGGGCGGACGTCAACCACGAGCTCTCCGAGTACCTGCTCGCCCAGTCGTTCCACATCACGCTCGCGCACGCCTGGGAGACCTACGCCCTGGCCTCCTCGGTGCACGACGTGGCGACCAGCGCCCTGGGCTACCTGCGGCTGACGGACACCCGCCGGGACGGCTGACCGAGCCCTAGCTCCCTCCACCCGCACCCCTCCACCGAACCCCGGAGAACCCCGTGCCGTACTGGACCAGAAAGGCCGCCGGAGCGCTGGCCACGCTCTGGCTCGCCTCGGTGGCCGTCTTCCTGCTGCTGCACCTGGCCCCCGGCGACCCGGTCTCCGCCGCGCTCGGCGCCGAGGCCGACCAGGAGCAGCGCGAGCAGCTCGGCCGCCAGTTGGGAGTGGACCGGCCGTTGCCCGTCCAGTACCTCACCTGGCTGCGCGGACTGCTCACCGGCGACCCGGGACTCTCCTTCCGCTACCGCGAGCCGGTCACCAAGATGATCGGCCAGAGCCTCGGCAGCACCATCCAACTCGCCCTGGCCGCAGGCCTGCTGATGCTCGTCCTCGGGCTGCTGCTGGGAGCCGCGCTGGCCGCCGAGCGGCGCGGCCGGCTGGCCCGGGCCCTCGACCCGGTCACCACCGCCGTGCTGGCGCTGCCGGTGTACGTCACCGCCGTGCTCTTCGTGTTCGTCTTCGCCGTCCTGCTGCGGGTGCTGCCGACCGGTGGCGAGAAGGACCTGTTCGCCGCGCCGGACCTCGCTGTCCAGTACCTCGCGCTGCCCGCCGTCGCGCTGGCGCTGCCCGGTTCGGTGGTGCTGGCCAGGCTGCTGGCCACCGAGATCCGGCGCACCCGCCAGGAGGAGTTCGTGCTGACCGCGATCGCCAAGGGCGCCCCGCCCCGGCGGATCCTGCTGCGGCATGTGCTGCCCAACAGCCTGGCCCCGTTCTTTGTCGAATTCGGACTGAACCTGGGCGAGTTGCTGGGCGGAGCGGTGGTCGCCGAGCAGTTGTTCGCCCGGCACGGCCTCGGTCAGCTGCTGCTGGACGCGATCAACCAGCGCGACTACCCGGTCGCCCAGACCCTGATCATGCTCGCGGTCGCGGTGGCGGTCACCGTCCAGCTCGGCTCCGAGCTGCTGGTCGGCCGGCTCGACCCGAGGATCGCCCGTGCCGGCACCGGGGAGGCCCGATGACCACCGCCGCACCCGTCCGACGCCGCGCCCGGCCCGTCCTGCCCGCCGCCCTGCGCAGCGGCAAGGGCCGCACCGGGGCGGTGCTGGTGGCCCTGGTGGTGCTGCTCGGCCTGCTGGGCCCGCTGCTGCTCTCCGCCGACCCCTACCGGCAGGGCCCCGACGCGCTCGCCGGACCGTCCTGGGAACACCCGCTCGGCACCGACGAGGTCGGCCGCGACCTCCTGGTCCGGGCCCTGTACGGGGTGCGGATCGAGCTGCTGGTCTGCCTGCTGGCGGTGCCGGTCGCCGCCGTTCTCGGCACCCTGCTCGGGCTGCTCGGCGGGCTCAACCGGCTGCTCGGCGAGGCCGTGCAGCGCCTCTTCGACCTGCTGCTCGGCTTCCACGGTCTGCTGCTCGGCCTGGCGATCGCGCTGATCGTCCGGCCGGGGCTGGGCAGCGTGGTGGCGACGATCGTGCTCAGCGCCCTGCCCTCGTTCGGCCGGCAGGCCAGGGCGGCCCTGCTGGCGCAGCTCTCCCGCGACCACGTGGTGGCCGCCCGGGTGCTCGGCGTGCCGCGCGGGCGGACCCTGCGCCGGTACGTCCTGCCGAACGTCACCGACGCCGCCACCGCGCTGCTGGCCGTCGGGATGGCGCACGCCGCGAAGATCGAGGGCGGGCTGAGCGTGCTCGGCTTCGGCATCCAGCCGCCCACGCCCTCGCTCGGCACGATGATCAACACCGGCAGCAAGTACCTGTTCCTGGAGCCGGGTTACGCCCTCGCGCCGGTCGTCCTGCTCGGCCTGCTGGTGTTCGGGCTGACCCTGCTCGCCGACTCGTTCAACCGGGAGAAACTGCGGTGACCGCGACCGAGACCACCGCCGCCCCGACCGCGGCGCCCGCCGCCCGCGCGCTGCTGGAGGTGGACGGCCTGCGCGTCACGGCGGGCGGCGCCGAGGTGGTCCGGGGGGTGGACTTCACCCTTCGCCCGGGCGAGATCCTCGGCCTGGTGGGGGAGTCGGGCTCCGGCAAGACGCTCACCGCGCTGGCCGTCAACCGGATGCTCCCGCCCGGCTGCGGGACGGCCGGCGGCGCCGTCCGCTTCGACGGCACCGATCTGCTCACACTGCCCGAACCCGGCATGCGCGCCGTTCGCGGACGCCGGATCGGCATGGTCTTCCAGGACCCGCTCGCCTACCTCAACCCGCGGATGCCGATCGGCCGCCAACTGGCCGAAGCCGCCCGGGTGCACGGCGCGGGCCGGGCCGAGGCCCGGGCCCGCGCGCTCGAACTCCTCGACCTGGTCGGCATCCCCGAGCCGGAGCGCCGATTCCGCGACCGCCCGCACGAGTTCTCCGGCGGGATGCGCCAACGCGTGCTGATCGCCATGGCGATGACCAACCGGCCCGACCTGCTGATCGCCGACGAGCCCACCACCGCCCTCGACCCCACCACCCAGGCGGGCATCCTCGACCTGCTGGTCCGGCTGCGGGACGAGACCGGCACCGCCGTCCTGCTGATCACCCACGACCTCGGGGTGGTCGCCCGGACCTGCGACACCGTCCAGGTGATGTACGCCGGACGGATCGCCGAACGGGCACCCGCCAAGAGGCTGTTGGCGCAGCCCCGGCACCGCTACACCGCGGGTCTGCTGGCCGGGGTGCCCCGCCTGGACGGCCCGCTGGGCCGCCCGCTCACCGTGATCCCCGGCAGCCCGCCCGCCGCCGGGGAGGACCGGCCCGGCTGCGCGTTCGCCCCGCGCTGTGCCGCCGCCACCGAGCGCTGCGCGAACGAGCCTCCGGCCTGGGAGAGTTCGGGCGAACGGGGGTTCGCCTGTCATGTCCCGGCGGCCGGACTGCCGCTGCCCGTGGCGGCCGCGCCGGTCCGGCGCCCGGCGCCACCGGCCGGCGAACCCGTGCTGGTGGCCGACGGCCTCACCGTCCGGTACGGCCGCCGGGCGTTCGGCCGGGGCCCCGGCGCGCCCGCACTGGACGGGGTGAGCCTGACGGCCGCGCCCGGCCGGGCGGTCGGGGTGATCGGCGAGTCCGGCTCCGGCAAGTCCACCCTGGCCAGGGCGTTGCTCGGGCTGCTCCGGCCACAGGGCGGCACCGTCCGGGTCGGCGGCCGCTCCTGGTCGGAGGTGCCGCCGAGCGAGGAACGGGCGCTGCGGCGCCGGGTGCAGTTCGTCTTCCAGGACCCGTACGCCTCGCTGAGCCCCCGGATGACGATCGGGCAGGTGCTGTCCGAGCCGCTGGTCACCCATGGCCTCGCGGGCGAGGCGGAGTTGCCCGGCCGGGTCGCCGGGCTCTGCGAACTCGTCGGCCTGCCGCCGGGGTTGCTCGACGCCCGGCCGCACCAGCTTTCCGGTGGGCAGCGCCAGCGGGTGGCGATCGCCCGGGCGCTGGCCGTCGGCCCCGAGGTGCTGGTCGCGGACGAACCGACCTCGGCGCTCGACGTCTCCGTCCAGGCGCAGATCCTCAACCTCTTCGCCGATCTGCGGGAACGGACCGGTGTCGGTCTGGTCTTCATCTCGCACGATCTCGCCCTGGTCCGCCACCTCTGTGACGAAGTGCTGGTGATGCGTCACGGCCGGGTGGTCGAACACGCCCCCGCCGACGAGCTGTTCGGCGCGCCCGCGCACCCGTACACCCGGCAGCTGCTCGCCGCCGCCCTGCACTGATCCGACCCGCGTCCCGACCTCACGCCAGGAGTGCTGTCCCCCCATGTCCGCCGCACACCCCTCCCGCCGCCGGCTCCTGCTCGGCGCGGGCTCCGTCGCCGCCCTGAGCGCCCTTCCCGTCGCGCCCGCCCGGGCCGCCGCCTCGTCGTCCGGTGCCCAGCCGCCCGTTCCGCGGCCGTTCGGTGCCCAGCCGTCCGGCACCCCCCGGGTCACCGGACTCGGCCCCGGCAACGCGGACTTCCCGCTGATGAGCGCCACGCTGCTGGGCGAGACGCTCTGGATCGGCTCGCGCAACCTCGCGCCCGCCAAGGTGGTCGGCTACCACCTGCCGACCGGCCGGGTGACCGCGACCGCGGTGCTGCCGACCGGCAACTTCGTCCAGGGCTCGGCCGGTCACGGCGGCGCACTCTACCTCGGGGTGACCGACGCGCCCCAGGCCGTCAACCTCTACCGCTTCGACCCGGCCGACGGCGGTGTGCACGCTCTGGCGAACGTCCCCGGCGCGGACGTCCGGGACGTGGCCGTCGCCCCCGACGGCGTGGTGTACGCGACCGGCCGGCAGAAGGGCCGTGCGGCCGGGCCGGGTCTGTACGCCTACGATCCCGCCACCGGTGTGGTCACCGAGGTCGCCTCGCCCGCGCCCGGTGCCACCCAGGGCCGGGCGGTCGAGGCCACCGCCACCCACGCCTACCTCGGTGTCGGCAGCAACCTGGCGGGCGGCGGCGGGGCGACCCTGGCCACCCTGTACGCCGTCGACCGGGCGAGCGGCCGGGCCGTCGACATCACCCCGCCGGACCTGGTGAACGACACCATCGTCCGGCAGATCGCCGTTCTCGGCGACGACCTGCTCGCCGTCAGCACCGAGGGCAAGCCCGCGCACGTCGCCTTCCTCGACCCGGCGACCCACGCCGTGCTGCGGTCCTTCGCGGTGCCCGGCACCAAGAGCATCACCAACTTCCAACGCCTGGGCGACACCGTCTGGTTCACCTCCACCGAGCGCGGCATCGTCTGGCGCTACCGGCTCGGCGCGGGCACGCTGGAGCAGCTCGCCACCCCCGTGCCGGACGGCAACTCCTGGGGCCTGGGCCGGATCGGCGACACCCTGGTCGGCGTCACCGAGGGCGGTACCGCCTGGACGCTCACCACCGGCACGGGGGCGGTCACCACCCGGGACCTGGTCGAGGCCGGCGCCCCCGCCGAGGCGCAGCTCGGGATGTCGGTGGCGGCCCACAGCGGCCGGGTGTACGTGGGCGGCAACGGCTCGGTCGCGCTGCACGACCTCGACGCCGGCACCGTGCACAAGCTCCCGGTGCCCGGGGAGGCGAAGGACACCGTCATTCTCGACGACGAGACCCTCTTCCTGGGCGTCTACTCCTCCCAGGGCATCTGGCGCTACCGCCCTGGGTCGGACGAAGTCCCCGTCCAGGAGGCGGCGTTGCCGCAGGAGCAGAACCGTCCGCAGGTGATCCGCTGGGACGAGGAGAACCGTCTGCTGCTGCTCGGTGTCCAGGCCGACACCACGGGTGGCGGGTCCTTCGTCACCTACCGGCCCGGCAGCGGGCGGCCGACGGTGCACGTCGATCCGCTGGGCGCCGAGCAGTTGGTGCGCGCGGTGGCGGCCGGGCGCGGCCAGGCCTTCCTCGGCGGCGACAATGCCAGGACCACCGGCCCGCGCGGCGACCTGGCCGCCTGGGACCCGGTGGCCGGGCGTGAACTCTGGCGGACCGGAACGGACTTCGGCTCGGGTATCAGCAGCCTGGTGGTGCACGGGCCCACCCTGTACGGCATCACCGTCAACGGGCAGGCCTTCGCGGCCGATCTGCGGACCGCCCGGCGGGGCCGGGACGGGTGGACGGCCCCGGTGATCGGTGCCCGTGCCGACCTGCGGGCGATCACCTCGGCCAACCCGCGGCTGCTGGTGGCCGCCGGCCGGCTGTACGGGATCAGCGAGCGGACGCTGTTCCGGCTGGACCCGGCCACGCTGGCCGCCACCGTCCTGGTCCAGGTGGACGCCGAGTGGTACAGCGGTGCCAGGGTGGCCGTCGACGACCGCGGTCTCCTGTACACGCTGCGCGGCCGGGAGCTGATCGCCGTCCGGGACCGCTGACCCCGGCCGTCCGCCGGGCGGTTCAGAACCACGTCTCCCCGTAGTGGTCGCCGGGGTGGCCCTCGCGGAGCAGACAGATCTCGTGCTCGGCGGGGGGCACCGGTTCCTCCTCCTCGTCGGCCACGGCGGGGCAGCGGGGGGCCAGTTCCACCACGTACTGCGGCCAGGAGGCCCAGTGGAGGTCGTACCCGACCCCCTGGACCAGCGCGGAGTGGGTGCCCTGGTGGCCGGCGACGAGCTCGCAGCGCAGCCGCGACTCCATCATGAAGGCGGCGTGCGGCACGTTGTTGAAGTGGTCGATGTCGGCCTGGGGGAGTGCCACGACGGCCGGGCAGTGGCGCTTTTCGACAGGTGCGTGGGACGCGTGAGTCATGCGCGTCAGCATCCCACCCGGGCTGTCGGAGGTGGGTGGTTTCCACCATCTTGTACGCGTCACGAGGGAATTTTGTCGGCCCGTGTACGGGTGGCGGGTACGCCTGCTTCTTCGGGGCCCGCATCCGGGTCGGCCGTCGGTATCCGGGGCAGAGGCCGGCATCCGGACCGTCACCCCGTCAGGACGGTCCGAGGGCCCAGCCGACCACCGAGAGGGTCGCCATCGAGACCAGGGTGGAGCTGAGCACCGCGTCCCGGGCGAGCGCCGTGCCCTGCCCGTACTCGCGGGCGTAGACGAACACGTTCTGCGCGGTGGGGAGGGCCGAGAACAGGACGACGGTGAGCAGCTGGTGCGCGGGCAGGTGGAGCAGGAAGGCCCCGACGGCGAACGCGGCCAGCGGCTGTATCAGCGTCTTGACCGCGACCGTCACCCCGACCTCCGCGTACCGGGCGGTGCCGGTGGCCGGCGGGCGGCCGTGCAGGGACATGCCGAGCGCGACCAGAGCGGTGGGTACGGCCGCGCCGCCGAGCAGTTCGCAGGAACGGTTCAGCTCGGTGGGCGGCTGCCACCCGAGGGCGGAGACCAGCGCGCCGAGGGCGGCGGCCAGCAGGATGGGGTTGCGCAGCGGCAGGGTGAGCGCCGCCCGGCGACCGGCCGTCCCGGTGTCGAGGACGGTCAGCACGGCCGGGGTGACGAGCAGAATCTGGAACAGCACCACGGGCGCCACGAAGGAGGCGTCGCCGAGCACCTGTACGGCCACCGGGATCCCGAGATTGGCCGAGTTGACGTACCCGGCCGCCATCCCGCTGATCACCCGCTCGCCGAGCCCCCGGTGGAACAGCAGGGACGAGGCGAGCAGCCCGAGACCGGTCGCGACCGCCGTCCCGGCCGCGAAGGCCAGCATCGAGGGATTGGCGAACCGGTCCAACGGTGCCCGGGCGATCATCAGGAACAGCGCGGCCGGCATGGCCACATGGAAGACGAAGCGGCTGAGCACCGACTCCGCCTGCGGCCCGAGCAGCCCGGTGCGGCCGACCAGGTAGCCGACCCCGGTGAGGGCCCAGATCGGCGCGAATCCGGACAGCAGCGGGTGAAGGCTGGGCATGGTTCCTCGGGTGGTGAGAACGGCGTGCCGGGCGGTCGCGGGGGTCGCCCGCCACCTGCCGCAGTCAATCAGACCCCGCTCCGCCTACCATGACCCGGTGGAGCATCTGAGCCTGGCCGAGGTGGAGACGATCGCGCGGCGCGCCCATGCCGGGCAGGTCGACAAGGGCGGCCGCCCGTACGCACTGCTCGGCCTGGACTCCGGCTGACGCTCCGTCAATCATGCTCTTTGGTGGGCGCCGCGGGGACGAACCGGGCGAACGGGTCGGCGGTGCGGGCGCAGTGCTCGTCGAGCAGGCCGCGGAAGCGGTCGAGCAGGGCCGAATGGCGGGTGTCCACGGCCAGGTTGACCATCTCGCCGGGGTCGGCGGTGAGGTCGAAGAGCTGCTCACGGTGGTCGCCCCAGGCGTAGCAGACGTACTTGTGCCGCTCGTCGCGGATCATCCGGCCGAGGGCGTTGTTGAAGCCGGGCAGCTCCCAGCGGGTCTCCACGACGACGGTCTCGCGCGGCTCCCGGGAGCGGACGCTGCGGCCCGGCAGCCCGGGTGGCGGGGTGACGCCGGCCAGGTCGCAGAGGGTCGGGACGAGGTCCAGCCCGGTGGAGACCAGACGGTCGCTGACCGCCCCGGCGGCGGCGTCGCCGCTCTGGCCGCCGGGGCCCGGTGCACCCGGCCCGGCGACGAGGAACGGCACCCGCACCGACTCCTCGTACAGTGCCCACTTCTGGTTCCAGCGGTGGGCGCCGGCGCCGTCGCCGTGGTCGGAGCTGAAGACCACCACGGTCTCCCGCCCGCCGGGCCGCTCGCGCAACGCGTCCAGCAGCAGCCCGAGGTGCCGGTCGACCCGCTCCACCAGCGCGTAGTACGCGTAGCGGTAGCGCCGCCAGTCGTCCTCGCGCCACTGCGCCGTCGGGTGGGTGTGCGGCCAGGCCTGCTGGGCGAGACGGGGGAGGCGGGCCTCGTACGGCGCGGGCGGGAAGTTGGCGGGCAGCGGCGGGCACTGCTCGACGGGCGGCGGCGCGGGGAGCGGGCCGGTGCGCGGGTCCTGGCCGCGGGCCCACTCGCAGATGCCGTGCGGTTCCAGGAACGAGGCGACCAGCAGGAACGGGCGCTCGCGCGGCTCGCGGATGAACCCGGCGGCGGCGTGGGCGAGTCCGGCGTCGTCCCCGGCGGGGTGGATCCGCCGGAAGCCCCGGCCGTCCGGCAGGTCCAGCTCGGGCAGATGCCACTTGCCGCCGTAGCCGCAGTCGTAGCCGGCCTCGGCGAAGAGCCGGCCGAGCAGTGGCTCCGGGCCGCCGCTGTTGCCGGTGACGCCCAGGGTGCTGGGCAGCCGGCCGGTCAGCAGACTGGCCCGGGACGGTGTGCAGAGCGGCTGGGCGCAGTACGCCTGGCGGTAGCGGGTGCCGGCGGCGGCCAGCGCGTCCATGTGGGGCGTGGCGAGGTGCGGGTTGCCCGCCGCGCTCATCGCGTCGGCGGTCTGCTGGTCGGTCAGGACGACCAGGATGTCAGGCTGCCGGGTGTCCGTCACGGGTCAGGCCATCCGCTCGTAGGTGTGCCGGTCGAGCGCCCAGCGCAGCGGCTCGCCGGCCGCCCAGCGCTCGAACTCCCCGACCACCAGGTCCCCGAGGCGTCGGCGCTCCAGCGCCTGGCTGCCGGCGAGGTGCGGGGTGACGACCACGTTGGGCAGTGTGAACAGCGGCGAGCCGGGCAGCGGCGGTTCCGGATCGGTGACGTCCAGCACCGCGAACAGGTCGGGCCGTCGGGTCAGGACGTCGAGCAGGGCGGGTTCGTCGAGGACGGCGCCGCGCGCGGTGTTGACCAGGGTGGCGCCCGGCTTCATCGAGGCCAGCAGCCGCCGTCCGACCAGCCCTCTGGTCTCGGGGACCAGCGGGGTGTGGACGGTCACCACGTCGGCGGTGGCGAACAGTTCCTCGATCCCGACGCTCCGGACGCCCGGCGGTGCCTCGGTGTACGGGTCGTGGGCGATCACCCGCACGTCGTACGCGCGCAGCCGTTCGCAGACCAGCCGACCGGTGGCGCCGAGCGAGAGCACGCCGACCGTGGAGCCGTACGCGCCCGGCGCCCGGCCGACCCGGACGGCCGTGCGCGCGGCGCGGGCGGCCAGGACGTGCCGCCAGCCGTCCTTGAGGGCGTAGACGATCTGGGCGACGGTGAACTCGGCGACGGGCAGGGCGTTGGCGTGGGCGGCCGTGACGAGCGGGATGCCGGCCGCCCAGAAGGCCTCGCCGGCGATCCGGCGCACCGAGCCGGCGGCGTACAGCACCAGACGCAGCCGGGGCAGGCGGGCGAGTGCCGGGGCGTCCAGGACGGGGCCGCCCCAGCCGGTGAGCAGGACCTCGGTCCCGCGCAGCGCGGCCGGTTCGGCGGCCAGCCGGTCGGCGCTCCAGACCCCGCCGGGGGCGGCCGGGTCCGCGATCAGTTCGGCCTGTGCGGCGACCCGGGCGCGGGCCTCGGGCCCGTAGACGTCGGAGAAGCGCTCAGGGTCCATCGCGAAGGCGGCCGCGAACATCCGGGTCTCCTTTGGTCGAGTGCCCACGGATGAGTTTCTATCACATTGAGAAATAGTGGAGCCGGGAGAGGCGCGGCAAGGGGAGGGGGTGGAGGAGCGAGCGCTACCGGGTGATGAAGGTGGCCCCGTCGGCGAGCCGGACGGCGGCCGCGGCCGCGCCGACCAGCTCGGTGGTGGTCGAGTGCACCACCATCAGCCGGGGCAGCACCGGCACCCGGCCCTGCAGCCGGGACTCGATGGCGGGCAGCATCTCGCCCCCGCTCTCCCAGAACAGCCGCCCGCCGAGCGCGATCAGCTCGGGCCCGAGCACGGTGCTGAGGTTGGCCACCAGCAGGGCCAGGTCGTCGGTGAACTCGTCGACCAGCCGGACCGCGGCCGGCTCCCCGGCCCGGCCGAGCCGGAACAGCTCGGCGACCCGCTCGGCCGAGGTGCCGGAGACGGTGAGCCCGGCCTCGGTGATCCGCCGGTCCACGGCGTGGTCGCCGACCCGGGACTGGGTGTCACCGGTGCGCCCGAGCGGCCGGTCCAGCGCCCGGCGGTCGGTCATCAGATGGCCGAGCGCCCCGGCCGAGCCCAGCCGCCCCCGGTGCAGCCGGCCGCCGAGGACGATCCCGGCGCCGACCTCGATGCCCACCACCACGGCCGCCAGGTCGCTCACCCCGGTGCCCGCCTCGCCGTGCTGGACTGCGAGTGCGACCAGGTTCACATTGCTCTCCACCGCCACCGGGATGCCCAGCCGCTGCTGGAGCAGCGCGCGAAGCCGCATGCCCGGCCAGTCCAGCGCGGGCGCGAACTCCACCAGCCCGGTCCGGTCCCGCACCACCCCGGGCACCCCGACCACCAGCGCGCGCGGCGCGCCGGCGTGCCGCCCGGCCCACTCCCGCAGGCCGTCCACCAGCGCCAGCAGCGGGCCGGTGAGGTCCTCTGCGGCGGGTTCGCGGCCCCGCTCCGGTCCGAGGTCCGCCCAGTGGTGCTCGGCCTCGTGCAGCACCGTGCCGTGCAGGTCGGTGACCACGCCGATGATCCGGCGCGGGCGCATCGCGACCGCGAGGACGGTCTGCGCGCCCGCGTTGTAGCGGATCAGCTGGGGCGGGCGCCCGCCGCTGGACGGCGCCCGCTCGGCCTCCACGAGCACGGCGCCCTCGGCCCGCAGCACCTCCACCAGGCGGTGCACGGTGGCGGTGCTCAGCCCGCTCTCGGCCGCCAGCTGCTGCCGCGAGAGCGACCCGTGCCGCCGCAGCACCTCCAGCAGCACGGTCTGGTTGACCTGGGCCACGGTCTGGGTGGTGGCGGTCGCCGGAGTGCGCGGGGACTGGGGCACCGGGTGCTCCTCGGGCCTGGTCGGGTGGGGCCCGAGCGGTCGGGACTTTGTCTCGGCCCGAATATATCCGACCCGCTACCGGCCGGACCGCCGTCGGACTGCCGCGGGGCTGCCGCCGGAACCGGACCGGGCGGGAGCATCCGCACACGGCGAGAGGGCCTGTGCACGCGGATCGCGCGTGCACAGGCCCTCTCGGTCACCCCGGTGATCCCTGTCCGACCCCGGGGTGAGGGGGGACAGTGGTCTGAAGTCGGGTGTAAGTCGCCAGGCGGCTTAGTACCAGTGGTTGTTCTGCCAGAAGGACCAGGCGGCGTTCGGGCTGCCGTAGCGGGAGTTCATGTAGTCCAGGGCCCACTTGATCTGGGTGGTGGCGTTGGTCTTCCAGTCCGCGCCGTGCGAGGCCATCTTGGAGCCCGGCAGCGCCTGGGCCAGGCCGTACGCACCCGAGCTCGCGTTGGTCGCGGTCACGTTCCAGCTGGACTCGTGGGCGATGATCTGGCTGAACGAGGCGAGCTGGTTGGCCGGCACGATCTGGGCGGCGATGGACTGCGGGGTGGCGGCCGAGGCGGTGGCGGGCATCAGGCCGGCGCCCAGGGCGGTCAGACCGGCGGTGCCGGCGAGAACAGCGGCGGAGGTACGCATGCGGAGCTTGAAAGCGGGCATAAGGAACAAGACCTCAATCGGGTTGGGCCGTGTCATACCCCGTCTCGACCATGGCCGGACAGGGGCCGTAAGGTCGCGGGGCGTGACTTGGCGGGAAGCCGGATCCGGCGGGACAGGGGCCGGAGCGGCTGACTGAGCCATTGTTGGCATGCCGGATCGGCAGTCGCCAAGACCCCCTGGTTACGATCCATCGTCGTATCAGGGGCTGGTGCCGTGGATTCGAAGGAGCGGCTAGGTGCTGTCGCTTGTGGCCGCTGACCTGGGCAGACGGTTTAGTCCGTACACGTGCTAGTGGCTGCGCCCGGGCACCACTACCGGTCGTCGTGGACGTCAATTCCGTGTGAGCGCACTCACCGGGCACCCCACCGCGGCCGTCACCGGTCGATCCGTCGCCGTCACGGTGTGTACCGGTGATCTACGGCCGGTTGAGACCGGCGCCACACCCGCCTCAGCGCGCGAGCACGTCCCCCAGCCGACGATGGCGCCGGGCCCGTGCGGCGAGTCGCTCGGGCTCCGGGGCTCCGGCCAGCTCGCCGAGCGCCGATCCGACCGCGCGCCCCAGCCGTGCGCAGAACGCGGCCGGTTCCTCGGCGGCGTCCGGCAGCTCCGGGACGACCAGATCGACCAGACCGGCACCGGCCAGGTCGTACGCGCCGATGCCCTGCGCCCGGGCCAGCTCGGCGGCATGCCCGCCGTCCCGGTGGACGATCGCGGAGGCGCCCTCCGGCGGCAGCGGCGCGAGCCAGGCGTGCTCGGCGGCGAGCACACGGTCGGCGGGCAGCAGAGCGAGCGCGCCCCCGCCCGACCCCTGGCCGAGCAGCACCGCAAGCACCGGCGTCCGCAGGGCGAGCAGGGTGGTCAGGGAGTGCGCGATCTCGATCGCGACGCCGTCCAGCTCGGCCTGCGCGGACAGTTCGGCGCCGGCCGTGTCCACCACCGTGACCAGCGGCAGCCCCAGCTCCTCGGCCAGCCGGGCGGTCCGCCGTACGGCGCGCAGGTCGGCGGCGGTGAAGGGGCGTTCCCCGGTCGGGCCCGGCCGCTGCTGTCCGACCACCAGGGCCGGCCGCCCGTGCAGCACGGCGAGCGCCCGTACCAGTGCCCCGTCCCGGCCGCCGGGCGCGTCCAGCAGGACCAGCTCGCCGGCGGTGCGGCGCAGCAGCTCGCGGGTGCCCGGCCGGTCGGCCCGCCGGGTGCGCCGGACGGACTCCCAGGCGTCCGGGCGCGTGGCGGGCTCCGGCCCGGGCCGGCCGAGTGCGTGGGCGGTCCCGGAACCGCGGGCCTCGTCGGCCTGCCGGGCTTCACCGCTCGCTTCACCGGGCGTCGCCGGGTGTGCCGTCAGGACGGACAGCGACCGCCGCAGCACCTCCCGCAGCTCCTCCGGCGCCACCACGGCGTCCACCAGGCCACGCCCGGCCAGCGTCTCGGCCCGCTGCACGTCCGGGGGCAGCTCCACCCCGCGCAGTTCCTCGTACACCCGAGGCCCGAGGAAGCCGAGCCGGGCCCCCGGCTCGGCGAACACCAGCTGCCCCAGCGTGCCCCAGGAGGCGAAGACCCCGCCCATGGTCGGGTTGCGCAGATAGGTGAGGTACGGCAGCCCGGCGGCCCGGTGCGCCTGCACGGCGGCGGTGATCCGCACCATACAGAGGAAGGCCGCCGTCCCCTCCTGCATCCGCGTTCCGCCCGACACCGGCAGCGCGACCAGCGGAAGCCGCTCGGCCGTCGCCCGCTCCACGGCCCTGGTGATCCGCTCGGCCGTGGCCACCCCGATCGACCCGCCGAGGAAGCCGAACTCGGACACCACGAGTGCCACCGCCCGCCCGGCGATCAGCCCGGCTCCGGTGAGCACCGCCTCGTCCACCCCGGTCCGCTCCCGCGCCCTCGCCAGCGCGGCCCGGTAGCCCGGGTCCGCCGGCTCCCCGTCCAGCGGCTCGTCCCAGCTCCGGAAGCCGCCCGGGTCGACCAGCGCCCCGATGAGCTGATGCGCCGTCAGTGACGTTCCCGTACCCATCGCCCTGCCCCCGCCCTCACGAGTCGTCGGCCTCCGCGCACCGACAAGATCCACCCTACGCAGCACCGCTCCCGCCCGTCCCGGAGCGACGTGCGCGTGTGAGCGGCCCGACAGGTTCGGCGGCCCGTCCTCAGGGAAAGTGCGCGTCCAGTACGCCAGGACCTCCCAGGGCCCGATCGCATCCAACTCCTCGCCCCCGGGAAAGAGCAGGACCGCGATCCGGCGGAAGCGTTCGTCGCCCGTCGGCGCGATCGGAGCAGAAGCGGTGAGGGGGTTCCACCGCCCACGATGACGCTGGACCAGGCCCCGCCCGGGCCGTCGGGCAGGCCGCGGCCGTACCGCCGGTTGCTAGGGTCGGACCCATGGCAGCCAGCAGCGCGAACCCCCCCGGACGGCTGCGCCGCGACGCGCAGCGCAACCGCGACCTGCTGCTCGCCACCGCCCGCGACCTGTTCTCCCGGCGCGGACTGGACGTGCCGCTGGACCAGATCGCCAAGGAGGCCGGGGTCGGCAACGCCACGCTGTACCGGCACTTCCCGACCCGGGAGGCGCTGATCGGAGAGGTGTTCGCGGACGCCGCCGCGGTGCTGGCCGGCGCGGGGGAGGAGGCCCTGGCGGCGGTGGACGCCTGGGGCGCCATCGAGCGGTACTTCGGCCGGATCTTCGAACTGGTCGCCGCTGACCGGGGGATCAACGACCTGGTCACCCAGGCCATCCCCACCATCCCAGGGATGATCGAGATCAGTCGGCAGAACGCCGCCACGGTGGGCGCGCTCGTCGCCCGCGCGCAGCAGCAGGGCAGCATGCGCGCCGACGTCGTCACCATGGACCTGCTCTTCATGCTCGGCCCGCTCTGCCGCGCGCTGCCCGCCACCGCCGAACTGCGCCCGGACCTCTGGCGCCGCTACCTCGCCCTGCTGCTGGACGGCTTCCGTGCGCAGGCCACCCACCCGCTGCCGGTACCGCCGATCGGCGAGGAGCACCTGGACAAGATGTTCGCCGACCTCTGGGAGGCCGAGAGCCCTGATGCGTGACGCCTGACGCCTGATGCCCGACGGCGAACGCCCGGCGCGTGCTGCCGGGCACGCCCTCGGCGGGACGCGCCGCCCCCGGTGTCAGGGCCGCGTACGGATCGGTGCCGTCCACGTCAGGGCTCCGTCAACGAACGGCGCCCGCCCCGGCCACCCGGCTTTGCTGGAACCCGCACACATCAGCGCAAGCCAGAGGGGCAGGCAGGGCATGGCGGACAACGGCGCCGGCAGCAACGCGGACGAACCGGCCGACGAACGGCCGGTGGACGACTGGACGGCGGGTGGCTGGACGCCGGCCGACCGGTCGGCCGACGAGGACGGTGAGGACGGCGGCGGGCCGGACGGGCGCCGCCGGATCGTGGTCGGGGTCAGCGGCTCGCTCGGCAGCATCGCCGCTCTGCACCACGCCGTCGCCGAGGCCCGCCGCATCGACGCCGACGTGCTCGCCGTGCACTGCTGGACCCCGGCCGGCGGCGAGTTCGGATACCGCCGCTCACCGTGCCCGCCCCTGCTCACCGCCTGCCGCGACGCGGCCTCGGCCCGGCTGCGCCAGGCCCTGGACGACGCCTTCGGTGGTGCCTTCACCGGGGTGCGCCTGTCCAGCCAGGCCGTACGCGGCGAGACCGGCCAGGCGCTGGTCCGCTCCGCCGACCGGCCCGGCGACCTCCTCGTCCTCGGCGCGGGCAGCCGTGGCGCGATCGCCCGCGCCCTGCGCCCGTCCGTCACCGCCTACTGCGTCCGGCACGCGGTCTGCCCGGTCCTGGCCGTCCCGAAGCCGCCCCTGCAACGCGAACTCGAAGCCCTCGAACGCCGCCACCACACCCGCCTGCGCCCGCTTCTCGGCACCGGCGGCGAGACCGGCCTGCTCTCCGCCGGGCGCTGAGGAGGCGACGCCGCGATGCAGTCCCGCCCCTACCGCCTGCCGGTTGCCGTGTCCGGGGCGGTGGCCCTGGTCGCCGCCGCCGCGCTGCTGCCCGTCCTCGCCGTCCTCGGCGAACTGCGTCCCACCTGGGTCGCCCTGGCCGCGTACGCCGCCCTCTGCGCCGCACTCGGCCGGCACTCCCGTCCGGCCGCCGCCCCGCTGATCGGCCTGGCCACCTGGCTCTTCCACAACGGCTTCGTCGAGCACCGCCACGGCGCCCTCGGCTGGTCCGGCCCGGCCGCCGAGACCGGTCACCTGCTCCTCTTCACGGCCGCCGCCCTGCTCGCCGCACTTCTTACCCGGCTCCTCGCCGCCCTTCCACGCCGTCGGGCGCACCCCGTCCGCCTGCCCGCCCCGCCGCTGCGCCACCACGACGGCGACTGGCGCCCGGCGGCCTGACCGCCGTCAGCCCGCGATCCGCGCGGCCGCGTCCGGCCACGGCTCCATCACCCGGGACTCGTCCGCCATCGCCTCCTCCTCCCACCAGCCGGCCCCGTCGAGCCAGCCGTCCAGCCACTGCGCCAGCGACGGCGCGTCCTCGAACCACGCGTCGGCCCAGTCGTCCCCGACGGCGTTGGGCTCGAACAGCAGCACCGGCGCGCCCGGCCGCAGACAGTCCACGGCCGCGTACATCCCGCAGCCCCAGTCCAGTACCGGGAGCACCCCGGTCGGCCAGTGCGGCCCGTCCTCCTCCACCCCGGCCGCCTCGTCCGACCGGGCCCGCTCGCCCCGGTAGACGGAGACCACCGACGGCTCCTCCCCGCTCAGCGGCAGCATCGCGCCGTCCGGCCCGAACCCGCCGTTCCCCACCTCCCGGTACAACCGCAGCAGCAACGGCGGCAGCGTGAACCCGACCACCGCCTCCACCCCGGCCACCTCCGCCGACCCGACCCCCGCGCCCAACTCCTCCCCGTCCTCCGCCGCCCGCACCCGCACCCGCTCCACCAGCGCATCCTCACTCATACGCCGATCCTGCCACCTCCGTACGGCAGTTGACCGACCACTGTCCCGGCACCCGTCGCTGCGAGGGTGTGCGCGGCCATCAGATGCGGGCGCGGCTTCGAACCGCCGACAGCTGCTTTGTAAGAGCAGCGCTCGACCGCCGGCTGTTGTGTACGTGCCGCTCGCCGCGGCCGGGCGGCTTCGGCGGGGTGGAGTGAGTGGCCGTCATGGGGGTTTCTCCCCCGGTTCGGGTGGGTGTTCCGAGCTGGTAGTGTTCTTCTTGTCG